>JANOBO010000303.1:0-13167 GCA_031411695.1 Verrucomicrobiaceae bacterium
GTGCAAGCCGCTGGCTTGCACTCAGTCGTATAAGAGCGCAAGCCTGCGGCTTGCACCACTTTCATGCTACTCCCGAAACCCAGCTCAGCTCTCATCATCATCGGCCATGGCTCGACGGTGAATCCCGACTCCAGCGCGCCCACACATCAGCACGCCGATGACATCCGCGCGCGCGGCCTTTTTGCGGAGGTGGTGTGCGCGTTCTGGAAGGAGGAACCGAGCATGACGGAGGTGTTCGCGATGGTGGAGAGCCGCGAGATTTTCATCGTGCCGAACTTCATCAGCGAGGGCTACTTCTGCCAGCAGGTGCTGCCGCGCGAGCTGCGACTGACAGGACCGACGACGGAGCGCGATGGCCGCGTAATCCATTACTGCGATCCGGTCGGCATCCATCCGAACATGACACGCCTGCTGCTTCAACGCGCGGACGAGGTCGCCCCCGACGTGCCGCGCGGTGAGACGAGCTTGGTGATCGTCGGCCACGGCACAAACTTGAACGAGAACTCACGCAAGGTGATCGAGAAACAAGTCGCTCTCATTCGCGCGGGCGGCGGAGGTTTTGCGGAAGTGATCGATGCCTACATGGAAGAGGCGCCGCTCGTGTCTGAGTGGCACACGCTGACCACGGCGCCCAATGTCATCGTTGTCCCGTTTTTCATCGCCGATGGACTGCACAGCTACCAGGACATCCCGGTGCTGCTCGGCTTTGAGAGCGAGGTCGGGGCCGCCGCGAGTGAGCGCGATGTCTTCCGACACAACCCGCATGAGCTGCATGGCCGCCGACTCTACTACAGCAGCGCGATCGGTACTGAGGCATTGATGGCCGACGTGATTTTGAATCAGGTGGAGGAGTTTGAAAAAGCGCGCGGCGTGGGAGTGCCAAGTCCACTCGCTGTCGTTCCGCCTTTCGTTGTTAGAGTCCAGCCTTTAGGCGCTCTGGAGTCTCTGCTTGAAGGCGAAGACGAAACGATCCCCTCCCCTGAGTCCTCCAAAGGAGCAACTTCAGCGGGCGGAGGCATTGCGGAGGCGCTGGGCCGTTGGCTTGAGGAAGGGCGCGAGGTGATCGGGCAGGTGCGGATCACGCGGAATGAGGATGCGTCGTTCACGTTGCGGCATGTCGATGATCCGACGGGCGCATTGGCCGCTTCAAACGAATCACCGCTGCTCGCGCGCGACATCGCCCGATACGACGACGCGGGAAAGCATCGTCCGCTGAAAAGCGCGCCGACACTTCCCAAGGGTTGGCAGCTCCAGCTCGGGAGCATCGCGGATGTGGCGGCGGCGCTGGATTGCCTGTATCCGGCTGCGCTCGGGATGGCGTTGGCCGAGGAGCAGGGCCGATTGCGCGGCACTCCACTGCGCGACCTTTTGGGACGGCAGACGGGGATGTATCGCTTTGCAAACACGATCACCGACGATGCCGCACTGAAGATGATCGGGAGGTTTTGCGAAACGAAGACCCGATGCATGAGGCGCATCATCTGGCCTCTGTCATCCACCCAGCCGTTGAGCGGCCACGCGGCGGCAAAGGCCGCCAAACCCACCGCATCGGACACCATCCCCCTGCTCTGCATGGAAGGCTGCTGTCATCTAATAGCCGAAGCGCGAGCCGTCGCAAAAGTGGAGCAAGCCTCTGGCTTGCCCGTGACCTGAGCGCAATCAAGCCGATTGCACCACCTTCCCAAAAGTGGAGCAAGCCTCTGGCTTGCCCGTCCCCTCAGTGCAATCGAGCCGATTGCACCACGTTGCCCGTGACCTGAGTGCAATCGGGCCGATGGCACCACGTTGCCGCTTTTGCAAAGGATCATCCGTGTGCTATCGGACACGCCGATGCCCGTTTGAAAATCGGGCGCACTTATGAAACGCTACGCACTCGGCATTGACTACGGCACCAACTCCTGCCGCTCCCTGCTCGTCGATCTCGACGACGGCGCGGAAATCGGGTCCACGGTCTTCAACTATCCCAGCGGCGAGTCAGGCATTCTGCTCGATGCGCGAAACCCGAACGTCGCGCGGCAGAATCCGCACGACTATCTCGACGGACTCGAAGCCGTGACGCGCGGCGCATTGGACCAGGCAAGCGCAAACGTATCCGGTTTCAGCGTGGAGCAAGTCATCGGCATTGGCATCGACACGACGGGCAGCACCGTCATCCCGGTGAACCGCGACGGCACGCCACTCGGATTGCTGCCGGAGTTCAAGGACAGCCTGAATGCCATGGTGTGGCTTTGGAAGGATCACACCGCGCACGAGGAGGCGGCGGAGATCACGGGCCTCGGCAATCGCATCCGGCCGCAGATCATGGCGAAGTGCGGCGGCATCTATTCCTCGGAATGGTGGTGGAGCAAAATCCTGCGGATCAAACGCACCGACCCGCGTGTTTACAACGCGGCATTCAGTTTCGTGGAGCATTGCGATTGGATCCCCGCCGTGCTCACGGGCAACACGGATCCGCTCACGCTCAAGCGCGGTGTCTGCGCAGCCGGACACAAGGCGATGTTCAGCAGCGAGTGGGGCGGTCTGCCTGACAAGGAGTTTCTGTCCGAGCTGGACCCGCATCTGCCGCTGCTCCGAGACCGTCTTTATAAAGAGGCGCACACATCCGACACACGCGCTGGCGGTCTGTGCGCGGAGTGGGCGCGGCGGCTGGGCTTGAAGGAGGGGACTGCAATCGCCGTCGGCGCGTTTGACGCGCACATGGGCGCGGTCGGCGCGGGGATCAAGGAAGGCTCGCTGGCGAAAATCCTCGGCACTAGCACGTGCGACCTGATGATCGCGCGCGCGGACAAGGCGTTGGCCGACATCCCCGGCGTGTGCGGCATCGTGGATGGATCCGTGCTGCCCGGTTTCTTCGGCATCGAGGCGGGCCAGAGCGCTGTGGGCGACTTGTTCCTGTGGATCGTGAATCACATCGTGCCGGATTCGTACGGCGCGACGGTCGGCGAAAAGTTCGTGAACATGGAGAAGGCGCTGTCTGCGATGCGGCCGGGACAGAGCGGGCTGATGGCGCTGGATTGGAACAATGGGAACCGCACCATCCTCGTCGATGCGCGGCTCACCGGACTCATCATCGGCCAGACGCTGCACACCGAGGCGCACGAGATTTACCGCGCCTACATCGAGGCCACGGCGTTCGGCGCGCTGACGATTATCAAGCGCGTGGAGGAACACGGCGTGCCGGTGCATGAGATCATCAACACCGGCGGGCTCGCGATCAAAAACGAAACGCTCATGCAGATCTACGCCGACGTGATCGGCAAGCCGATGAAAGTGAGCCGCAGCGAGCAGACGTGCGCGCTCGGCGCCGCCATCTTCGGAGCCGCGGCCGCGGGTGCCGGCAGCGTCAGCGACATCCAGGCGCGCGTGACGGCGGTGCGTGAGAAGTCATACACTCCGGATGCGGACAACCACCAAAGGTACACCGAGCTTTACATGCTCTACCGCAGGCTGCACGACGCCTTCGGCATGGAGGGCTGGCACGGCCACCTCCATGATGTGATGAAGAAGCTGCTTTCCATCCGTGACCGTCGGGGGGACTGATTCCACGCCATGCTCGAAGAACTCAAAGCCCAGGTGTGTGAGGCAAACCGCGCGCTCGAACCTTCCGGCCTCGTGAAGCTCACTTGGGGAAACGTGAGCGGCATCGACCGCGCCAGCGGACTCTGGTGCATCAAACCCAGCGGCGTCGATTACGCCGCGCTCACCCCGGATGACATGGTCGTGCTCGATCTCGAAGGGAAAGTGGTCGAAGGAAAACTGCATCCGTCCTCCGACACCAAGACGCATCTCGTTCTCTACCGCGAGTTTGCGGAGATCGGCGGCATCACTCACACGCACAGCGCGTATGCGACGATGTTTGCGCAGGCCGGGCATGAGCTGCCGTGCTTTGGCACCACGCATGCCGATCACTTCTACGGCACCGTGCCCATCGTCCGCGCGCTCACGCCGGAGGAAGTGTCCAAGGATTACGAACACTTCACGGGCGTCGCCATCGTCGAGCGCCTCCGCGAGTTGAGGCTCAAGCCGCTCGAAATGCCGGCGGTGCTGCAGTTGCACCACGCGCCCTTCACATTCGGCAAGAGCGCGATGGACTCGCTGAAAAACAGCATCGCCCTGGAAATGTGCGCGCAGATGGCCCTCGGCTCGATGACGCTGAACCCCGACCTTCATCTGCACACGATTCCGCAGCACATCCTCGACAAGCACCACCTCCGCAAACACGGGCCGGGTGCGTATTACGGCCAAAAGTAGGCGAGCCCGTCCTCGGCTCGCAACCCATCGGCCCTGCCGCGCGCGCGGAGGGAGGGATGGGTTGGAAGTTCAGCGCGCCAGAGCGAAGCTGGATGTTGCGAGGCGGGACGCACTCGCCTACGGACCTCTTGCCACGCGAGACGCCTCGCTCCGTCGTGCGGAACTTTTTTGTCCAAAAGCCAGCTTCGCGCGCCTTGTGGCGTTTGAACTCTCACGCACCATGACCGCCGTCCATCATCACGAACTCCTCACGAACCGCCGCGACTTCCTCCGCAAGGGTGGCGCGGGCTTTGGCGCGCTGGCGCTGACCGCGCTGATGAATGACACGAAGCTGATGGGCGCGTTTGGTGATGCGAGCGGGAAGGCGGGAAATCCGCAGGCCGCCAAGCTGGCGAACCGCGTGGGCAGGGCGAAGAGCGTGATCTTTCTCTTCATGGAAGGCGGGCCGAGCCAGATCGATCTGTTCGATCCGAAACCGATGCTGAGGAAACTGCACGGGCAGCAGTTGCCGGATAGTTTCGGCAGCGTGATCACGGCGATGGGGGAGAGCCGCGCACCCTTGCTGGCAGACAAGCGCGAGTGGGCGCAGCACGGCGAGAGCGGCCTGTGGATCTCGAATTGGCTGCCGCACACGGCGCAGCTGGCGGATGAGCTTTGCGTGGTGCGCTCATGTGTGTCGGACGGCATCAATCATTCGGGCGGCGTGTGCCAAATGAACACGGGATCGATCTTCGGTGGCAGGCCATCGCTGGGCTCGTGGGTGAACTACGGATTGGGCACGGAGAACCAGGATCTGCCAGCCTTCGTCGTGATCAAGGATACGGAGACGCCGGTGGTGAACGGCGTGCGCAACTGGGGCGCGGGCTTCATGCCGGCCACCTATCAAGGCGTCGAATTCGAGGGCGGCACGCAGCCGATCTCGAACCTGGCGACGCCGAAGGGCATCAGCGAGGCGCGGCAGAAGAACAAGCTGGGCTTTCTCGGCAAGCTAAACCGCGGCTTCAACGCGAGCCGCACCGACAACAGCGAGCTGGACGCGCGCATCCGTGCGTATGAGCTGGCGTTTCGTATGCAGTCGGAGGCACCCGAGGCTGTGGACATGAAGCATGAGTCGGACGCGACGAAGAAACTGTACGGCATCGATGATCCGAAGACTGAGGTGATGGGCCGCAACTGCCTGCTGGCGCGCCGCCTTGTCGAGCGCGGCGTGCGCTTCGTGCAGCTCTACCACGGCAGCGGCAGCAAATGGGACGCGCACGCGAAGATCGAGGAGAACCACACAAAATACTGCGCTGAACAGGACAAGCCGGTGGCCGGACTGCTGCGCGACCTGAAGGCGCGCGGTCTTCTCGATGAGACGCTCGTCGTCTGGGGTGGTGAGTTTGGCCGCACACCGATGAGCGAGAAGGGCGATGGCCGCGACCACAATCCGACCGGCTTCACGATGTGGATGGCCGGCGGCGGCGTGAAGGCAGGCACCACCATCGGCAGCACCGACGATCTCGGCCTGCGCGCGGTGGAGGACAAAATTCATGTGCACGATCTGCACGCCACCATCCTGCACTTGATGGGCGTCGATCACACGCGGCTCATCTACACGCACAAGGGCAGACCCGAGCGCATCGACATGAACGAGGGAAATCCCTTCACGAAGATCAGCGCGGTGTGATGAATGATGCAGCGCAGTGTGCCGGGCTCACGCAAACGCGCTCGGCAGCAGCTCGGCGATGCTCATGGAAACGGGCGACCCGTTCCGGAGAAACCAAATGCGTGTCTGCGAAGTGGCAAACTCCGCGATGACTTGGCGGCACGCCCCGCACGGCGGGAACTCGTGTCCGATGCACACGACGGCCAGCGCGGCGATTCTCATCCCCTCCCCTTCTTCCGCGACCGCGTGGAAGATGGCGTTGCGCTCGGCGCAGATGGTGAGCCCGTAGCTCGCGTTCTCCACATTGCACCCGCTGAATAGACGGCCCTCTTCCGTGCGCAGTGCCGCGCCGACTTGGAATTTGGAATAGGGCGCATGCGCGTGAAGCGCGACGGCTTCGGCTGCTGAGATCAGATCTGCGGACATGCGCGCATCATGGCATAAACAGAAGCGGAGGAGAAGGAATCTCGGCCTTTGCGCAGCGCGCGCCGCAAACCGCACTCCGGCGCGGTGCCAGATCCCCTGAACGCTTTGTGATGAGCCTGGCATCAGGCCCGACCGGCGGACTTGGCTCTCGACACCTCACGGCCCGCCATGGTAAAACCCGTCACATGAAACGCACTCTTCCTTCCGACTCGCCGCAGATTGGTTTCCAGATCGCGCCCATGATCGATGTCGTGTTTGTCATCATGTTGTTCTTCATGGTGATGGCGGGCGCGATGAAGACCGAGCGCGAGCTGGCCATGACGCTGCCCGGCGCTCCGCATTCCGTCCCGACCGTTCCAGAGGAGGTCCTTGTCACCATCGACGACGATGGCGCGGTCGCGATCAACGATGAGACGTTTGATTCCGAAGGCAGCAAGACGTTGCCAGCACTGACCGGCGCGATGTCACGCCTCAGGCAGAGCATGGCCGGACGGGAGAATCTCATCCTCGTCACCCTGCAGGCCGCGCACGACACGCGCTATGACCGAGTCATCGATGTGCTCAACGCGCTCGCCAAAGCCAAGATCGGCAACGTCACCTTCACTACCAGCGATGCCATCTAGCCGGAATGCCGTCGAGCAAACGATCACCGAGGCAAAGCACCTTCACCCTAGCCCTGCTCCCCAAGAAGAGGGAGCCTGACGAGCTGCCGGTCGGCTCTGAAAACGCGCGAGTGCCCTATCAACGCTTCGTCTCAGTCACTCGTGGAAGCGCCTTCTTGCTCCCTCTCCCATCGGGAGAGGGCTGGGGTGAGGGGGCGTTTCCTGAACTCGAGTGTTGGCGGCATTTTGCGAGGCGGGACGCGCTCGCCTACGTGATTCGTCACCGCACCCTCATCCACCTCACCGCCTCCATCCCTGACGCCAGCTCGCGCACTCGCACCTCCCACACGCCGGGATCATCGTTGGTGGCGATGTTTAGCTCGAGGGTGAGCAGCCCATTCTCGGCGGCGTAAAAGCCAGTGCCTTCCGCAGGCCGGCCATTCGCATCGTGGATGTCCACGCGCATCGGCACGATGGCCTTCATCGTCGCGTTTTGCGTGGTGCTGATCGTGGTCTTGATCGTGGCGGTGTTGCCGCGTGTCGCGGTTTCCGGCGCGTCGAGGGTGATGCCGAGCAGCGGGTTCGGCGTGACCATGAAGATGCGCCCATCACACGGGCCGAGGTTCACGGGCCAGCTCGCGCTGCCTTCCTCGCCACGCTTCGGCACGATGAAGCCGCCGCCGCGTGTGAGGTCGTACACGTTCACCTGCTCCTGCTTTAGCGAGAGCAGGCCGCTGGAAGGCAGGCCGTTTTCCATCACCAGCCCATGCTGGCCCACGTAGCGGCCGGACTCACGCTTGTCATTCACCACGAAAACGTACAGCGCGTCTCCGTGGCGCCGCGTGCGGATGACGATCTCGGGATTGTCACACGTGATCTTTGACGGCACGCCGAGCTGCGCGACCTGCGGGCCGAGCGTGACGGCCAGCTCGAGCACGCGCGCCTTGTCCGCATCGGCCTTCTTCGTGCGCTTGAAGCTTGCCAGCGTCACATCCGCCTTGAGCGCGGGACAAAGGAACTCGTCCGCCACGATCTTCCCGCCCTTCTTCTGCCACGCCAGGATGCGCTCGACCACGGGCTTGGAGAGCACATCGCACTCCGGCATCACCAGCACCTTGCGGCCGCTGAGCCCGTTCTTCACCAGCGTCTCCTCAAACAGTACATCGCACGCCACATGCGCGTGCTGGAGCGCCAGCCAAACGTCAGCCGGCCAGCCGCTGTTGTTTCCGTAGCTGCCGCGCCGCGCGAACATTTGCGAGGTGAAGCTCTCCAGGAATGCCACCTCGCACCGTTCATCCGCCAGCCGCGTGAGCGTGGGGCCGAGCGGCACGACCACATCATGGATCAGCTCCTTCAGCACATGCACGGTGTTGGGATTTGTGTGGCGATACGCGCTGGTGCCCGCCGTCTGCACCAGCGATTCCCAGCCGTGATACATGATGCCCTGCACGGGCCGCGCGATCTTCGTCCAGAATGCTTCGCGCAAATGCATCGGCGCGATGGTGATGTACGCGGCCTCCGGATCGTGATCCTCCCACGCCACCACGTCGCCCGGCGCCTTTTGTCCGACGGGCGCTGTCTGCGAGCGATACCAGATGAGCTGCGTCATCTTCATCACCTGCTGATTCCGTCCGCCGGCCGCGCTCATCGCGGCCAATTGATCCGCACACAGGCCGATGCTCAGCGGCGCGGGATAGGTGTACGTCCAGTGGCCCAGCACATCGACCGTGCCCCCTGCACCGCCGATGGCAGGCTGCCGCACCGCCGGATCGAACCATGTGAAGAAATCTCGCCGGCCCGCGCTCTTCACACCTTTGTTCAGCGCGGAGTGCAGCGCGTTCCAACCATCACCCACCGTCCAGAACCAGCGGTAGTATTTCAGGATCGGATGATCGTCCGCGACGACGCGGTCCGCTGGGAAGTCCTTCAGCTTCGTCCAGTCCACGCCGCCGCGCGTGACCACCTCAGCGGGGATCTCCGTGTTGGCAAACTTGCGGTAGCTCTCCACATCCACCGCATTGAACGACGGCGCGGATGCATCCCGCACTTCCGAGTCGATCAGCGCTGCTGCGAACGCGGGATGGTCTCCATACGCTTTCGAGACGCTGCGTCCCACGTTCTCAAAAAACGGCGCGAACTCCGGCAGCGACGCGCAGATGTCCGTGCGCGGATACGGCACGCCGTTGCGGTCCACGCGCAGATGCTTGGCATCCTTCGCCAAAAACGCACCGGGGCTGATGCTGGCGATCACGTTTAGACCGTTCGACAGCGCGTCATCCAGTGCCTTGCGCGTGGCCGCGATCGTATCCGGCTTTCCCGGCGCGCCCGCCTTTCCCTGCGCCCAGATGTCGCCCACGTCAGGGTGAATGCCGATGTAGTGAGTGAAGCCGATGTCCTTGAGCCGCGCCATCTCACCCGAGCCAGCGCCCCACATGATCACCGGCATCGCGCCAGCCACCGGACGCGGCATGATCTGATAATCCGCGCTCCGCCCCGTTTGATATTCGCCAACCTTCAGCCGCGCGCCGAGCGAATAGCCGCCGGGTTTCAGCGCGGTGTTCACCGTGAACTTCGCGGTGAAGTCCTTCCCCGGCGCCAGCGCGGGAATCGTGAAGGCTTCCTCGCCACCGCCGAAGCTCAGATGCACCGCGGCATCCGTCATCGGCACGCGGCGCAGATTTGTCACCACCACCTCGACCGGCTTTGCCTGCTCCATCCGCCGCCACACAGCGCGGCTCGTCGCGATGCGCAGCGCCACTTGCTCAAAGTTCAGCACGCCATCGCAGATGCGCACCTCATCGATGAATCCGGGAAAGCCGCCGTGATTGCTCCCCAGCCTGTCCCCGATGCTCAGCGGCTTCACACCCGGCGTGATCGCGCCGAGTCCAGCGTGGCGCGCCACACCCGCAGCCTGTCCGTCCGCGAAGAAGCGGCCTTCACCCGCCGCGTCATATGTGAAGGCGACGTGATGCCATGCGCCGGCCTCCAACATCACCGGCTCCGAGTGAAACACCCTCGACTCCGCGCCGAACCCGAGGCTCACCGTCATTCGCCGCCGGCCGCCCTTGTCCGCCTCTCCCAGCGTCCACTGGTAGTCCGCTTGATCCACATACTTTTTATCCAGCAGAAAGCAGCGCAGCTTCGGCTTGAAGTCCGCCTTCGCCTGAATCCACATCTCCATCGTGAACGCGCCCTGCGGCGACAGCCGTGGCTTCGCTCCCGTTTGCGCGCTGTGACTTTCGTCCGCGATGGGAAAACCCGGAAACGACTCCAGCCCGCCCGCGAACTTCCCCACGCCACCGACACGTGCGCCACGCAGCGTGAGGTCATTCCCCTTTCCCGAGGCATCGCGCAGCGCGTCGTCACCATCGAACTTCCAACACCCCAGCACATGCGCGCCGCTCACATCATCCTTCGTGTAGCCAGACTCCCAAGTTTCCTGCAGCCGTGGCGCCACCTGCGCGTTCAGGGTGTGCAGCACGAGGGAAAAAGCGAAAGGCAGACTGCGGCGGAAAATCATGGACGCACAGGTACGTCATCCGTGCGCGGCTTTGCTCAGGCAACTCTCCCTGCGGGAACGGAAGCTCAGCCCGTGTAGGAATCGCTGAACGCCTTGAACGCCCTCACCTCTTCCTCAGTGGCCACTCCGGCGACGATGTGACCGGCGAGGGAGCGGATGAGAAAGGCCTGATCTTCTGGCATGCCAATGCGTCCCACAACAGCACGCGCCAGTGCCACAAAGGTGTTTCCATTGAAGAAACAAAATGGCGCGAGCCGATGGCACTGCCGGCAGAGGTCCACCACCTCATGCAGCGTGAGCATTTGCGTGTGTCTTTCCTGCCAAAGGTCACGCGTCACGTCGTGCCCATCGGATGTTGGCTTGTGCAGCGCGTTCTTGGCGCGGCATAGCACCGCATTCTGTTCCGTCACAAACTCCCAGGTAAATGCCTCCAGCCACGGTCTGCGAGTCGCGCTCATGGCAGGAAAACGTCACTTTTTAGCCGCATCCGCTCCGGCCTTCGCAGCCTTGATGCGCTTCAGCTCATCCACTCCTTCGCTCTTGAGATGGCCTTTTCCTGTCTTCGCATAAACGGGCTCCGGCGAAAATCGGTCTTGAATGGCCAGCGCATCCCTCATCACCTCGAGGAACAGCGGATCGTTCGCAAACTTGCTGGAAGGCTTTGGAGTCACGTCGTCATTAAACTCGATTCCCCTCTCCTTGGCAAGCCGGTGGTGCGTGGCGTCGTTTCTTCCTCATGTGCCGTCTCTGCCTCGTCCTTTGTCTTCTCTCGCTCGCCCATGCCCACGCCCTCACGGAAAAAGAAATCCAGCGCTTCATCGACGAGGCCATCCAGGCCGGTGGCGGTGAGGTGATCATCCCGCCGGGCGTGCATCTCATCACGCGCGGCCTCGTCATCAAGGACGCAAAAAACCTCCGCCTCATCGGTCTCGATGCGGACACTTGCGTGCTGAAGCTCCCGCCGCTCGCCTTTGCGCAGGCCGCTGCTGACATCACCGCAGGCAGTGACCGCATCCTCACCACCGCCATGCAGCACATCGCTCCGGGAATGCGGCTGCACATCGAGGCCGACGGGGAGATCGATGCTTTCACAAAGAAGCCGAAGCCCTATGTGCTCGCCGTGGTGAAGGCCATCGATGGCCAGACCCTCGTGCTCCAGCAGCCGCTGAACTTTGCCGTGCCCGCCAAGACCTTCATCCGCCACGAAGACGCCCCGAACCTCATCGAGGTGCGCGGTGCCAGCGACGGTGTGCGCATCGAAAAGCTCACGCTCGATGGCGGCAAGGCGGCGGGCGATCCACCCGTGCGCGGCCATGCCCAGCTCTGCGGCGTCTTTGTCCAGTCGCTCTACTCCTATGAGAAGGGGCCCACCGGACCGAAGGCAAAAGGCATCGCCGTCGCCCGCTGCATCATTCAAAACTGCTTCGGCCGCGGCGCCGCTTTTTACTCCGTCGATGAGCCTTTGGTCGAGGACTGCACCTTCATGGATACCAATGACGAAGCCGTCGATCTCGACCACTTCACCACCCGCGCCATCGTCCGGCACAATCACATCTCCCGCTGCGCCGTCGGCGTGGAGCTGAACGATGCCAATGACTGCGCCGTCACCGCGAACGAGATCCGGCACTGCGGCATCGGCATCAATCTCTGGCGCTGGTGCAAGCAGCCCGGCCTCAACGAGGGGAACCGCATCGAAAACAACCTCATCCAAGACACCACCGGGAATGCCATCCAGATCGCCACCGGCACCGCGAAGAACTCGCTCATCGAGAATGAAATCCTCCGCTCCGGCCGCAACGGCATCACCCTCGCCGGCACCGACCAGCTCCTGCGAGGTAACAAGATCAGCAAAAGCCACCTCAAAGACATCGCCGAAACCCCGAAGTAGCCAAACGTAGCCGAGTCACTCCGTGACTGGAATCCCTCACCTTCATCCTTCATCCTTCACCCTTCATCCTTTCTATCCCGTAAGCCATCGCTTGGAGTCCCGAACCTCAAGCCGTCAAGCCGCCGTGGGGCAGGCAAAATAAACCAGCTCCCCAATCACCCACCCGCCTAGCATATGGCGAATGGCGAATGGCGAATGCACTGAAAGGCCATTTGCTGGAGGACGGCTTGGCCGCGGTTCAGCCGAAGAATGCGGTGAATTTCTCCGCGCAACGCGGTGTCGCCGTGGAGGAGTTGAGCTTCAAGACGGGTGAGCCGGACTACACGCTCTTCGTGGATGCCAAGGCCCTCGGCACCGTCGAGGCCAAGCCGGAAGGGCACACGCTGGCCGGTGTCGAGGAGCAGTCGGCAAAATACGTCACGGGCGTTCCCTTTGGCATCGCTCACTGGCATTCGCCGCTGCCGTTCTGCTACGAGTCCACCGGCGCGGAGACCTTTTTCACGAATCGTCTCGACCCCGAGCCGCGCAGCCGCCGGGTGTTTTCTTTCCATCGTCCGGAGACACTGCTAGCGTGGGTGCAGCAGGAGAAGCAGCTCGCGCAGCGGCTGCGCGAGTTTCCGCCGCTCATCACCACGCGGCTCTGGCTGGCGCAGATTGAAGCCATCACGAATCTGGAAAAGTCCTTCGCCCAGGGACTGCTGCGTGCGCTCATCCAGATGGCCACGGGTTCGGGCAAGACCTTCACCGCCGTAAACTTCATCTACCGTCTCGTGAAGTATGCCGGTGCCAGGCGCGTCCTGTTTCTCGTCGATCGCGGCAATCTCGGCGAGCA
>JANOBO010000304.1:0-12125 GCA_031411695.1 Verrucomicrobiaceae bacterium
TGATCGGCGGACCCGGCCAATACGACTACATCACAATGGGCGGCATGTTCACCATTCTGAAGGTGCGTGATTCCCTGCCAGCAGATGGCAGCGATCCCGGCTGGTTTGTCAGCCCGCCCGGCACCCTCGCCAGCCCGGCCAGCGATTCCGATCTCCAGCGCGACGGCATCGATCTGAAAGCGAACGCCGCGGTGCCAAGTCCCGCGGCGACCAGCCTCGTCTCCGCCGGACGTGTGAAGATCGGCGGCTGTCAGATGCGCTGAATTCCTTTCGGCGCGATCACGCGCCAGAAAACCAAACAAACCAAACCCAAAACAAAAACCGAAAATGAAAACACACACACTCATCGCCCTCCTCGCCACCGCCATGCTCGGCGGCGGTCTGTCCTTTGGAGCGGACAAGGAAAAGGACAAAGCAGCCCCTGCCACTGGCGTGCCCGCCAGCTATCCGCTGAAGAAGTGTCCCGTCTCCGACGAGGCTCTGGGCGAGATGGGAAAACCCGTCAAGGCCACCCATGAGGGCACGGACGTGTACCTTTGCTGCAAGTCCTGCTTGAAGGACTTCAACAAGGAGCCCGCCAAGTACACCGCCAAGGTGAAGGAAGCGCAGAAGAAATAACCCTCGCTCCATCAGCGCCCTGCCGGGAACAACGTTTCCGGCAGGGTTCACCTCTCCGGCCACAGCGCGCCACATTCGATATGCCCACGTCCACCGCATTGCTTCACATCCACACATTTCTCCAAGCATGAGACACCGCGAGCCATCGTCAGAACCGCACCCGTGCGTCGTGCTCGCGTCGGACGCATCGCTGACGGGCCGTCTCGCAGAGACCCGTTTGTTTCAAGACTATCAGAGCGCGTTTGAGAGCGCGACCGGACTGCCTCTACACCTGCACGATGCCGGCACCGCGCACGGAGCCTTGGCGCAGCGTCCCGGTGGCAGTCCCTTCTGTTTGCTGATGGCGAAGAGCAACCAAGCTTGCGCTGCTTGCTACTCCCTGCAGCAAAAGCTCGAGGAGCAAGCCGGCATGGAGCCGCGCTCACTCCACTGTTTCGCCGGCCTGTGCGAGAGCGCGGTGCCCGTCCGCGTCGGGGAGAAAATCATCGCCTTCCTTCAGACCGGCCAGATTTTGCTGCACCGGCCCGATGCGAAGCAATTCACCAAAGTCGCGCAGATCCTCATCGACCTGGGGACTGAGATTGATTTTAAAAAAGCCGAGGAAGCCTGGTTCGCCACCACCGTGCTAAAGGAGCCTCAGTACCATTCCATGCTGCGCCTGCTTCAGATCTTCGCCGGTCATCTCTCGGCATGCGCAAACGCGCTCAGCCTGGAGGCGCGGTCCGCCGAGTGCGCCTCCATCACGAAGGCGAAGGCCATCATCCAGACCAGCACCGACGACGAGATCTCCCTGCGTCGAGTCGCCCGCGCCGTGAATGTCAGCGCCGGCTATTTCAGCGAGCTGTTTCACAAGACCACTGGGATCACCTTCACCGACTACGTCGCGCGTGTGCGCGTGGAGAAGGTAAAGAGCCTGCTGGCAAATCCGCGCCTTCAAATCACCACCATCGCCTACGACACAGGCTTCAAGTCACTCTCCCAATTCAACCGCGTGTTCAGACGCGTGTGCGGCATCAGCCCGCGTGCCTATCGCCATAAGCTGGCCGGGAACGCGGAAAGCTGAATATCCGCGCAATGATGCCGAATGGATGCGGAGCACCGGCTCCGGACGCACGCTAGTCTGCATCCATGTCAGAGCGGAAGATCGAAGTCGTCATCATGGATGGTGCAGGCGTGCAGAAGAGATTCTGCTCCACGCATGTGAACCTCGATTGCGGCTGCGGGTCGATCGACATCCACCACGGCAGGCCCGCCTTCTGCCGGGGATTCGAGCGTGGCGTGATCACACTCGATGACGGCGGCTCCGTCACCACCGTCCACATCACAGGAGGCACCGCCGCCCTGGCCAACGACACCATCCACGTCGTGTGCGAGCACGCCGCAGTCTCCCTCATTGAGGATGACGACAAAACTTTCTCGCTGTCTCCGGGGTGATTTCCACTTCAGAGCGGCGCGATCCACGAAACACAAAACGCAAACAACACAAAACCAGACCCATGAAAACCAAACATCACATCATCCAGTCCCTGAAACTCGCCGTCATCGCGTTCATCGCCCTGCCGCTGGCCACCATGCAAACCGCCGCCGCCGCTGACAAGGCGGACGATAAGGCAGCGGACGCTGACAGCGTGGTCATGTGCGGAAAGTGCAAGACCGTGTGGGTCAAGCGGCCGATGACAGTCGGCGGCGCCAGCGGCAAAGGCGGAGTCGTCATCTACAGCGAGCAAAAGGACATGAAGTGTGCAGACTGCGAGAGCGCCGCCGCCACATTCTTCAAGTCCGGCAAGCTCCAGCACGAGTGCAAGAGCTGCGGATCGGCACTGGTTCATTGCAAAGCCCATTGATTCTCCGTCGTCGGAGTTGCCAGCCGTCCGGGGCTTCTTGGCTCGGACGGCTATTTCTTGGGTGATGGTCACCCTCAGGTTGAGGAAGCGTGCTTCGTTGGTATTTATCGAGATGCCTTGGTTGCCCCCGCCTCTTCGCTTCGCGCCCACGCTCGCCGCACTGCCATTGAGCAATAGTTCAGCATGGGGACAGAGTGTGGGTCTTGGCGCGAACGGAGAGCTTCCCCCTCACCCCAGCACTCTCCCCGAGGGAGAAGGCTGGGGTGAAAGGACATTTGTCTCGGTGATCGTTTGTTTGACGGCATTGACACTAGCCACTTTGTCGGTGTGCCAGGTGAATGCTGAGGATCGCGCGGACGTAAAAGGTGCGGAGCGTCGCTTCACGTTTGAGGCGGTTGAGATGGGCACGCTATTTCGCATCACGCTTTATGCGATCAGTGAAAAAGCCGCCGAATCTGCGGCAGCCGCCGCCCGCGCGCGGGTGGAGCAGCTGAATGCGGCCCTCAGCGATTACCTGCCGGAGTCGGAGATCAACCGTCTCTCGATCACCTCCGGCCAAGGCAAGGCCGTTCCCGTAAGCGACGATCTTTGGAACGTGCTCCACCGATCTCAAGCCATCGCGATAAAGACCGAGGGCGCCTTTGATGTGACCGTCGGGCCGCTCGTGAAAACATGGAAGCATGCGCGGAGACTCGGCACGATGCCGGCGCCGGACCTTGTCTCGCGGATGCTCGCGCGCTCAGGCTACAAGAAGATGGTGCTCAATCCGGCGGATCACACGGTGGAACTGCAGGCGCCGGAGATGCACCTGGATGTCGGCGGGATGGCCAAGGGCTACGCGGTCGATGAGGCGCTGAAGATTCTCAAGAAGCAAGGCATCACGCGCGCACTCGTCGCCGCAGGCGGCGACATCGCCGCGAGCGGACCGCCGCCTGGCGAGGCGGGATGGAGGATCATGATCACACCGCTCGATGCCGAAGGTGCGCCTCCCCCGAGATTTGTGATGCTGCGGGACTCTGCGGTCTCGACCTCTGGCGACACGCATCAACGCATTGAGATTCAGGGCGTGCGCTACTCTCACATTGTGAACCCGCACACCGGCATCGGCATCACGGACCACAGCCTCGTCTCCGTGCTCGCGCCCGACTGCACGACAACGGATCTGCTGGAGACGACGGTCACGGTGCTCGGCCCTGAGCGCGGCATGAAGCTGATCGATGAGACACCGCAAACCGCCGCCTACATCGTGCGCATGCCCGCGGAGAAAATCGAAACGCATGAGACGAAGCGCTGGACCGAGCTTGCCGGCGAAGACACATTGAAACGTCCCTGAATCACACCGGGCCACCATTCGTCACGCGAACATTTTCACGCGAGACTCACGGGGGCGGTAGGGGAATGTCGTTATCGCCAGCACCTGGAGCGGGGGCTGTGGACGGCGGCAGCGCTGGCAGCAGCGCAGGAATCTGAGGCGGCTGTTGCGGAATGGACTGAGGCGGTGGCGACGCCGGAAGCAAATTGCGCATCGGCGGCCCGCCCGCTCCCGGTCCACGCGTTGCTGGCATCGATTGCGGCTGGCCGTTTGCGTTCGGCAGCGGGTTCACGGGACGGCCTTGCATCGAACCGTTTTGCACTCCGCCTGGGCCCTGTGCCTGCGCATCCGGCGGCGGTGCGGCCTCGGTGGAAAACGCCACCCATCCGGCCTCCTGGCCCTTCTGCAATTGCAGCCGGGTCTTGTCAGGCGTTGATCCTGGAGTGATGCGCGCGATCTTGATGCCTTGCTCATTCTCCGCGCCGATCCGCACCTCCATCACCTGCGATGTGGTCTTGTCGATCAACACACCGACCACGCCGCCGTCCACTTCGTAGATTCCAGCCAGCGTGAGGCTGTCCGTGAAAATGGGCCCCTTCGGCGCATCGTCAGGCGGCGGCAGCGCCTTCGTGGTGAAGAGCGAGCCCTCCCAAAGCTTCGCATAATGCTCCATCGGCGGAAAGGCCAGCGGCGCATCATCCGCATGTTCCGCTCCAATGACAGGCACGGGGGTGACGACTTTGTCCTGTGCGCTGGCGGAGAACGTGAGCGTAAACGCGCAGAGGAGGGCAAGATGACGAATGGCGAATAGCGAATGACGAATGACTGAGGGTGTCCGAAGACGGGCCCTATGATCACGCTGCTGGCTGCTAACTAAAGATTGAATTTTCATTTTTAGAATCTCCCTCGGTCCGTCATTCGTCATTCGTCATTCGTCATTCGTCATTCGTCATTCGTCATTCAATTCAACCTCGTCAGCTTCCCCGCCGCCCCGCCCTCGCGGTAAAACTGTGTCACCTCGACCTCGCAGTTCACCGTCTTTCCCTGCCCTGACGGCACCATTTGGAAGCGTGTGATGCCGAGAAAGGACTTCGGCTCATGCAGGGCGTACATCCAGGCGAAGAGCTTTTCCTCGGTCACCCCGCTCAGCGTGATCTTCACCGACGCCTTGTCGAAATAACCCTGCGGCTCCAACGACGTGCCATCCAGCGCGGTGATGGCCTTCGCCTGCTCGATGAACTCCTTGCCACCCACCGTCACTCCGGCCTTTTGCGCCTGAGCCTGCACGATCTCGAGCAGCTTTCCGCGTGCTTCTTCCAGCGAGGCGAACGACGGGGCATTGGTGTCAGCCCACGTCGCACGGCCCTGCCACTCCGCCCCTTGCGCGATGTCCCGAGTCATGTCGCTCACGCGTTTGCGCAGCTTCTCGTTCTCCTCGGACAGGCCGCGGTAGTTCTTCAGCGAGTAAGTGAGGAGTCCGCCGCCCACGATCACCGTGAAGAACACGGCGAACACCACGAGCAATATTTTTTCCCGCTTCTTCATTGGCGTGTTCCTTTCAATTCGAATGTGGCGCTGTCGTCGCTGTGCATCTGCGGCGGCGGCGTGTCCCAGGCATAGGCGGTCAAGGACGCCGTGCCCTTGATTTCCTGCGCGTATTGCAGCGCGATGGAGGAAGTCTGCGAACGGCCGCGCAACATCACGCGATCCCCCGTCGCCTCAAAATGCACCAGCGCGACATCGGCCGAAGACTTCGGCTCCATGCAGCGCAGCAGCACCTCCATGGGAAAGCGCTTCGGATCGACGGCAGAGGCGATCTCCTCCCACGCCCTGCGGTGGTCCTCCACTTTCGACGCGCGCGGTGTGAGCTCAGCCACCTTGTCGAGCAATTGCGCCCTTTCCCGCGAGGCGAGGACGGTGAGCAGCGCTATGGCCGCGATGGCTACTGCGACGAGGCCGCCAGCAGCCAGCGCCACCATGCGCGTGCGCGCTGACTTCTCCTGGCGCTCACGGCCGGTCAGCACATCTGACGGCACGAGATCGCATGCGCCACGCGCAGGGAGCTGCGGCGCCGGCTTGTCCTCACGGCTGACAGGTGTGCCGGTCACCAGACGGATGCGCTCCATGTCCCCCTCATCAGTCCAGAGCACGGTCTGCTCCACCGTCCCAAGCACCCGCTGAAAGCCGAGCTGCATGCAGATGTTGTTCAACTCGGTGAGCGCGTGTTCGTCCAGCTTCGACGCGGAGAGAGGGCTGAAGTAGATCAATTGCGGGCCGGATGTGATCGCCACGACGAGCCTGCCAAGCTCGCGCCACAGCACGATGGAGTCCTCCGGCAGCGGGAAGCACAACGCGCTCAGGGTGGCATCGTCCGGAAGGCGCGTGTTTGGCAGCAGCGGCGCGGGCTCATCCTTCAGCGCGATGATGCACGCCAGATGCGCGGCATCATCAGAGACGATGCGGTTCACCTGCATCTCCCGGGCCCCACCGACGGTGCGCACGCCGAGGCGCTCGAGATGAAGCTGCGCCATGTCGCGCAGATGTGCCGCTTCACCCTTGAGCCAGGCCGGCAAAACCCATGTCGCCGTGGATGGAAGCGCGAGGACATGACGCGGACCTTCACGCGTGAACGATCCCTCGCCGTCAAAGCACAGCTCGCGCTCCAAGGGTCCCGTTTCCACACCGGCCCATCTCTCCCAGCCGGTGGGGGCTGGAAGCAAAAGTTCACATCGCTGTTTGTTGGTCTTAGCCATGGTTCGGCAGTTCTCCCCTCCAAAGTGTCTGGTTGTTTTGCGTGATCATCACCAGCTTGCGGCGGATTTCGCCCAGTGAGCCGATGCTCTCGATGCGACGGATCGGCCCGGCGAACTGCACCCATTGATTGAGCTGCTGCACGATCTGCGGTTGAAACACGCCGAGCATCTGCGCGATTTGCACGGCGCTGCTCAGACGCTGGTCATCCTTCGTCCACTTCACGCCATCCATGCCGATGCGAAACTGCATGAGCGGAGCCACGCGCTCCATCGGCACGTCGGCCAGCACGCTGATAAGCTCGGCCTTTGCGTCGTTCACATCGATGCGACCGTCCCCAAACACGGTGAACCAGTCGCGCCAGCCGGGATAATGGGCGTTCACCTGTTCCATGCCGCGCACGAACATCATCTCATCGAGGTCTTTGAAAGGCCGGTTGAACGGCATCCCTTCGAGCCCCTCCTTCTCATACTCGCGCTTCTCCGCGCCGTTCAAGGAGACGAGTTCATCTTGATCCACCCAATCCTTCAGCGCGTCACTCAGCGCTGATGCGATCTCAGGTTTCATGTTCCACTTGATGAAAAGGCGGCGCAGCAGCGCGCGGTCACCGTTCACGAGAGCATTGATGTTGAAGCGCGCCTCCTCCGCCACAAGCGTCACGCCGTAACCGCCGCCGGTGTCGGCCGAGAAATTCAGAAGCGGATCATCCGGCGTGATCGCGGGATGCTGGCCAACGGCGAGACCCATCTCAGCGTAGCGCTTTGCATAAAGCCTGCCGCGCGACTCCTTGGCGTAGCGCGAGTCCGTCGCCAGCATCTTCGTTGACGCAAACACCACCATGCCGAGCACGGCGATCAACCAGAACACCGCGATCAAGGCGCTGCCCTGATTGCGGGGTCGGGTGCTGGTGGTGAGTTTCATGAGGGTCATCTGGTCATCCGTTAGTGTGAGAGCGACCGAAACGTCGCCCCCTCTCCCCAAGGGAGAGGTAGCATGAGGAGCTGCGGCTCGACTGCGCAAGACGAGCGAAGAGTCCTCCCGCAGGCTCTGCGCGGCAGCGCCCTCCGGCTCCCTCTCCCTTGGGGAGAGGGCTGGGGTGAGGGGGACGAGGGCAATGCGAGAATCCGGTTCATGATCGATACAAAGTTAATTTCGCGACGGCGCTGGCTGCGTTGGTTGCGGTTGGGGCGGCGCAGGATTCTGCGGCGTGATGAAATCATTGGCCACCCAGAAGGTGTACTCGAACTCGCGCGGATCTCCGGTGAAGGCAAAATGCAGGCGCATGAACAGCGGCGGCTGGGGGCGCTTCTTGGCGTCCCACTCACCGAGCCACTTTTTGTCCACCGGCTCGTAGAATGTCCAGCCCACATCCCGCATGCCCTCAAGGATCGGCAGTTCGGCCA
Source organism: Verrucomicrobiaceae bacterium (assembly GCA_031411695.1). Lineage (GTDB taxonomy): Bacteria > Verrucomicrobiota > Verrucomicrobiia > Verrucomicrobiales > Verrucomicrobiaceae > JAIBCL01. The sequence goes on from JANOBO010000304.1 coordinate 7,929, forward strand.
CGATCTTGTATTCGTCCGGCGTCGATGGTTTCTGCGGACGTTTTAGGTGACGCACCCTGAAGTCCCCGCCTTCTGCACCGCGGGAGCCCTCAAATGCAAACTCGACGGCATCCGCGCGCCGGACCGCGCGCGTCCAGGCGAAAGGCACGGTGCCATTCTCGATGAGCAGGGTCTTGTCCTTCGCCGAGAAGCGCACGCCAGGCGGGAGCGTCTCGAGATACTCGCGCCACACGCTGACAAAGCTGGAGATGCGTGTTTCAAAAATCCGGGATCGATTCATGGAGGCGCCGAGCGCCACCGATCCGCTCCCGACGCTGTAGACTCCGCCGATGAGAAACACGATCAACGCCATGGCGGCGATGACCTCCAGCAGCGTGAAGCCACCGCGAAGGTGGTGCAATCGGCTCGATTGCAGCGCACGCTGCGGCTGCAACCCAGCGGGTTGCACCACCTTCATGCCGCCTGCGGCGGATGGGTCACGCATCGGGACTGTTCGGCGAATACACATAGGTCTCCATGGTGCGTTTCATCAACTGCTCACGTCCGTCCTGAAACCAGGCTTCGGCGTGAATCGAAAACATGTGGTCGAGCAACTGCTTGTTGCGCGTGTAGAGCTTCACTTTCTGCACGATGGCCGATGCGCCGATGCGATCGTCGGTGAGAGGAAACGAAAAACTCTTCGGCTTCAGCTCCGGCTGATGCGCGACCTCGGCGAGGACGGACTCCAGCACGCGCAGCACCTGCGCCTCCTGCTTGCTCACGCGCGCGCCGCGCGCCATCTGGTCCAGCGCCTTGGTCATGCCGACGGCGACGGTGGCGAAGATGGCGAGGGCCAGGATGACCTCGAGCAGGACGAAGCCAGAGTGGTGCGCGCCTCCAGCTTGCAGCCTATTCTTGCCGGGCGACCTGGAAGGTTGCCCCACTTTCCGCTTCGCGTGCATGTCAGCCTTTCACAATGATGTTTCTCTTTCGCGCGCAGCCGGTGAGCGGATCAAATCCCAGCTCGATGGTGCCGGCCTCGCTTGTCACACGGATCTCCAAAGGCTCGCAGATTCCCGTGGCGCTAAACTCCCAGGTCTCGTTCTTCTTGGGTGCTCTGAATTCCTTCTCTCCATAGCGCCGCACCTGCACGGCACCGAACGTGGCCAGATCGAGCTGGACTGTGGTGTAGCTCGACACGGCGTTCATCAAAGAGTCCCGCGCGGTGATCTCGATCTGCGAGGCCTCCCGGCGCAGCTTGCCCTCATCGTTAACTGCCGTGATCGAAAGCGAAGCGACGCCGACCAGCAGCATGGCGATACTGAGGGCGACGATGACTTCGACGAGGGTGAAGCCCGCAGGGCGGGAATGACGAATGCAGAATGACGAATGACGAATGACTCCGAAGCCGCGCTGCGTGGGCAGCGAGGCTTGCGTCTGATGGGTCATGGAGGTCAGGTTCGTCATTCGTCATTCGTCATTCGTCATCGCTGCCGTCCCGCTGTAGAACCCGGTCAGTGACCGGTTCTACAAATCCCAATTCCCAATGTCATCCGCCGTCTCGGGCTGTTCGTCCGGACCGGAGGTGAAGATGTCGAAGCCGCCTTTGTCCTTGGTGCCGGGGCGGCGGTAGTTATAGGGATGGCCCCACGGATCGAGCATCATCTTCTTCAGCACTGGACTCCAGCTCTGCGGTTGAGGGCGACCGGATGGGCGCTCGACGAGTGCGTTGAGTCCTTGCTCTGTGGTCGGCAGGATCAGGCTCTGCGCCTCATAGGTGCGGAGCGCGGAGGTCAGCGTGCTGAGGTCGGCTTTGGCTCGGCCTTTCTTGCCGGTGCCGAGCACGTCAGTGAACATCACGGCGCCAGCTCCGACGAGGAGGGCGATGATGCCGAGCACGAGCATCATTTCCACGAGCGTGAAGCCGCTGGTTTTCTTGAGTTGGATGCGATGGGTTTTCATGTTGGGTCGTGTTGGGTGTGTTTTTGGATTATTTGGAAACTCCGGAGATAGTTTGGAAGATTGTGGACACCATGAGGTAGGCCATGATGCCAACCATGCCGGCCATGAGGCAGATGATGGCGGGCTGGATGATGGCACTGATTTTGTCCACGGTTTTGGCAAGCTCGCGGTCGAAGCGGTCTGCGGCTTTGGAAAGGGACTCGGCGATCTTGCCGGTCTGCTCGCCGACAGAAACCATGTCGAGCAGCAGCGGCGGAAAGTGTCCGCTGCGGTCGAGCGCGCGTGAGAGTGCGACGCCCTCAGCGACCTGTCCCATGATGCCGGTGAGTTCCGCGCGCAGATACGGATTCTCGGTGGCCTGCTGCGTGAGTTGCAAGGCGTGCGTCATCGGCAGTCCGCTGCCAATGAGATTTGAGAGCGTCTCGAGGAACTGGACATAAAAGCGCGCCTTCAAGATCTGACCGAAGAGCGGCACGCGAAGTGTGAAGCGCGCCCAGGGAATCTTCGATTCAGGCCGCGCCAGCCAGGATTTAAATGCGCCCCAGCCGATCACGCCGAGGAACGCGAGGATCCACCAGACCTTTTTGAACGCGGCGCTGATGAGCAGAATGATCTGGGCGCCGAGCGGCATCGCACCGCCGGTTTCGGCGAGAAGTTCGGTGAGCTTTGGAATGAGATAAACGACGAAGAGAAGTGAGACCGAGATCGCGGCGACGATGAGGAACGCGGGATAGATCATCGCGAACATCACCTTGCCGCGCAGAGCCTGGAGCGCTTTGAGATAAATGGCCTGACGCTTCAGGATGGCGGGCAATGATCCGCTGGCCTCACCTGCGGCGGCGAGCGCGCAGAAGAGTCCGCCGAAGCTGGGCGACGTGGCGGCGACAGCTTTGGAGAAGCTCATGCCATCGCGAATCTTCGAGCGCAGAACGGTGGCGAGCGTCTTCACGCCAGAGAGTTCGCGGCGGCGTTCCATGGTGCCGAGCGCGGGCTCGAGCTGGATGCCCGCGGAGAGAAGATCGGACAACTCTTCGGTGAACATGACGATCTGCGCGAGCTTGAGCTTGATCGGTCCGGTGGCCTGAGCATCGACGATGACTTTGGCGGCGGCTTTTTGTGAGACGCTGCCTGACGATGTTTTTCCCCCGCCCTGCTCGAGCTTGAACGGTTGCAGCCTCTGCTTCCCGAGCAACGCAAACGCCTCGGCACGATCAGCAGCGGAGAGTTCTCCGTTGATGATGCCGGCCGGGCCGTGGGCGCTGTAGGTGAAGGAGGGCATGGAAGAAGTGCTCAGTGCTCAGTTTTTGGGTTCTTCTGAATTCAATGTTCAGTGTTCAATGTTTGACGTTCAATGTTCCGCTAGGCGGCGATGAGCTCGGGGCGGGGTTTTACGGCGGGAGTGGTGCGTTCGTCGAAATCTCTTTCGGCGGCGGTGACGGAGAGGATTTCTTCGACGGTGGTTTCGCCGGCGAGGGCTTTTTGGAAACCGTAACCGCGCATGGGGATGTAGCCGTCGCGCAGGGCTTGCTTGAAGAACTCGGCGGGATGCGCGCGGGAATTGATGAGGTGCTGGAGCGCCTGGGTGACGATGACGACTTCGTAGATGGAGAGTCTGCCTTGATAGCCGGAGCCGCGGCAGGCTTCGCAACCGACAGCGCGCATGATTTGTCCGGGGGCGTTCATCGGGAAGCCGATGGATTCGAGATATTCGTTTTCGATCTCGGCGGGAGCGCGGCAGAGCGGGCAGAGTCTGCGTACTAGGCGCTGTGCGAAAAAGGCGCGCACGGCGCTGGAGACGAGGAAGGGCTCGACGCCCATATCGACCAGACGCGTGATGCCGCCGATGGCGTCGTTCGTGTGCAGCGTGGAGAAAACGAGATGGCCGGTGAGCGCGGCGCGGACGGCGATCTCGGTGGTCTCGAGGTCGCGCATTTCTCCGACCATGACGACGTTGGGATCGCCACGCAAAATGCTGCGCAGTCCGGTCGCGAAGGTGAGTCCAATCTCAGGCTTCACGGCGATTTGCACAGCACCGGGGAGTTTGTACTCGACGGGATCTTCGATGGTGACGATGCGGCGGTGCGTTTGATTGAGCTGCGAGAGGAAGGCGTAAAGCGTGGTCGATTTCCCGGAACCTGTGGGGCCGGTGATGAGGATGATGCCGTTCGGCAGCTTGAGCAGCTCGTCGATCACCGGACGGAAGGTGTCGGTGAATCCGAGCGTGCCGAGTGTGACCTGCTGCTGGCCGAGGAGACG
>JANOBO010000305.1:0-13948 GCA_031411695.1 Verrucomicrobiaceae bacterium
GCGCAGAGCACGCTGAGGCGCGGCTGGTATTGGGGCAGCCAGGCGTTCATGGAATGGCTGAGGGCACAGGTGAAGGACAACACGGGTGGTAGTCGAGGCAAGGGCCGGAGCCTGGCTGCGGCGGCGGAGAGTCGTGCCAGCCATGATGTGGCGGAGGCTGAGAGGCTGGTGGCAGAGGGCGTGAAGTGCCTGGGGCTGGAGGGCACCCGCCTGGCGGAACTGCCGGGGAGCGATCCGAGGAAGATCGCCATCGCGGCAGTGATCCATGCGCGCACCTCGGTGCCCCAGGACTGGACGGCAGAGAAGCTGGCGATGCGCAGCGCGGGGAATGTGAGCCAACTGGTGCGCCGGTTGAAGCGAGGCGAGATGAAGCTAGACAAAGAAGCCAGCGCCTGGATGTCGGCGCTGGAAGGATGAAAGATGATTGCAGGACCGCGCATGGCACTGAAGCTGAAGCCAGCGATGACTTCGAGGGATCCGATGAGACCGCATGAAAAACCATACTTTTGTCAAGAATCGTCTCCTGACCCCTTCCTCCTGAAGCATATCCTTTCGCGGCTGACTCTTTGCGCATTAGCCCTTATGAACGGTTGCTCGCCCTTCCCTCCCATTGCTTCACAACGTAACGAACTGGGACGTGCATTGCCCCGTGCTGGTCCTCTCGGGCCTAAGGGCTATGAAGCTCGTTCATCGAGACAGCCCATTGGTTCTCATGGGGAAACGATCATCGATTTCACTAATCTGCGACTCCACGGCCCTCTGCATCCTTACACATTGGAACTTCGTTTTTACTCGACGTTACAAGCCCATTCTTGTGTGGTCACCAATCCTGAAAACTATACCGTTGCTTTACTGTGAATAGCACTCACCGTTCCTATGAGGCATCCTATCGACTCGATCAAATGGGAGTGACAGCGTATCCCAAGAAGGTACGTCCTTCGTATGTTGGCGACCCTTTCTATTACGTCCCGCCGCAGACACCCTATCCTCCAGGCGTTTGGGAATCCTCTCCATCCGCGAAATCTTTGCTGCGATTGTCAGTCACGCGAAACTGCCCACAAGATGATGTCATTGCCTTTGATGTGGCCCTGCGAACGGGCGGCACCCACTAATAGCAGGAAGGGGTCAGTAATAGCAGGAAGGGGTCAGGAGAGAACGGCACTGAAATAAGGCATCAAGCAGCGTGCAGGAAAGGGTCAGGAGACGATTCTTGACAAACTTATGGAAACTGCTTTGGAGGTGAGGCCGCATAGCGAGGCGCTCTTCCCGCTACTACCCGCCCGCATCCGCAGCGCGCCACAGATACCACGCCGCGAGGGTGCGATGCGGCCGCCAGCGCTCGGCATGGGCGAGGATATCCTTCGGCCTCGGCATCTCATCCAGCTTCAGCGCGATGCGGAAGCCATTGCGCACACCGAAGTCGTCGCTCGGAAACACATCGCCGCGGCCCAGCGTGAAGATGAGCAGCATCTCCACCGTCCAGCGCCCCACGCCACGCACGGCTGTGAGCCGCGCGATGAGTTCATCGTCGCTCAGCCTAAGCGCCTTTGCACGCGTCGGCACGAGGCCGGTCTGCGTCTTCGCCGCGATGTCGCGTACCGCGAGAATCTTGCCGCCGGAAAAGCCTGCCGCGCGCAGTTGCTCATCACTCGTCCCGAGAACCTGCGCGGGCTTCGGAAAACGGACGCCAGGATACAAGTCGCGAAACCGGCGCAGAATCGACTCAGCCGCCTTTGCATGGAGCTGCTGATGCGCCACGGCACTGATGAGCGCCTCATACGGCGAGCGCCGCGTCTGCGGCACCAGCGCGCAGGGTCCGTGCGTGCGGATGAGCCGCCGCATCAAGGCGCAGCTCTTGCTCAGTCGCGCTTCGGATTCAGTGATGATGAGCGGTGGGGACATGGTCGTGCGCGAGGGTGCCACGCGGTCGCTTCTTTTGCAGCAGCGTTTTGCGGGGCAAGATGCGAGCCTGGTCTGGCGATCGATCTGGCACCTGGCATCCGTCGTGTGACTGAAGTAGGATGGCAGTCATGAAATGGCGTTGCGTTTTCTTTGCGTTGGTGGCCGTCACGGCGGCCTTGGGTTTGACAGCTTGCGGATCGGCGGTCGAGCGACGGATTCGGAAGGATCCGTCCGCCTTTGCGACGCTCAGTGAGAGAGACAAGATCGCCGTCCAAGCAGGAAGAATCCGCGAGGGCATGAGCCCGGCAGCCGTGAGACTGGCCTGGGGCACACCAGCGCGGATCTCAGAGGGGAAGCGAAACGGACGGATCTACGAGAGATGGACGTATGTGGAGTTCGACGCGGTGGTGACGCACGGCTACGGCTCGCCGTATGGCTACCATGTCCGGAGCGGATACTATGGCGCGGGCGATCCCTATTACGCGACACCACCCGTCGTGAACTACATTCCGCGGGACGGTGCGTTCGTGGAGTTTGTTGACGGCGTGGTCACTGGCTGGGCACTGCCGACACAGTGACGCACGGGCTGCCTAGCTCACCACCTCTTCGCCTCAGACGACTGGCTTCGAGATCTTGCTCTCGAGATACTTTCGCAGCGCATCCATGCCCGTGCCTTCATTGGCGGAGATGGGCAGGATCTTGATGCGTTTAAAGCGCTCCTTGAGATGGATCAAATTTTCGTCGGACTCGGTGAGGTCGATCTTGTTCGCGACGATGCACCAAGGGCGCTTGGCCAGCTCGTCGGAGTAGAGCTTCACTTCCTTGCGCAGCGTCTCGAGATCGGAGATGGGATCGCGCCCCTCGCTGCCGGCGGTGTCCACCACGAAAAGCAGCAGGCGGCACCGCATGATGTGCCGCAGAAATTCATGCCCGAGCCCGATGTTCGCGTGCGCGCCCTCGATGATGCCGGGGATGTCGGCCAGCGTGCCACGATGATACTCATCAAAGTGAATTACGCCGACCATGGGCTGCAGCGTGGTGAACGGATAATTCGCGATCTTCGGCTTCGCGGCGGAGAGCTTCGAGAGCAGCGTCGATTTGCCCGCATTCGGAAATCCGACAAGGCCCGCCTCGGCGATGGAACGGAGCTCGAAGTGGAAGTCGCCCTCGTCACCAGGAATGCCGGGTGTGAACTCACGCGGTGCCTGATTGGTGGATGTCTTGAAGTGGACGTTCCCCTTCCCGCCCTTGCCACCCTTGCAGAGCACAAACGTGGCGCCTGAGTCGGTGAGGTCCGCGACGATCTCAGGAGTCGTCTCCGTCTCGCCAGTCTCAGCGTTCTCGGATTGAACGAGACGGCTGATCACGGTGCCGGGCGGCACCTTGAAGGTGATGTCATCTCCGGAGCGACCCGTGCATTCATTGCCGACGCCGGGCGCGCCGTCTTGCGCGAGAAGGCGGCTTTTGAAAAAGAAATGCCGCAGGCTGTCGGTGCTGGGATCCACCTGAAGGATGACGTCACCGCCCCAACCGCCATCACCGCCATCGGGTCCGCCTTTCGGGCGAAACTTCCCGCGATGAAAGTGAACGGAGCCGTCGCCACCCTTGCCGGCGCGGGCATAAATCTTGATCTGATCGACAAACACGTCTGCCATTTACGGCAGCACGGACGAAAGGCAAACGCGCATTGCCAGCACGTCCGCGGCTGCTGATCGCTTCGTGAGAAAACACACGCGCCCAAGCATCCCGTGTGCTAAAGCTGGCGCGAATGGAAGAGGGGAAAACGGCCAGACATTTTGATGTGGTGATTCTCGGCGGGGGCTTTGCCGGGGTGTATTGCGCGCGGCGCGTCCTGAAACGGCTGGGCCACCTGGACAAGACGGTATGCATCGTTTCCGAGGAGAACCACATGGTCTTCCAACCGATGCTGCCGGAGGTGGTGGGCGGCTCCCTTTCGCCTCGCCATGTGGTGAATCCGATCCGGCTGCTATGTCGTGGAGCTGAGGTGCTGCGCGGAACGGTGCGTGCGGTGGATTGCACGGCGCGCACGGTGACGGTGGATGGGGGGAGCTTCTCGCCCAACGTGCGCGTCGGCTACGATCACATCGTCTTCGCGATGGGCGCGACGGTCGACCTGAGCCGCATCCCCGGCATGGCGGAGCACTCCTTCCTCATGAGAAACGCCGGTGATGCGATGAAACTGCGCGCGACGATCATCAACCGCATGGAAGAGGCGAACCTGATCGACGATGCTGCGCTGCGGCGCCGCGTGCTGTCATTTGTCGTCGTCGGCGGGGGGCACTCAGGCGTGGAGACTGCGGGCCAGATGGCCGGTCTGCTGCGTGGCGTCTGCCGGTACTACGCGCGGGTGAATCCGGACGAGCCGACGGTGACGCTGGTGCATTCCCGCGAGCGGCTGCTGCCGACTCTTGACGAATCGCTCAGTGACTACACGAAGGTGCAGCTTGAGAAGGGCGGCATCCGCGTGGTGCTGAACCAACGGGTGCGCGCGGCGACAGCGAAGACCGTGCTGCTGGATGGCGGGGAGAAAATCGAGGCGACGACGGTGGTCTGTACCGTTGGAAATGCGCCGCATCCGCTGATCGTGCAGCTCGGCACCGAAGGCTCGCTGCCATTGGAGAAAGGCAAGATCCCGGTCAATGACAAAGGTCAGGTGCGCGGATGCCACAACATGTGGGCTGGGGGAGATTGCTCAATTTTTCCGAAAGCTGACGGCGGGGTGTGCCCCGAAACAGCGCAGTTCGCGATGCGGCAGGGATTGAACATCGGGGACAACATCGCGGCGAGCGTGTTTGAGCATCCGCTGGAGGCCTTCACTTTCACCGGACTCGGGGAGCTGGCGGTCATCGGACATCGGAGTGCGGTCGCCAGCATCCTGGGCGTGAATTTTGCAGGCTTCGTGGCGTGGTTCATGTGGAGGACGATCTATTTGGCGAAGCTTCCGGGCCTGGATCGGAAGATTCGTGTGATGGTGGAGTGGACGCTCGACTTGTTTTTTCCGCGGGACATCAACCTGCTCACACCCGACTACTCATCGCCGCTCACCGAAATGCATCTTGAGCCGGGTGATCCCCTCTTCCGTTCCGGTGAGCCCGCGTTCTCCCTGTACTGTGTGAAGTCTGGCCGCATGGTCATCACCGATGCAAAAGGCGAGCTGGTGAAGAGCGTGGGCGCTGGCGAGCACTTCGGAGAGCGGGCTTTGCTGGACGATCATGTGTGGCGCTTCAATGCGACCGCGCGGGAACCGAGCACCTTGGTCGCGCTCGACGGACGGACTTTCGGGCTGCTGGTGGGAGCGGTCGATTCGCTGGACCGGATGTTCACCGAATCATCCCGGCAATATGCGATGCCGGAGCAGATCAATCACACCGTCGCCTGTCTCCCTCCCGGGCTGGCCGGCAAGACTGCGGCGGATGTGATGACGCGGGACGTGGCGACTTTGTCCGACAAGGCGTCTGTGGACGATGCGCTTCGCCTCTTTCAATCCAAGCATCACAGCGTGTATCCCGTGGTGGATGCTGGCGGGCATGTCATCGGCGGCCTGCGGCGCGCGGCCTTGTATGACTGGCTGGCACACCACGACTTGGACCGCGCACATGCGATCGCTGACGTCCCGCTGAGCACACTCTTGCGCGTGCGGGCTGACACGCCCGTTCCGGAGCTGCTCGAGAACCTGATCCGCGCAGGTGCCACAAAGGCAGCAGTCGTGGACGAAGGTCAGACGCTGCAGGGCATCGTGGCGCTGTATGATTTGATCGAGCGCCCCGGTGCGGCATGATCGCCGCGTCACTCCGTCCCCTCATGCTTGCCTATTACCTTCACGACCTCAGTCCGTTCGTCATTAAATTCACCGACACGCTGGCCCTTCATTGGTATGGCCTTGCCTACGTGCTCGGGTTTTACTTCGGCTATCTGGTGATGCGCTTCCTTGCGAGGCGGGGGCTTTCAGAAATCAAACCGGAGGCCACTGCGGATTTCATCACGCTGGTGGCGCTGTTCGGCGTCGTGCTAGGCGGGAGGATCGGCTACATCCTCCTGTACGGGCTGACCGAGTACAAGGACACGCCATGGGAGGCGCTGAAGCTGTGGAAAGGCGGCATGGCCAGCCACGGCGGCATAGCAGGCATCGCGTTGTTCACTCTTTGGTATGCGCGGAGGCACAAGATTTCATGGATCGGAATCGGTGACACGGTCGTGTGCGCCGCGCCCATCGGAGTCATGCTCGGCAGGCTGGCGAACTTCATCAACGGTGAGCTGTTCGGCCGCGTGACCACACTACCCTGGGCGGTGAAGTTCCCGAGCGAACTCCTTCACGAAGATTTTGTTCTTCAAGGTGGTGAGCGGGTGAGCCTGCCGTCGGGCCTCATGCACAGCCCGGACATCATTGCATTTTACGAAGCCAATGGCGGAGGCCGCGCAGAGCTCCAGGCGATTCTTCACCCCCGGCATCCATCACAGCTTTACGAGGCGGCTGGTGAGGGCTTGTTGTTGTTTGCGATATTGCTTTTCCTCCGAGTCCGATACCCACGGCTGCCGCGCGGCGTGCTCACCGGACTGTTCTTCGTCCTCTACGCGCTGGTTCGGATCGCGCTTGAAAATGTGCGCCAGCCGGATTCCGGCTCGTCGCCCATTGCCGGAATGACAAAGGGCCAGTTTTTCTCCACGTTCATGATCGTCATCGGGATGGCCTTCCTGCTGTACGCGCTCCTGAGTCCTAGGGCCAAAATGAAGGAAGGAAGCTGACGACAGCTTCCTTCCAAAAATGCCTGCTTTGCCTTCGGCCGCGCGTTACGGATTCGCCGGCGCCGGCTGCGTCGGGGTGGTGGGCTTTGGCGTGTAGTAGTACGAGGCGTAGTTGTAGTAGGTGTACTCTTTCAAGTTCGTGCTCGAACGGTTCAAGATCACTCCGCCGACGTTGACTTGACGCTCATACAGGAGGTCGAGCGCCTTGCCGGTGAGGCGGGCCATCGTGGAGGACATGCGGACGATGAACAACACGGTGTCCGCCTTGGGCGCGAAGCTGGCCGTGTCGTCGGCTACAAGAACCGGCGCGCTGTCGAAGATAACGTAATCGTACTCGTCCGCCATTTCCTTGAGCATCTCGTCTGCCGTCTTGGAGAGCAGCATCTCCGAAGTCTGGTCGAGCACCTCACCGCGCGCCAGCAGGTCCAGATTTCGTGTGCTGGTTTCCTGCACCGCATCACGCCAGTGCGTTTTGCCGCGAAGGATTTCGCTGAGACCCGGAGCGACGGGCGCCTTGAAAAGCTCGTTCACACCACCGCGTCGCAGGTCGCAGTCCGCGAGCAAAACCCGAGCACCCGCGAGGGCCATGGTGATCGCGAGATTGGACACGCAAGTCGTCTTGCCTTCATTCGGCACGGCGCTGGTGATGAGGATGACCTTGGGTGCCTTGCCGCGCCAGTTTTTGAAGAGAATCGACGACCGGATGTTCCGGAAGGCCTCGGCATAAAGATGGCGATCATCATTCGGGCGGAGCAACTGAACGTCTCCACGTTGTCTCTGCTCAGGTATCTGGCCGAGGACGGCCTCGTTCGGAAAGAGTGCCTGGAATTCGCTGAAGGAGTTCATCCGGTCGTCCAATCGGTCAAAGAGAAGGAGAATGACAACTCCCGCGCCCAAGCCGGCCGCGAGTCCCACGACAATGGGAAGAATCCACTCCTGAAGATCTTCAACCGCGCCTGACGCACGCTCCATGATCGTCACATGGTCCGATGTCATGTCTTCCCCCACCTGAAACCGTTTTACCAGGTCCAAGATATCGTCATAGGCACGCTTGCCGTCATTGTAATCTTTGACGAGGCCTTCATGGATCGCGATCTTGGACCCAAGATCAATGGCCTCGGCTTCCTTAATTTTGATCAAGCCATCCAGAGCGAGAATCCGGCGGTCAAAGTCGGCCTTCTGGTTCTTTAGCTGCGCGAGGATCTTGTCTTGGTAGAATTTTAGAAGCCCGCTCGCGTCGGCAATCCGCTCGTCCATTTCCAAGACATTCGGATGTTGGGGCTTCATTGACTTGAGGAGCTTGTTCTTCTCACTTTGGAGCTGGTTGATCAGACGCTGAGTTTCCAAATACTCGCGCTCGTTCAAAGTGAGCCCTCCGCTGAAGTCGCCTTGGTTTGTTCCTTGTCCGGTTTGCGAAGGTGCCGCAGCTTCGGGTGTAGGCTTAAAGCTCTTCATTTTCGCCTCCCGCTGCTGCATGGCGATGTCCACATCCTGAAGCCAGAGGTCGATGTCAGTGACACTGATAACAGCCGCCTCACGCTCATCCTTGAGCTTGCGCAGAGATTGCGCAGCATCGTTGTTGCTGCCCGCCAGAAGCACAATGTTATTGGCCTTCTCGAAACTCGTCAGCTTGTCCTGTTTCTCCCCCAAGCTCTTCTCCCTTCGCACGACGTCCTCCGCCAAGGTAGTCAGCGCTTTGTTCCTTTGCGTCTCGCGGATCTGATTTCGAAATGCGATGAACTCATCAAGCAGCGCGTCGAGGAAAATACGGGTGTACTTGGGCTCGATGCCAAACGCACGGACATTAAAAATGGCCGACCCGCGGTTTTGGGAAACTTGGATCTCCACCTCGCTCTCTTTCATGTCAGGGTGAAGCGCACGAACACGATCCAACGCACGCCGACGCATTTCACTGCTTTCGATCGTTTCAATGATCGTGCCGTAGAAGTCCTGAAGGTATTCTTGGTACTGAAGGCCCACGCCACCGCCTCCGCCTCCGCCCACCATGCGCCCGCCGGCTACTAGCTTCGCAAGCGAGATGTAAGATTGGGGTTTCCCGGTGATTCGTAGCGCTTGCACGCAAACACCGATGCTGGCCGTAAGGAGCAGGAACCACCATCTGCGCCGGAGCAGAATTTTATAGCGCTGAAACTTTGCAGACGTCTCGTGGATGCGGCTGAGAGTGGCTGACTGCCCCGGCAGAGAAAGGGATTGTTCCATAAATGAAAGAGTAACTCCAAGATGGCAGAAGTGAGATGAGGATGAGTGGGTGTCGCGCGCGCGCGAGGCCGACTTCGGGTCGTTTGACGGCTAGATGAGCCAGGGGTGTGTTTTATGATACCGAACTTCTTTAATTCTGGAAGGAGATTTTCAATGGGTGGGGCGTCAGGTGGGAGACACACGCGCGGTACCTTGACGGCCGGAAACCACCGGATACCAAGCTGAAACTGAACTGGCTAAAAGTTAACCGTCTTCTCATCCACAATGATCACGTCACCCCTTCTGAGGAAAATGTCCTTATCGAGGTTTCCGCCCCTCATGACTTGGTCTACGTTCACAAAGATGGTCTTGTTGCCCTGAGGCGTTTTGCGCACCAGCTTTACCTTCTTGGGATTCGCGAACTGTGCGAAGCCGCCTGAAAGGAGAATCGCCTGGCTAATCGTCATATCTTCATTTTCCGGCAACTCATACTTTCCCTGTCTGGCGACTTGACCAAACACAGTGATCACATCGAGTTCTTTTTCACCCGTCCCCATGCGCAGCGTGCGCCCGCCCACATCTTCCGGTCTCTGGTCAATGGCCACGATCACCGTGGCAGTATTGTAAAGGCTCCGCTCCAACTGGCCCTTCATGTTGAAGGCAAGCTCCCTACAGGTGCGCCCGGCCGCTCTCACCAGTCCAATGTGCGGAGCATTGATGTCGCCCGTGACACCGACGCGGAGTTGAATTGCGTCTTTACGGTCTTCAACAATCTTCAAACTGATCAAATCGCCTGAACGGATAGGCGTGGTGTTGTCCACGACGTTCATGTCATTGATAACGCTGGCGGACTTGGGCGCATCCCCGGTCGCAATCGGAGCGGGGGAAGGCGCCGAGGATCTTCTCGCCTCCGGAAGCCTGAAGGTGGGATCTTGGGCAACGAGGAGTTCTGCAAAGACAAGGCAGGACAGAGTGACAATCAGGTGGGCTTTCATAAAGCAATGCAATAGGGGGTGAGACGGCTTAGACCGGCGGGAACGCCGGGCGTTTGAAAAACTTCGGGGCAATTTTGCTACGGCCCGAAATTGTAGTTCACCTGCATGATCGCGCGGTTCTGATCGAAGTCGTTGGCATCGTCGTCCGCGTTGGTCGTCCAGAAGCGATACCCAAGTGCCATCGAAACCTTGCGGGACAGCGCAAAGTTCAGATCCACATTGAAGGCATGCTGGACATAATCGCGATTCTCCAAGGCTGAATCGGTGACTCCAAAGTGGTAGCCAATGCCAAGCCTGACGCGGGAGCTAAGCTGATGGCTCAAATACGCATCGAGCCCCCTTTGTTTGAGATCCTCCTTGAGCGATCCGCCTGACTCTTCCGCGTTCTCGTAGTACCCACTGAGCGATATGCGACTTCCTCTCCATGCGATGATGCCGATGCCATAGCTGACATAATCAGCGGTGATGTAGTTGGATGTTGTGTTCAGAGCTGATTCGTGTCCGAAGCTCAGGCTCTGACTCACGCGAGCGCTTAACTGGTTGGTGAGCGTGACGTTGTAGTAGTAATCAGACAGGTCACTCCCATCGCCGTTGGTGCTGTTGAATTGATTTGACTCAGTCTGCTGGGTCGCCTGTTGCTGGGCCAGTTGAGAGTTCAAGGTGTTTATCTGCGAGTTCAGCTCGGATTGACGCGTGGCATCCGTCGTCTGCGACAGCTCGCTCTGCAACGCCGTGATCTGGGACTGCGTGGATGAAATGTCGGAGTCAGAGACGGTGCGTGAGAAAGAAGGGGGTTCATCAAAACTGAATTCCTGCACGCCTCCGCCAATTCGCAGGAAGGTGTTACGACCGAGAGGCGTGGAGAAGAAGACACCCACAGTTCCGAGCGTGCCGTCATTGTTGTACCCCTCGGGATAATGAACCCATGTCATGCCCCCTTCGAGACCGAGTGTCCAGGTGCGGTCCGGGCTCCAAGCCAGCGACCCGTGTGCGGAGTGCATGACACGATCAAAAATGCTCGCACGATCTTCCAGCGCGATGGCATCCGAGCGAAGAAAGTTCATAGCAAGGGTGACTTCAGAGTTCACCTCCCAGGATGCGGCGATTCCAGCGTCGTTTTGAAAGACGCCGAAAACCTCAGTCGCATCCAAAGCGAAATCATTCTGCGTGGCCGGGCGGACTGACATCCGGTCGTAGATCACAAAGTTCACGGGTCCTACCTTGACGTCGAATGCGATGGTGCTTCCCGGCAAAACGTTGAGCACAAAATCTCCGCCGTATGGCGCCAGTTCAGGGTGGTCAAAGTAATGGTCAAACCCGATGGTGGTCGTGATCGACAACGCATTGTTCCGGGTGATCTGGTAATTTGCGTTGATGTTCAGAAACGCGCTGGCAATCACGTCGGAAGTTGGGTTGTCGTGGGCGCGCGTGACATTGTCATTATATTCGACCAGCCCGGAAAGGCCAAAACCGATGTTCACCGGCCCTACTTTCAGATTTCGTTTCCCGCCCAAAAACGGGTCAGAAACATACGTCGGCGCAAAGAAGGAACTGGTGGCTGGATACGGACCGGAATACTGGGTATAGTCACCCGTCGAGCGTGCCGAGCCCCCCACATAACCGCTGCGCACAGCAGGCTGCCCCATCTGACGGACAGCCTCATTGGAAGCAAACGCCGCCTCTTCTCCCATAGCACGCTCCTCGTTTGTATTGCCGAGGTAAACACCCCGGCTGTAATCGTAAATGGCTTCTCCGCTTCGCACTCCAGCCTGACGCTCCTGCTGCTGCACCCTCGATCGCAGATCATTAAAGAACATTCCAGTCTGGGAAGGTGAAGCACCATATTGCCCGAAAACCGTGTGCCCTTCGAAGAGCGCAAACGCCGCCAACCCGGCGATGATTACTTGATTGCGGCGGGGGCGGGACGGTAGCAGGAACCTCATATATGGGGAATTTAATGGTGTTTGAACATCCTATACAAGCAATTCGCCGCGTTTTTGTCCATCACAAAAACGGCTTTCTTTCTCGCAAGCGAGACGAATCTGTCACTTGCGCCGCTTGGGCCTGCTTTCCAGGCATGGGAACCCCAAATCGAACTCCATTTGCTTCTCTCCGCTCCACAGGTCAGGAGAACGAACAACCGTCGGCTCATGGCAAGCGGTCACCAGCACGCTTCTAATCTTGTTGAAGAACTTTTGGAGCCGGGGACGCTGCTTGTTTGCCATGGCGGCCAATTGTGTTCATGCGAACATCTTTGTCAAGCACCTCCAACTTCTCTGTGCATGCTGCAAGTGCAGGTTGACCCAGCGCGCACGAAGGTTGACTGGATTCGCCAATGCCCGACGCCGGCCCGCCACGCCCGAGACTTACCATCCCAGAGTATGCCATGGCGCTTGCTCATGTGGCCAGCCTCCGTTCAGAGGATCCATTTCGGAAGGTCGGCGCGGTGGCCTTCGACTTCGACAACCGCGTCATTGGCACCGCTTATAATGGCTTGGCACCGGGTTTCAATGCGGAGTCTGAGTTTTGGAGCGACAGGAATGACCGCCGCAAATTCATGATCCACGCCGAGGTGAATCTTTGCAGCCTCTTCACCCGGGGAAACGTGAAACTCATCGCCTGTACCACCAAGCCTTGCACGAGCTGCATGCAGATGCTGTGCGCATATGGGGTGAAGGAGGTTTACTTCCGGGACGACTATCCCGAATCGGAGGCCGATGCCATCGCCGCGCTTTACGCCATCCCCCTCGTGCAGCTCACGGACTACCCGCTCATCGTTGGCTAACATCGCGGACGATCCCCTCCAACCACCGCCTCAGGTCCGGGCCGACATCGCTCCGCTCCAAGCCGAAGCGCACGTTCGCCTTGATGAAATCCAGCTTGTTCCCGATGTCATGCCGCTCCCCTTCATAGCGCAGGCCGTAGAGCGTCTCGCTATTCATTAGCAATGCCATGGCGTCCGTAAGCTGTAGCTCCCCACCCATGCCAGCGGGCGTGCGCTCCAGACATTCGAAAATCCCGGGCGATAAAACATAACGCGCGCTGACAGCCAGGCGGCTGGGCGCCTCATCGATCCTCGGCTTCTCCACAAACTTCGTCGCACGCAACAGTCCCGGCGCAATCTCCTCTCCCCCTAGGATGCCGTAGCGACTCACTTTGTCCGCTGGCACTTCCTGAAGCGCCACTGCGGACCCGCCGTGCATTTCCACCACATCCGCGAGCTGTCGCGTCACTGGCGCGGTGCCGGGTGGAGTCGTCACCACCGTATCGCCTAGCAACACGGCAAATGGCTCCGCGCCGACATGCTCGCGGGCGTGCATGACCGCATCTCCTAGCCCGCCCATTTTTGCCTGCCAGATGAAATGAATCCGCGCCATCGTTTGCAGCCGCCGCAGCGATGCAAGCTCCTCCGTCCGCCCCTTGGCCGCCAGCTCCGCCTCGAGATCAAACGCGGGATGAAAATGCTCCTCGATCGCCCGCTTCGACCGGCTGATCACGATCAAAATATCCGTCAGTCCGCTGGCCACCGCCTCCTCCACCACATGCTGGATCACGGGCTTGTCCACCAGCGGCAGCATTTCCTTCGGCACTGCCTTGGAGATTGGCAAAAACCGCGTGCCGTAGCCCGCCGCCGGTATCACTGCCTTGCGCACCTTCGCTCCCATGGTCTCAGCGCCCTTCAGCGCCTGCGCGCGCTTTTGATGATCTCCTTCAGACACCCCGCCACCTTCGGTGCCTTCTCCCCATCCAACCACCCCCGCCGCACCCAGAAGCCCTCGATGCTCGACGAGACGATCTTCTCTCCCGTCACCGCGAACTCCTCCAGCATGTCCCCCGCCCGGCGATAAAAGCGGTGCTTCCCCGCCTGCGGATCCAGCACCCAATACTCCTGCACGGCATGCAACTCATACGCCGCGAACTTCGGGCCCGTGTCCTTCTTCGCCGTCGAAGGCGACAGCGCCTCCATCACAAAGGTCGGCGCAAATGCCGCGTATGCATCGCCCAGGCGCATCGACTGCGCTGCGGTGTACCAGCCCAGATCTGGCATGAAAGTTTCGCGCGCGCTCAGCCGCACCGCCACCGTCTCG
>JANOBO010000306.1:0-8012 GCA_031411695.1 Verrucomicrobiaceae bacterium
AAGGCAAGCGCGCGCTTTGAAACGAAGATCAAGAAGGGCGGCCAATACCAGATCATGCTAGCCGTGCCGCCGAACAGCAATCGCGCCACCAACGCACCGGTGGAGATCCATCACGGGGACGGTGTGCAGCGCTTCACGATAGACCTGCGTTCACCGAAGGCGGGGGACGGTGTGTTCTGGATCGATCTCGGCGCCTTCGAGTATGCGGAGGGCGACATGAGCGAAGTGACCATCACGAACAAGGACACCGACGGCTATGTGGTCGTCGATGGCGTTCGCTGGATCGCGGAGTGATCAAAAGTCCCCGAAGCCCAACGGACTTCCGTCTTCCAGCCCACGGGTTGTCCCCACCCTGGGTCACATCCCAACGTGTCCGATCACACTCCAAGGCCGAACCTCAATGAGGTTCCGTCCTGACCGCATCGAGAACAAGAGGGACTGAACCCGTTCCGGGTTCGCCCTTGAACGGTGTCTTGCGTCCCACGAAACCCTGGATTCTACGAACCCAGGGCTGGATGACGGAAGACCTTTGGTCTTCAACTACGGACCTCAATTCACTTCCGCTTCAACTGCGGGAACAACACCACATCGCGGATGCTCTCCGCACCGGTGAGCATCATGATCAGGCGGTCGATGCCGATGCCGATGCCGCCGGCGGGTGGCATCCCGTATTCGAGCGCGGTGATGAAGTCCTCGTCGATCTTCTGGATCTCTTCGCCGGCCTGTTCTTCGAGGCGGGCGCGCTGCACGATGGGGTCGTTCAGCTCGGAGTAGCCGGGGCTGATCTCCTGTCCGTTGATCACTAGCTCATACACATCGACCACGCTGTCGTCCTCGGCATTCTGCTTGGCGAGCGGCACGAGCTGCTTCGGGCAATGCGTGACGTAGAGCGGGTCCATCTGCACGGCCTCGACGAGACGCTCGAAGACATGCTGCGTGACTTCGTAGTCTTCAAAGTTCGCGCCGATCTCGACGCCGAGTTTGGCGGCGCAGGCCTTGCGCTGCGCAGGCGTGTAGTCCCACCACTGCGCATCGACGCCCTTGAGCAGGTTCTTGTAGGTCTCGCGCCGCCACGGGCGCGCGAGGTTGATGGTCTTGGTGACTTCACCGGCTTCGTTCTTGGTTTCGAGCTTTAGGCCGCCGCAGAAGCTTTCAGCGAGATGGCAGATCATGCCTTCGACGAGGTCGGCCATTTTCTCGAAGTCGGCGAAGGCCCAGTAGGCCTCCAGCATCGTAAACTCCGGATTGTGGCGGCGCGAGATGCCTTCGTTGCGGAAGTTGCGGTTGAGTTCGAAGATCTTCGTGAAACCGCCGACGAGAAGGCGCTTCAAGAACAGCTCCGGCGCGATGCGCAGGTAAAGCGGCATGTCGAGCGCGTTGTGGTAGGTCTCAAACGGACGCGCCGCAGCACCACCGGCCACGTCTTGCATCATCGGCGTCTCCACCTCCATGAAGCCGCGATCTTGAAGATGGCGCCGGATCTCGGCGATCATCTTGCTGCGCGTGATGAAGATGTCACGGCTGGCGTCATTGCTGATGAGGTCGAGGTAGCGCTGGCGATAAATTTGCTCGCGATCCGTGATGCCGTGCCACTTGTCAGGCAGCGGGCGCAGGCTTTTGGTGAGAAAGGTCAGCACCCGCGCGTGGATGGATTTTTCGCCCATGCGGGTGATGAAACTGTCGCCATCGACGCCGAGCCAGTCGCCGATATCGACGAGGCTGCCGAGCATGTCGAAGGCATCGTCACCGATGTCCTTCTTGTTTGCGTAGCACTGGATGCGGCCGGTGTGGTCGCCGATGTCGAAGAAAATGGCCTTGCCCATCGCGCGCTTTGCCAGCACACGGCCGCCGACCTTCACGGAGAGACCCTCCGTGAAGCTCGCCTTCAAGGCGCCAGGCTCATGCGTGGTGTCGAACTTCCCACCAAACGGATCAATGCCGCGTTGCTTCAGGCCTTCGAGCTTGTCGCGGCGGATTTGGAGAAGTTCGGACTCGGAATGTTCGGGTTGCTGCATGGTCGGATTTGATTCGCGGAGAATCAGATGACTAACCGAACGGCGTGCGATTGCCACTTTGTATTTGGCCGCGCAGAGGCGCTTCGGCACCTCGCTCACCATCGGGGCCGACATTGACAAGCGCGGGCCGAGAGTGAATTTTCACATGTGCCCCGCGTTGATATACCTCGCAAGTCCATCTACCGCCTCTCGATCTATCAGCGCTGCCTTCAGCGCCTGAGGGAAAACGAAGTGGACACCGTCTCCTCCGCAGCGCTTGCCAGGGCCGCAGGCGTGAAGTCAACGCAGCTTCGCAAGGACCTCGGCTATTTCGGCCCGCTCGGCACGCGCGGCCTCGGCTACAATGTGGACACGCTGAGCAAGACCATCGGGGAGGTGCTCGGACGCACAAAGCTGCAGCCCGTTATTCTCGTCGGCGTCGGGAATCTGGGCTCGGCGTTGCTGCGCTACAGCGGCTTCCGCAAGGAGGGATTCGAGGTTGTGTCGGCGTTCGACATCGCGTCAAAGGGCCGCGCGCCCGCCGGCATTCCGTTGCGGCCGATGGATCAATTGTCCAATTTCGTGAAGGAGCACCATGTGAAGATGGCCATCCTCACCGTCCCCGCCAACAGCGCGCAAAGTGTGGTGAATGAGATGGTCGCCGCTGGCATCCAGGCCATTTTGAATTTCTCACCGGTCGTGCTCGATGTGCCGGAGAACGTGGTCGTGAACAGCGTGGACCTCGCTGTCGAGTTGGAAAACCTGAGCTACTTCATCCGGTGACGTCCGCAGATGGCTGATGCGGAAAGCCGGGCGCGCATCGTGAGGGACGGATTCACCGTTTGCCTCCCGCGCGGCGTCTTGCCATCTTCCCGGACTCGTGACGCTGACGGAAAACAAAACCCTGCAGATCGGCATCGCCGGATCGGTGGCAGTGCATGTCGCGCTCTTTTTCATCCTCGCCTGGATGTGGGGCGCGGGCGCTGCAGCGCGCTGGCTGGCTGAGCAGCAGCGTGAGATTCCCGAGAAACAGGTGACGCTGCTCTTTCCCGATCAGGTCATCGAGATGCTCCCTCCCGCTCCGGAACCGCCGCCACCGCCCGCGCCAAAGCCCGCCCCGAAGCCTTACATCCGCACCACGCAAAACACCGCCGCCGGGAACGCACCGGTGAAGGCTGACTTTGTCTCTGATCGCAACACCATCGCCGCCGCCAAGAAAGCAGCCGCACCGGATGGTGACAAACCTTTGCCGACTCAGGACGGCATCAACCGCACGACGCTCGAACTGGCAAACCGTGATCAGCGCGATGGCCGCACGAAAGATGACGCAGCACCCTCAACCGTCGATTCACCTCCGCCGCAGATGCGCGTGCCCGAGCCGACAGTCCCACAACCTGCGGTGGCGAAGGCCGCGCCCGTTTCTCCAATGGCGAAGATGATGGAGGAGATGGACAAGGAAATGGCCCAGGTGGAAACCGGCCGGCTGCCGCTCGAGGTGAAAAAGCCCGTCTCAGCCAATGGGCAGCCGAACTCTGCCGAAGAAGCGCCCGTGGCAAAGGCGGTGCCGGTCGATCCGAAGACGGGCAAGCCGTTTCCGAAGTTCGACAAAGACGCGTTCACTCCCTTCACCCGGACGAGCAAGGTGAAGGGCACGATCAACAATCGTGGTGAGGACGCCGTCAACGCGGCTGAAACGCCGATGGGCAGATACATGCGCGCCGTGACGGCAGCGGTCGAAGTGAAGTGGCACATCTACCGCAAGCAGAAGGCGGACGCCGTGACGTTTGGAAATCTGAAGCTGCGTTTCTTCGTCACCAGCGACGGGAAGCCGGAGGACATGGAGGTGCTCTCAAAACCTGACGAGGCCGATGTGCGAATGGCGGATTTCACCTTGCGCGCCATCAAGGATGCGGAGATACCTCCGATCCCAAAAGACCTCCTGCCGATGCTGGAGGACGGGCGGGTCGAAATCGAGTATGACGTTCTTATCTACTGACTGGCCCCTCGCCGCGGCATCTCCCGGCGGCCTGACCTTGGTGTGGGAGTTTTTGGCGACCGGCGGCTTTGTCATGCTGCTCATCGTGCTGTGCTCCATGGCCGCCGTCGCGTGCATCATCATCGCCGCCATTCAATTGCGTGACCGCGTCGTGATCCCCGAGGCGGTGATCGCGCAGTTGAAGGAGCTGCCGCACTTCGCGGCCACTGGTGACATCGCCCCGCTACAGCAGTTTCTCGACCGCGATGGCTCCCTCCTCGCGAGGCTGGCCTCCATGGCCGTCTCCGGCCAGTTCACCACGAAACAGGACTGCACCGACGTCGTGACCGCGCGCGCGAAGGAGGAGCTGCACCATCTCGAGCGCGGGATCCCGTATCTCGAGGTCATGGTCACCGTCGCGCCACTGCTCGGCCTGCTCGGCACCACGGTGGCTCTCGTCGGCATGTTCACCGCATTTGGCGATGGCGGTGAAACGGGCGGCGACACCAGCGTGATCGCGCGCGAGATCGGCGTCGCATTGCGTTGCACCATCGCCGGCCTTTTCGTGGCCGTGCCATCCGTCGTGGCGCACACCATCTTCATGCGGAAGCTCGACACCATCGCCATCCGCATCGAGACGCTCCTTCAGGAAGTGATCCAGAGCTTCTACCAGTATTTCGAGGTCTCGCGCACTTGAGCCTTCGACCTCGAGCCGCCATCGCATGAGCATGAATCTCCGTCAGCGCAAACGCCATGTGCCCATGATCCCCATCGTGTCCCTCATCGACATCATGGTGATCCTTCTCATCTTCTTCATCGCCACCACCACGTTCCGCAGGCAGAAGGCGCATCTGCAGATCGCGCTGCCGGAATCCAAAGGCCTCGGCGGCACCGCCGCCGCGTCTGACCGACGCATCGCCATCACCATCACGAAGGACCAGCAACTGCAGCTCGACGGCGAATCCGTAAAGCCGGACGACCTCGCCGCCGCCCTGAAGGATCTGAAGGCCGCGAAGCCGGCCGCAAAACTCGAGCTGGAGGCCGACACCGGCACCGCGCTGGGCGTGCTCATCAAGGTGTGGGACGCGCTGAAAGCTGCGGGCTACTCCATCAACGACGTGCCCGCCAGGATTCAAAAGGCCGCGGCATCCGGCGCTTGAAGTTTTCGTTGCCGCACGAATCCTGTCCCACATTTCAAGCAAACATGATCCGCAAAATTGTCCTTTATCCCGAAGCCGTGCTCCGCGCCAAATGCCGCGAAATCCCCGCCGCCACGGCCGAGCATCACCAGCTGGCCGAAGACATGCTCGAGACGATGCGTGATGCGAACGGCGTGGGCCTCGCGGCACCGCAGATCGGCGTGGACCTCCAGCTTGCCGTGATCGATGTCTCGCACAATCCGCAATGCGTCTCCTACCTCCGCATTGATGGTCAGGACGCTGACCTTGCCCAGTCCATGCCGCTCGTTTTCCTCAATCCGAAGCTCGAGCTGGGAAAGTCCAAGGAAGGCGGCGAGGAAGGCTGCCTGAGCTTCCCCGATCTCCGCTCGCAAATCCGTCGCTCCCTCGATGTGAAGGTGACGTATCAGACACTCGACGGCGTCACGCACCTCATTGAGACCGATGGCCTGCTCGCCCGCGCGCTCCAGCATGAGATCGATCACCTCAACGGCATCCTCTTCATCGACCGCATGTCCGCCGCCGCCAAAGTCGGCCTCAAGCGCAAGCTCGCCCGGCTGCAAGAAGAGTGGGCGGAAGAACGCTGAGCCGTCAAAGCGCCCCTTAGCTGGGTGCTATTTTCCCTCCGGCTCATCAAATGCCAGCGCGGCAAGTTCCGCGTAATACGGACAGCTCCGCACCAGTTCGTGATGGCGGCCGTGCGCCAGGATCCGGCCCAGCCGCATGACGTAAATTTGATCGGCCGCGACAACGGTCGATAAGCGGTGCGCGATCACGAGGCACGTCCTGTTTTGCCTGAGCTGGCTGATGGCCTGTTGGATGAAGTGCTCAGACTTCGTGTCCACGGCGGAGGTGGCCTCGTCCAGCAGGAGGATGGGCGCGTTCTTCAAAAACGCGCGCGCGATGGCGATGCGCTGCCGCTCACCGCCGCTGAGCCGCACGCCGCGCTCACCGACTTCCGCGTCGAGCCTGCCATCCATGCGTTCGACAAACTCATCCGCGCACGCGTGCTTCAAAGCCGCCCACAGAGCCTCATCAGTCGCGTCGGGTTTTCCCATCCGCAGATTGTCGCGAATCGTTCCGGCAAACAAAAACGCATCCTGCGTGACGTAACCGATCGCATCGCGCAACGACGCACGGCTGTATTCGGTGACGGGCACGTCATCAATGTCGATCTCGCCTTGCTGCGGATCGTAGAATCGCGCGAGGAGCTGGAAGAGCGTCGATTTGCCCGAGCCCGTCGCGCCGACGATCGCGACCGTCTGCCTCGGCTCGACGCGCAGGTTCACGTCGTGGATCACCGCACGTTCGCCGTAGCCGAAGGTGACGTTCTTATAAGTGATCGCGCCCTCGGCACGCTCGAGCGCGCAGCCATTGTGCAGATCCTCCTCACCTGAGTGATCGAGCACTTCAAAGACGCGCCGCGCGCTCGCCAGACCATTGACCAACGTCTGGTTCACGCCGTGCAGCCGCGAGATTGGCTCGAAGAAAAAACCAATGAGAAAGACGAACTTCAGCAGCTCGCCCACTGACCATTTGTCATGGATGCTGCCGTAGGCGCCGACGCCGAGAAGCAGCACGAGACCCATGCTGCCGAAGAACGTCATCAACGGGCTATAGACGGCCCAGGCCGACATGAGGCGCGTCTGCGCCTGGCGGAGGCGGTCGCTGGCCGCATTGAAGTCGCGCTGCTTTTCATCCTCGTATGTGTAGCTCTTGATCTGGCGGATGCCGGTGACGGTGTCGTGCAGCAGCGAGTTCATGCGGCTGGCGGCTTCCTTCGCCAGCATCGCGCGGGGCGAGACCCAGCGCGCGAAGATGAAGCCCCCCGCCGCGATCCACGGCGTGGGGATCATCACGAAGAGCGCGAGCTGCCAGTTCGTGAGGAACATCATCACCGCGCTGATGACGATCTGCAGGATGGATGTCACGCCCTGCTCGATGCCTTCGAGGATCACGCGCTGCGTCGCCGGCACGTCATCGGCCATGCGCGTCATGATGTCGCCCGTGCTCTGCTTGTCGAACCATGCCACCGGCAGATGAGCGACTTTTTTGTAAAGCTGACCGCGCAGATCGAAGATCATGCGCTGCTCGAAGATCGTGTTCAGCCGTGTGCGAAACGCGAAGAGAATCTCCCTCACTGCAAACGCGCCGGCCGCCAGCGCCGTGGCCTTGTAGAGATCATCGAGCTTCTTGTTTGGGATGATGTCGTCGATGAACCACTGCACCACGCTGGGGAATACCAGGAACAACGACGTGCCGATCACCGCGAGCGCGAGCTGCACCGCCGCCATGCGCCAATGCCGCCGTGCAAACTGAAGCAGGCGCGGAAGTGGGGAAGGCTCGGTTTCGTCGGGCATGAGAAGGGAGTCCAGTCACGAGTGACCGGACTACTAAGCACGAGCGACTCGAATTGACGAACGCTTTACAGACGAGGCGTGGTCCAAGCGCGATGAAAGTGCGCTGTCTGAAAATGAAGCCCTTGAATCATCTCACGCAAAAATGCGCAGGCACGCCTCACACCTCCGCGCCGCTGGCGCGCCCGACCCCGCCAAAAAAAAATCTCGTCACTCGTCACTCGGCATTCGCCTCTCACCACTCCCAGCGCAGCCTTCCAAGAATCTTCACCGTTCCAGCGTCTGGCCTTGTGAGTTTCCCGCCATTTCTGTAGGCTGTTATAACTTCGTTCAGGCATCCTGATAATCTTCACACAAAGCCGCACTCACTCTTATGCGCTCTCTGCACTCTCTCCTTTTCGTCGGCGCGTGTCTCCTCACGAAACTCGGGTGGTCGCAAACGCCCGACGCGCTCGCTCCCGTCACCCAAGATAACCGGTCACTGGACAGTTCTACAGAGAGCAAGCTG
>JANOBO010000307.1:0-6636 GCA_031411695.1 Verrucomicrobiaceae bacterium
CGATCACGACGACGGTGTGGCCTTCATCGACGAGGCGATGAAGGAGGTCGATGAGGCGCGCGACATCGGCGAAGTGCAGACCGATGGTCGGCTCCTCGATGAGGTAGAGGTTGCGTTTGTCGGTCTTGAGGCCGCGCATGCGCTCGGTGGCGGTCTTGCCCTGGCCGGCTTGCAGTTCGGTGACGAGCTTCAGTCGCTGCGCCTCACCACCGCTGAGCGTTGGGCTGGGCTGGCCGAGCTGGATGTAACCGACGCCGGTCTCCGCGAGGAGTTGTAGCGGTCGCGCGATCCGTGGCATGGCGGTGAAAAACTCAGCGGCCTCAGTGATGCTCATCTTGAGCACGTCGCCGATGTGTTTGCCGTTGTACTCGATCTCAAGCGTGGCGGAGTTGAAGCGCTGGCCGTTGCAGATCTCGCAATGCACGCGCGTGGTCGGCAGGAAATTCATCTCCACCTTGATCTCGCCATTGCCGCCGCATGTCTCGCAGCGACCACCCTCGGTGTTGAAGGAAAAGCGGCTCGCCGTGTAGCCGCGCGTGCGCGCAGTGGGCACTTGCGCGAAGAGTTTCCGAATGTCATCCCACACGCCGACATAAGTCGCCGGACATGAGCGCGAGGTTTTGCCGATGGGCGATTGATCGACCTCATACACAGCGGCAATCTGGTCGAAGCCCGCGATCTTGCTCCAGAGCTGCTTCAGCGTCTTCGGGTGTTTGCTCACCGCGTTCTTCGCCGCAGGCATGAGCACAGAATGCAAAAACGAGCTCTTCCCGCTGCCCGACACGCCCGTGATCACGCTCAGTCTGCCGATGGGAATCTGCACGTCGATGTTCCGCAGGTTGTTCGCGCGCGCGCCGGTGATGCGCAGCCATTCGGTGGTCGCCTTCTCCTTCGGCAAAGGCCTGCGCTCGCCACGCAGCGGATGCTTCATCGGGTTCCGCAATCCCTTCGCCGTCGAACTGTCCTTGTTCTTCAGAATCTCCTTGAGCGATCCCTGCGCGACGATCTCGCCGCCGAATCGTCCCGCGCCGGGACCGAGATCGAGGATCGTGTCCGCGAATTTCATCGTCTCGTCATCGTGCTCCACGACGAGCAGCGAGTTGCCCTTGTCCCGCAGTGCGAGCAGCGTCTTCAGCAGTCTTTGATTGTCGCGCGGATGCAGACCGATGGTCGGCTCAACGAGCACATACAAAACACCGCGCAGATTGCTGCCGAGCTGAGCGGACAACCTGATGCGCTGCGCCTCTCCGCCGGAGAGCGTATCTGCGGAGCGGTTGAGCTGAAGATAGCCGAGACCGACCTCTTGCATGAAGCGCAGCCGCTGCTCGATCTCGGTCATGATGTCGAGCGCGATCTTCGCTTCCGTGCCTTCAAACTTGAACTTCGTGACCGCCACCGCCGCACGCTCTGCGGACAGTCCCGCGATGTCCTGAATCGTGCTGCCTTGCAACCGCACCGCGCGCGCGATTTCGTTCAAACGCGAGCCGCCGCAGCTTCCGCACGTCTCGCGCACGATCTCCTCGTCATCGCTGCTGAATCGCCGCTCCTCGTCCATCTCGGCTTCGAGCATCGACTGATCATCGCGCCGCTTGGCCACACCGAGCGCGCTGCTCGTCACGCCAAATCCGCGACACTCTTTGCAGTAGCCGTGCGGGCTGTTGAAAGAGAACAGTCGCGGATCAAGCTCTTCAAACGACAAGCCGCACGACGCGCAGCTCATCTCCGTGTTCAGCACGAGGATCGACTTGTCACCAAGCCGCAGCTTCATCGTGCCCTTGCCGAGTTTCAGCGCTTTCTCAACGAGCGGTCGCAACGTGATCTCCGTCGCCGTCTTCTCAGTGCGCGCGATCACCGCGTCAATCGTGTGCTCCTTGAAGCGCTCCAGCCGCTTGAAGTTCATCGTGTCGCGGAACTCGCCATCGACCAGCAGGGTCTCGATGCCATGCTTCCGCGCGTTCTCCGCCACCTCGTTGTGAAATCCCTTCCGCGCCTTGATCAGCGGCGCCATGATATGCACCAGGCCCTTCTTCGCGTGGTCCGACACTGTCTTCAAAACCGCGCCGATGCTCTGCTTGTTCACCGGCACATGACAGTTCGGACAATGCTGCGTGCCGAGCTTGGCAAACAGAAGTCGGAGGAAATGATAAACCTCCGTCACCGTCGCCACCGTCGATTTTCCACCGCCACGCGAGATGCGCTGCTCAATGGCAACCGTCGGCGGCACGCCTGTGATGAGGTCCACATCCGGCTTCTCCATCTGCTCGACAAATGTGCGCGCATACACCGACATGGAATCGAGAAACCGCCGCTGCCCCTCGGCAAACACCAGATCAAACGCCAGCGATGACTTGCCCGAACCACTCAAGCCCGTGACGACGACGAACTGATCGCGCGGGATTTCGAGGCTGATGTTTTTCAAATTGTGCTCTCGTGCGCCACGGATGCTGATCGTGTTGACGAAGCGGGAGGACTCAGCGCTCAGTGCGGAGTTCTCAGTTTTCTTGACGCCATACGCCAGCGCTTTCTCCCTGAGCACTGAGGACTGAGCACTGAGCACTTCCTTGAGATACCGTCCGGTCCAAGACTCCGCACACGCCGCCACCTCCTCCGGCGTCCCCGCGCAGACGATGCTGCCTCCCGCCGCGCCGCCATCCGGCCCGAGGTCGATGACCCAGTCGGCGCATTTGATGACTTCGAGATTGTGCTCGATCACCAAAAGGCTGTGGCCTTCGTTCACGAGCCGTTGGAGCAACTTGAGCAGCAGGGCGATGTCGTCGAAGTGCAGGCCGGTCGTCGGCTCATCCAGCAACAGCAGCGATTTGTCCTGCGTGGTGGATGACTCAATGAGATGACCGATCAGCTTCAAGCGCTGCGCCTCACCGCCGCTCAGCGTGTTCAGTGGTTGACCGAGCCGTAGATAGCCGAGTCCGGCCTCGCACAACATTTGCAGCGATTGCGCCGCCGTGTTCGCGCGCTTTTGCTCCAGCATCAGCAGCCATGCGACGGCGTCCTCGATGGTCATGCACAGCACGTCGTGGATGGATTTGCCATCGAGCAGGATCTTGAGCGCGTGCGACTGATACCGTTTCCCCTCGCACTCCGGGCAAGTCACATAAAGATCACTGAGAAACTGCATCTCGATCTTCTCGTAGCCCGTGCCACCGCAGCGCTCGCACCGCCCTTCGCCGGAGTTGAACGAGAAGAATCCGGGGCCGATTCCCTGCGCTTTCGCGTCATCTGTGTCAGCAAAGATCGCGCGGATGATGTCGAACGCGCCGACAAACACAGCAGGTGTCGAGCGCGGCGTGCGCGCGAGCGGCGATTGATCCACCATGACAACTTGATTGATGCCTTCGTGCCCGGTGATCGACTTCACGCGTCCCGGCTCGTCCTCGCACACCTCGCCGCGCAGCCGTTGGAGATTCCGATACAGCACATCGTGCACCAGCGTGCTCTTCCCGGAGCCGGACACGCCGGTGAGGCAGCAGAACACGCCGAGCGGGATGTCCACGTCGAGGTTCTTGAGGTTGTTTTGTCGCGCCCCGAGGATCCGAAGGTGGGACAAGCTTCCAGCTTGTCGCTTGTTTGATTGCAAGCTGGAAGCTTGCACCACTTTTCTGCGTGCCTGCGGCACGGGGATCGACTTCGTGCCGAACAAATAATCTCCCGTCAGCGAACCGCGCGCTCTCGCGAGTCCTTCAACCGGACCATTGAAGACGAGCCTGCCGCCTTTCTCACCGCGACCGGGGCCGATCTCGATCAAGTTGTCAGCGGCGCGCATCACGGCTTCTTCGTGCTCGACGACGAGCAGCGTGTTGCCTTTGTCGCGCAGTCCTTCCATCACGCCGATGAGCCGCCCGATGTCGCGCGGATGCAGGCCGATGCTGGGCTCGTCGAGAACGAAAAGCGTGTTCACGAGCGACGCGCCGAGGCAGGTGGTGAGGTTCACGCGCTGAAGCTCGCCACCAGAGAGCGTGCGTGTGGCACGGTCGAGATTCAGATAATCCAAACCAGCGCGGCTCAAGTAACTGAGACGCGAGCGGATTTCATCCCGCAGCAGCGTGGTCGCGTGATCAGCCTCAGCGACCTGCCACGTGTCCACGATGCCGAGCAAATCACTCACCGGTGCTTTCCAAATGTCGGCCAGTGTTTTGCCTTCGATGCGGAAGTTGAACGCATCCTTCTTCAATCGGCCGCCATCGCACTCGTCGCACGTCGTGTAAGCGCGAAAGCGACTGAGAAAGACGCGCACATGCATCTTGTAGGTGTTGCCTTCCAGCCACTTGAAAAAGCCCTTCACGCCATACCACTCGCCCTTCGCCCACGCGCGCTCGGGATCTTTGTCCTCGCCTTCGATGAGCCATTTGCGATCTGCCTCGCTGAGGTCTTCAAACGGCGTGTCCACATTCACGCCGCGATGCTTTGCCGCCTTCATCAGGTCCATCTGGCTTTCACGATACGTGGAGCCGGTGAAGGCGCGCACGAGACCCTCGCGGATGCTCAGACTCTCGTCCGGGATCGCCTTGTGCATGTCGAGCCCCAACGTGCGGCCGAAGCCGCGGCACTTCGGACAGGCGCCGATGGGATTGTTAAAACTGAAGAGTCCTGAAGTGGGAGCGGGCAGTTTGATATCGCAGTCCGCGCACCTCCAGTCTGTTGAGAAGTGGTGCAACCCGCCGGGTTGCACTTTCTGACTCGCTGCAAGCGGGCCGCTTGCACCACTTTCCAGCATCACCGAGAGCTGACCTTTGCCGAGACGCAACGCCGCCTCGATAGCCTCCGCGAGGCGCGGAAGGTGGGGCAAGCTGCCAGCTTGCCTGCGTGCCAGTGCAAGCTGGAAGCTTGCACCACTTTCGAGTATCACCCGATCCTGGATGACGGTCACAATCGCCGGCAGCTTCTTCCCTTTCAGCGCCGCAGGTTCATCGGTGCGGATCGTCTCGCCAAAGAGCAGCACGCGGAGAAAACCCTGCGACTGAAGGAACGGGAAAAAATCCTCCGCCTTCGTAGCCGGCGGCACCGGAACGCCGAAGCCGATGAGCGCGGTTTGTCCCGCGTATTTCTCCATCAATTCGCGGTGGATCGACTCCGCCGTCTCCGGCTTCACGCCGCGCCCGCACTCAGGGCACGTCGCTTCCGCCAGCCGCGGGAAGACCATCTTCAGGTAGTCATTGATCTCCGTGATCGTGCCGACCGTGCTGCGCGTGGAGCGCATGTTGTTCACCTGCTCGATGGCAATCGCAGGCGGGATGCCGTGAATGGCATCCACCTTCGGCTTGTCCATGCGCTCGAAAAACTGGCGCGTGTACGGCGAAAAGGTTTCCACATACCGCCGCTGCCCTTCCGCGTAAATCGTGTCAAACGCGAGCGACGACTTGCCCGATCCGCTCGGCCCCGTGATGACATTCAGTTTTCCTAGCGGCAGATCCAGATCGATGCCCTTCAAGTTATTTTGCCACGCGCCCCGGATCTGGATGACATCGGCGGGTCTGGAGTTTTTTGATTTCGCAGCGGGACGTTTCGGCATGGGGAAGCGGAGGATAGAGATACGCGCGATGAGGGCAAATGGCCGCTTGCCAAAGCCCAGGCGTGCCCCACTGAGGAACCACCTGCCACCTCGACGAAGACCGGTTCAACCACTGAGCCGCTCAAGATCAACCCTGCCGCTTGCGGTGAAACTGGTGCGGGCTTTGCTTTGTAAAAGCGACGGGTGATCGTCGGACTGTACGATTCGCCAATCGCGGGTCACGCCAGATCCATTGGCGCGACATTGGCCCCTCCCAACACGAATGACTTTAAGCGTTGTGACGGGATTGAAGCGATCCTACTTCAGCCACCACTCGAAGAAGCGGTAGATCGCTTCATTGGACTCCTCGGTCGGCTGGTGATCCGCGCGGTTCGTCATCGCGACGCGGTTCTCGACGCCCAGCAGTTTGTTCACCGCGATGAGGTGATTCAGCACGGCCCAGCGCTTCGGCGGATCTTCCGCGCCGCCGGACACGAGAAACGGACGCGGCGCCATGAGCGCCTGAAGTTCGACGAGATCGTGACCGCGCTCGATGAGCGTCTTGTAGGCTCCGGTGCGCGGGCTGTCAGCACTCACGAGGCCGGGTTTGCGGGTGATCGCGGGATCGAGGCCGAGATACCAAGGCTCTTGGTAGTTGATGCTCCCGCGCGTCTCATCGAACACGATGCCCGGATCGCTCCACACGGCGCAGGCATACTTGTCCCAGAGGCATGCGCCGAACATCGACCACTTCCCGCCATACGAGTGGCCGACGATGCCGATGCGTTTCGCGTCCACCTCGGGTAAGGAAGCGAGCGCGCTCCAAGCATTCGCCGAGACGTAGCCGAGATAACTGAGCGGCTGGCACTTCGCATCGGACGCGAGCACCGGCTTCCGTGCATCACCGCCCGGCGAGCCAATCGACAGCGAAACGAAGCCGCGCTTGGTGAGCTGATAAGCAAAATCGCGCAGCGGCTTGCCCGCAAGTCCGACGCTGGTTTCCGGATCGTAAAACGGCACGAACACCGCCGGGAACGGGCCTTTGCCTTCGGGGATCAACAGATAGCCATCGCCCGTCTGATCCGATCCGATCTGGAGACGGATGCGCTTCTGGGTGAAATTTTCCCGCT
>JANOBO010000308.1:0-12679 GCA_031411695.1 Verrucomicrobiaceae bacterium
TTCCGGCAGTCTGGCGGAGCAGTCGTTTCCAGCGGCCGCGCTGCACGGTCGCACGCTGCTGGTGGCCAGCGCGGAAGGCCTGATGGCACGCGATGCCGTGGGAGGCGAGGTATTGTTCCGCTGCGAGCTGCCGGACGCCGCGCAGCAGTGGGCAAAAGGCGCGTGGGATCAGTTGAAGAGTTTTCAGGCCGTGCGATGGAGCGCGCGTGGTGTGGTTTTCTTTGACGGACAGAACAGCAGCCTGGTGGTGGACTGGCGCTCCGCCGCGTCCGGAGGTGACTGGATCGTGCCGCTCGGCCTCAGCAAGCTCGGATGTTTCCGTGGTAAACAAGACCATGCGCGACGATCTCATTCCAGTGACGCGGCCGAAGGGCTGTCGGTTTGCGAGGCTGATGCTGCAATCGACCGCTCAACCCCTCGCCCAAAGGAACAGGGGATGCGCGTTCGGATGCTTATACCGAGTTCGACGCGCCTCGATCAAAGCGGCGCAGCGCAATCAGTCTCCCTCTCCCCTTGGGAACGGAAAATCGCATGCACAAACCAGACCTGACCTTCCCGACTCCGCTCACTGCGAGGTCCACCCATGACTGAAGCGCTTTCCAGAGACGAGCTTTTCGACGCCGCGTTCCTCGACCGTCTGCGCACGCTGGCGCTGCGTTTGAGAAAACGCCGGCAGCTCATGCGGCGCGGCGCGCAGTCAACGCCCGCCACCGGCTTCACGCGCGAGTTCAAGGACTACCGTCACTACTCGCGCGGGGAGGACTATCGCGCCATCGACTGGCGCCTTTACGCGCGGCTGGACAAGCTTTTTGTCCGCCTATACGAAGAGACGCAGGAGCTGAACCTGCACATCCTGCTCGACACCAGCTCATCGATGGCGCGGCCGTTTCCCGACAAACGAAAGCAAGCGCTGCGCTTCGCGGTGGCGCTCGCTTATCTGGCGCTCAGCGGCCAGCAGCGCGTGAGCCTCTACTCGATGAGCGAGTCCGTGAAGCAGGAGCTGCCGCCTCTGCGCGGCCAGGGCAATATCGAGAAGATCATCCAGGCCGCATCGAAGTTGAACTTCGACGGCTTCACCGACCTCGACAAATGCTTCCAGGATTTCCGGCCCGCACGTCAGCGCTTTGGTGTGATCTTCGTGATCTCAGACTTTTTCGGCCGCGATGTGAACACCGCGGCCGAAGCCGTCTCGCGCGCGGCGACGTGGCCGGGGGAGATTCACTTCCTCCAGCTCGTGCATCCGGCCGAGCGCAGTCCCGAGCTGGAGGGCGAGGTGGAGCTGGCGGAGGTGGAGACCGGCGAGAAACGCCGCTTCTGGCTGACAAAACGCGATGTGCAACGCTACGTGGAGACGTTTGACGCCTTCTCGGAGAACCTCGCGCGAACCTGCGCCTCACGGCGCATCGACTACTTTCAATGCGCGACGGACGAGCCGTTCGAGGAGCGCTTCCTCGACATGCTGGTGCGCGGCTCTGCGCTGACAGGGAGCGCGTAGCGCGAATGACGATTGGAAAGCCAGAAATGCAGACGGTCGAACGCGCGATGATGAACTTCCCCTCTGTCATTCGGCATTCCGCATTCGTCATTCGTCATTCCGCCGTCCTCATCCGTCATTTCTAGCCATGCGCTTTCTCGCACCAGCCTTCCTCCACCTCGCATGGCTCGCGCTCATTCCGCTGGCGCTTTATCTTTTTCGGCGGAAGGCGAAGCGCGTGCAGGTTTCCACGCTGCTGTTTTTTCGGTCACTCGCGCGCGAGCATCAGGAGTCCGCGTGGCTTCGCAGGTTGAAGCGCATCCTTTCCCTGCTGCTCACACTGGCTGTCATCCTGTTCGGCGTGCTGGCCCTCGCGCGGCCAGCGGCGGACGGCGGGAGCGACACGCCGGGCGCGATCATCATCGTCCTGGACCGCTCCGCGTCGATGGCGGCAAAGGACGCGAAGGGCCGCACGCGGCTGCACGAGGCGCAGGAGACGATCCGCCAGCGCGTTCGCTCGCTGCCTGAGCAGGTGATCGCCTCGCTGATCGTATTCGACGCCAAACCAGCCGTGCTGGTTTCGCGCAGCCGCAACCGGCGCGAGCTGCTGCGCGTGCTCGACGCGGTGACGCCTGCTCCGCGCGAGGGGAAGCTCGACGGCGCGCTCGGAGTCGCTCGGCGGCTAGCAGACCTCGAGAGGCCGGCGGAGATCTGGCATGTGGGAGATACCTCCAATGAGTCCAATGCCACCTATTCTTCAGACGTGAAGCACACTTTCGCCAACATCGCGCTCTCAACGCCCGTGAACGTCGGTATCACGGGCTTTCAGATTCGGAAGGCGCCGCTCGCACGCGGGCGCTACGAATGTTTTGTGAAAGCCAGCGCGGCAGAGGCAAACCCGGGCACGCTCACCGCGACGCTCGAGGTGCGCATCGGCGGCCGCATCTCGCAGTTGCGCGAGATCGAGCTGAAGCCGGGCGCGTCGTCATCGCTGATCCTGCCGCTCGACGGCGTACGCGGCCAGCGGCTCGAGCTGGAGCTGAAGGCGGCGGGTGATTGCCTCGGCTGGGACAATGTGATCATCGCGCCGCTGCCGCAATTGAAGCCGCTCGTCGTCGCGTGGATCAGCGACACGCCAGACCCCTTCACCGGCATCGCGCTCGGCGCGCTGGTCGAAGGTGGGAAGCTGGACATCTTAAAAGGCGGATCGAAAAGCTGGCCGATGACGGAAAAGCCGGATGTGTATGTCTTCGAGCATTGGCTGCCGGACGTCTGGCCAGCGGACCGGCCTGTGATCGTGCTGAATCCACTCAAGTCCTCCGGCCCGCTGCATGTCCGTTCGCTTGGCACGGCGGGCGTTCCGCATTCCGCAGTGCGCCTCATCGCGCCGGAGCACCCGGTCGCCTTTCGCGTTTCCACCTTGCGCCTGGCCATCACGCAGACCAGCGTATTGGAATCGCTCGGCTCGCTGGAGCCGATCTGGCTTGCGGATGGGGAGCCTGTGCTGGCGGCGGGAGAAGTCAGCGGCCAGCGCATCGTCGCATCCGCCGTGTCGCCGAGTCAGTCAGAGCAGCTCGCGCTGCTTCCCGCGTATCCGCTTTTGCTCGGCAATGCGATCTACTGGTGCGCCGCGCAAGGCGATGCGCTCAGCGAGCTGAAGCCTCTCCACCCAGGCGAGTGGCTCGCCACCACCGGCCTCGTGAAATGGTCCGCATGGAACGGCGCCAGCATCGCCAGTGCGTCTGATGAAGCGCAGGGATCTCTGCTGGAGGTGCAGCGTCTCGGTGTCTGGGAAACTGGCGATGGGAAAACCGGCGCGTCCATCCTCGCCTCGAGTGAAGAGACCGATGTACCAAAGCAACCCGAAGACACCAGCGCTGCGGCTTCAACGTCACCGGGCAGTCAGAACTGGAAACCCACCACGAGCAACTGGCCACGGAATCTGATCGCCGCGCTTCTCGCCCTGCTGCTGCTCGAGAGCTTCCTGTTTCACCGGAAGGCACTCTATTGATGGCGACGGGAAGCGCGAAGGATCTGAATCCGCTACAAATTTACGGCAGCACATGGCTGCACGGAGCTTCATTTCCATCCGCCGCCTTGACCCCGTAAACCGCCCTGATAGACTTTTGCGCATGAGTTCCGCACGCACGAAAGAGCCCGCGCAGCCTGGCCGCTACCACTTCTCGCTCGATGAATATCACGATCTGGTCGAGACCGGTTTTTTCAAGCGCGAGGATCGCATCCAGCTCATCGAAGGAGAACTCATCATGATGCCGCCGCACAGTCCCGAACACTCCGCGAACTCAACCTCACTGCGCAGGAGAATAGAACGCGTCCTTCCAGACCACTTGCTGTTGCGTGAAGCGCAGCCTGTGAGCATTCCTCCAAACTCAGAACCAGAGCCGGATTTGAGCGTCGTCAAAATGCGTCCGGACTTTTATAAATCAGCTCATCCGGTGGCAAAGGATGTGCTGCTGCTCGTCGAAGTGGCAAAAACAAGCGCGCCGTTCGACAAAGGAATCAAGGCGCAAATGTACGCCAAGGCAGGAATCGCCGAGTATTGGGTCATCGAGATCATGGCGCGTGTGGTCACTGTCTTCACCGAACCGTCCGCACAGGGCTACCGCACACAGCGCACCCTGCAGCCAGAGGATAAGGTGCAATGCGGCACGATCAAAAAGCTGGCGCTGAAAGTGTCGGACATGCTGCTTTGATGGTTCCCCGGATGGACTGGGAATCACCATACCTCTTGCTTCTGGCGATCCCCGCTGTGCTCGCCTTGCTGTGGATTGAGCAAAAATCATCGCACCCGATGCCATCCGCGCGGAAGCGGATGCTGCTGGTGGTGCGGGCGCTGCTGGTGATGATGGCTCTCGTGGCGCTGGCAGGTCCCGCGCGCGTGGTGCAGAGCGGAAAACGCTCGCTGGTGATGGTGCTCGACCTCAGCCAGAGCCTCGGCGCGGATGGCGCGAAGAGCGTGGTCGCGCGCGCAGTCGCGATCCAAGCTCAGCTACCGCGCGATGTGGAGTGCTCGTTTGTCACCCTGGGTGATGAGCCCGCTGTGCTGCCGCCTGAGATGAAACTGGAGTCCTCCGCGCCACTGATCGCCTGGCAGGAGAAACACGGCCGCGACAGTGATTACGGCAAGGCGGTCGGCTTTGCAGCGGCGCTCTTTCCTGCGGGGACCAGCAGGCACATTCTCTTGATCGGAGATGGACACGAGACGCGCGGCTCACTTTTGGAGTCCGCAAAAGATGCCGCAGCGGCCGGCATCAGGCTGCACGCCGCTCCGGTGTCCGGCCCGAAGAAGCCCGACATCCGCGTGCGCGAGCTGGCACCGAGCCGCTCGCGATTGCATGAGGGCGCGAGCTTGAAGCTTCGCGTGGTGGTGGAGAGCACTGTGGATGGGAGCGGCACGCTGAAGCTTTTCGAAAACGGCGTCGAGGTGGATAAGCGCCCGATCACGGCGAAGAGCGGGGTGGTGCATGAGGAAACCTTCACGCGCACGCCGTCGGTGCGGAACATCTACAAGTACCGAGCGGTCATCGAAGGCTTTCCGAACGACACGATCTCCGCGAACAACGACGCGCTCACCCTCGTCGATGTGCGCGGGCGGCTGCGTCTCCTTTGCCTGGAGGGAAATCCTGCCGAAGGCCAGTACCTCATGCAGGCTATGGAGAAGGAGGGCGTGCAGATCGAGCTGCGCCAGCCGGGCTCGCTGCCGTCCACGCTCGAGGAGTTTGCCGGCTACGACGGCATCATCATCTCGGATGTCCCTGCGTTCCAGCTCGGTGACAAGGCCATGACCGCGATGCGCGACTATGTGGACAAGCTCGGCGGCGGGCTCATCATGCTCGGCGGCTCGAACTCCTTCGGCGTCGGCGGCTACTACCGCACGCCCATCGAGGACGTGCTGCCAGTCCGCCTCAAGTCACCTGACGAGGAGGAGAAGCAATCTTCGGCGCTCGCGCTCGTGATCGATCGTTCCGGCTCCATGGCCGGAGAAAAGCTGGAGATGGCAAAGTCAGCGTCCATCGCCACCGCCGAGGTTCTCGGCAAGAGCGACTTCATCGGCGTGTACGCCTTTGACTCAGAGGCGCACGTCGTCACGCAGATGGCGCGGATATCCTCCGTCGCGCAGATCGCGGCGGCGATCTCCACGGTGGCGCCGGGCGGCGGCACGAATTTGCAGCCCGCGTTTGCGCAGGCGCGCGAGGCCTTGCAGCGCGTGAAGGCCAAGGTAAAGCACATGATCATCCTCACCGACGGACAGACCTCCGGATCGGGATACGAGGTGATGGCGGGTCAATGCAGGAACGAGGGCATCACGATCTCAACGGTGGCGATCGGCCAAGGCTCCCACGTCGGGCTGCTGCAGGCGATCGCCGGAGCTGGAGGAGGGCAGTCGTACACGACGACTGACGCGGCAAGCATCACGCGCATCTTCACGCAGGACACGCTGATGCACACGGGCCGCATGATTCGCGAGGAGCCATTCGAACCCAAGATGGTGGAGAAGCATCCGATCCTCGCTGGCTGGGACAAGTTCGACTCCCCGATGCTGCTCGGCTACGTGAAGACCCTGCGCAAGGCAACGGCGCAAGTGCCGCTCGTCACAGACCTCGGTGATCCATTGCTGGCGCACTGGCGCTTCGGTTTGGGAAAGGCCACCGCATTCACCTCGGATGCGAAATCAAGATGGGCTTCGCTCTGGATCAGCCGCTGGGATGGGTTCGGCAGATTTTGGTCGCAGGTGCTGCGTGAGACCGCGCGTCCTCCGCAGGGACAGAACATGGACTTGAGCTGCGAGATGCGCGGACCAGAGGCGCGCATCAGCGTCGATCTGCTCGAAGACGCCGGCACGCGGCAAAACAACGCGCGCGTGGATGCGGAGGTGTTCTTCGTGGCCGCAGACGCGCTCGGCGCGCCGCTCAAGCCCGTCTCGAAGGCCGCCCTGTCGCAGACCGGGCCTGGCATCTATGAGGGGAGTTTCCGTCCCGACGAACCCGGCGTGTATCTGGTGCGCGCGCAATCCGGCGCCGAGATGGTCAGCGCGGGACTCGTGCACAATCCGTCATCGGAGGCCAGCCTTGGCACCGTCAATGAACCTTTGCTCAAGGAAGCCGCACGCATCAGCGGCGGCACGTTCATGACCGAAAACAAACTGCCCGACCTCACGACGACCAAGGCCACGCAGTATGTCGAGCTTTGGCCTGTGGTGTTGGTCGCGCTGCTGCTCCTCTTCCTTGCGGACATCGCCATTCGGCGCTGGGAGCACGTCACCGGAATCTGGGAGCGCATGACGGGGCGTTAAGGCCGCTGGCGTGGCACGGCGGGGATTCGGCAGGGCATCGGGTGAGGCTTGCGCTTCAAAGGGGTACCGCCCAGCATGATTGCCTGAGCGATTTTGAATCCGACACCTCCGCGCATCCGAACGATGCCTTCTTCAAGGGCGTGTTCTCCGATCCGGCGAATGCGTGCAAGGCGCCGTATAAGAATGCGAGGTATCAGCAGAGCCTTCAGGCACTTCGATCACTGATGAGCAAAGCTGGAGCTTTGTTGGATGCTCGAAGGCGCGATGACCGGAACTCGACGCGTTGCAGGGTCAAGAACACGCTCACTGCCCGCTTGCGAGCCGTCGTTCCTGCGTAGAATGCCTGCGATGAGCGTGAACACGGACGAACTGAAAAGACAAATCAAGGAGATGATGGTGACGGAACTGATGCTGCCCCAGATTGCGGATGAGATCGCTGACGACGCCGCGATTTTCAGGCCTGACGGCCTTGGGCTCGACTCGGTGGATGCCCTGCAGCTCGTGGTCGCGTTGGAGAAAAAGTTCGGCCTCAAGCTTCCCGATGCGGACGCGGCCCGTAATGTGCTGCGTGATGTGAACTCCATCGCCTCCGCGATCGGATCCAAAACGTAACGGTTTCACCAGTACTCACCCCTTCCTCCATGCACGACGTCATCATCATCGGCGGCGCTTTCTCCGGAGCGAGCATGGGACTGCTCATCAAGCGCGCGCGGCCCGAGGCGCGCGTTCTGATCATCGAGCGTTCGGTCGAGTTCGACCGCAAGGTCGGCGAGTCCACCTCCGAGGTCGCGGCGTGCTTTCTCACGCGCGTGCTGCATCTCTCCCAATACCTGCACCAGCACCACCTCACCAAGCAGGGACTTCGCATGTGGTTCACCACACCGGAGAACGATTGCCTCACGCGCTGCTCAGAGGTGGGCGCTTACTACCAGACGCGGCTGCCGACCTTTCAGCTCGACCGCGCCCTGCTCGACGAGCACCTCCTCGCGCTCGCGCATAAAGAGGGATGCGAGCTTTGGCGGCCCGCGAAGGTGGAGGAAATCACGCTCGCTGAAGCTGACGGGCAAACCCAGCGCCTCCGCGTCAAGGTGGGGGATGAGACACGCGAGGCCACCGCCTCGTGGCTAGTCGATGCGAGTGGCAAGGCGGCCGTGCTGTCGCGCAAGCTCGGTCTTTGGAAACGACTGGAGACACACCCGACCAATTCGTTGTGGGCGCGCTTTCGCGATGTGCGGGATCTGGACGGTCACGACATGGCCGTGCGCCACCCGGAATTTGCGGCAGGCGTCCGTTGCAGCAGGACACTGGCTACTAATCACCTCATGGGCCGCGGCTGGTGGTGCTGGATCATCCCGCTGAAGAACGGAGATGTGAGCTTCGGCCTGACCTACGATCCGCGCGTGTTCCAACCACCAAAGGAAGGCACCATTTCGGACCGCTTGCTGGCGCACGCCCGGCAGCATCCCATCGGCCGTTTTCTCTTCGAGAATGCCAGCGCCGTGGAGAACGACTCGCGCGCTTACTCGCACCTGCCGTATTACTCCGAGCAGGTCGCTGATGAAGGCTGGGCTATCGTGGGCGACGCTGCCGGGTTCATGGACCCGCTCTACAGCCAGGGGCTAGACTACTGCTCGCACTCCGTTTACACCGCGCACAAGTTCATCGTGCGCGCCCTTGAGGGTGAAGACGTGGTCGTGGCGCGCGACGCCTACAACGAGCAGTTCCGCGACAGTTACTTCCGTTGGTATCAGTCGCTCTACGACAACAAGTACGCCTATCTGGGCGAGGCGGACCTGATGTATGCCGCGTTTCTCATGGACCTCGCGTGCTACTTCATCGGTCCGGTGCGCCTCGTGTATGAGAATCCCGACATGGAGTTCAGCATCATGCCCTACCAAGGAACGGGCGGCGCGATCTTCGCGCGCTTCATGACCTTTTATAACCGCCGGCTCGTCCACATCGCGAAGAAACGTCACGCGGCCGGAGCGGACGGCCTTCAGAACCTCGGCAATCGCTGGCTGATTAAGCAGGGCTTCATCCCCACATTCAAAGTGCTCACGCTGCTGCGCATGGGCATGAAGGTGTGGTTAAAGGCGGAATGGAGCGCGATGTTCCTGCCGGCCCTGAAGCCAGTGCCTCCCGTTGAAGCGGTCGCAGGCAAGGCTGCTGTCGCCTCTTGATCCCCCGGAAACGGCAGGAGAGAGCGACCGCCGAAACATCTCCACTATCCATCGATATGAACACGACGCGGACATTCCTCCCAATCATCCTGCTCGCGCTGACGGTCGCGCAAAACGCTTCAGCGGCAGATGCCGCCACCTTCATCGAACTGCCGTTCTGTTATGTCATCGGCGGCCATGCGAAAGGCAAATGGCTGACGAGCGAGCAATCGGGCAAGGCCATCAAGCCCGACGCGGAGTTCCGCGTTTATGACCTGCAAACGGAGACCGGGAAAACCAAGTTCATCAAAGCCGGGCCAGACGCCGATGTGTGCCCTGACGTTTGGATCGCCAAGTTCGACACTGACCCAGACAAGCATGGCATCGCCCTCTCAGCATCCTGGAATCCCCTGCCGCGCCCCGTCACGTCAGCCAACAAGACGCAAGAGCCTTATGTGAAGGCAGTGAAAGACATCCTCATCAGCAAAGGCATCAAGAACCCGGTGGTGAAAATCACCCAACACCTCCGCGCCGATCTCGACGGCGATGGGGAGGAGGAGGTTCTCCTCGCAGCCACCCACTATTCTAACGATGAAGGTGACATGGGCGCTCCGATGCAGGCTGCGCAGGGAAACTATTCCTTCGTCGCCATGCGCCGTGTGGTCGCAGGCAAAGTGGTCACACAGATTTTTGACGGCGAGTTTTACGAGAAGCCGAAGGATTCGAACGCGCCGAACATTCACGAGATCGGCGGACTGCTCGATCTGGACGGCGATGGAAGAATGGAGATCCTTCTTCACTCCACCTACTACGAAGGCGGCGGCACCACCGTCTGGCAGCTTGGCGCGCAGAAGACGATCAAAGTGCTCGACATCGTGTGCGGGGTTTGAGTCGCTCGCTGAAATAGCCCGGCCGGCCTCGCTGGCAAAAGGCCATGTGTTGTCGAACCGGTTTCAACCAGCGACCGCATACGCGGCATGTTGCACGGGAGCCGTCAGCAAGCGGATGCATTGGGCGAGGCACTTGCGGTTCCACCTCGAGCGCGTGGTCGCGCCTGACGCCATGCACGCAATGCGCCGCGCGGTGCTGCGCTCCATAAAATCACTGAACGCGCCTGGATGCCTGCGCCTCATCTCGTTGCCCTCAACGAAGAAGCTGGCGATGCGGCCGTCGTAGAAGTAGCCGATCAGCTCCTGCCACGCGGCGACCCAATCGCGCATCACGCGCTCGTGTTCAGCCAGCTCGCGCCGCATCGTGGCGGTATGGGTGATGTCGTGACGTGTGATGAGCTTCGCCATCGAACTGGCGGCCTCCATGGCGAGGAAGACGCCTGGCGACAGCATCGGATCCACGAAACCGAACGAGTCACCGATGGACGCCCAGCCCGGACCCTGCGCGCGATCGGAAACCAGCTGGTAGTTCGTGTAGCTAAACGCATCCGTCACGCGCGTGGCACCGCGCGCGTGCGGCGCAAGGCGAGGCTCCTCCTCAAGAACCCGCTGCAACCTTTCTCCCGGTGCGCGGCCCCATCGGGCGGCGTGGCCGGCACCCATCACCACTCCGAACGACATGCAGTCAGGCAGCGGGATGCGCCAGCTCCAGCCAAAATCGTGATAGGTGATCACGATTTGGCCGTCGGCATACG
Organism: Verrucomicrobiaceae bacterium; assembly: GCA_031411695.1. Lineage (GTDB taxonomy): Bacteria > Verrucomicrobiota > Verrucomicrobiia > Verrucomicrobiales > Verrucomicrobiaceae > JAIBCL01. The sequence goes on from JANOBO010000308.1 coordinate 10,593, forward strand.
GATGCGCGATGCCGTGAAAGTGCGCGAAGTGCGCCTGATCGCGCCGTGGGCCCGTCTTCGCGCCGATGCCCAGAGCGCGCGCGGAATTGCGGCCTCTTCCGGCTGCATCGACGATCAACGCGGGCTGCGCATCGAGCCCGGCAGCGGCGAGCGCCGCATCATCCAGCAGCAGTTCACTTTTTGAATCGCCAGGTCGGGCGATCAGCCGCGCACGATGCTTGATAAAGAGCGCGCCCAGCTCGTTTGCGCGATCTCGGATGAGGTCATCGAATTGAGGACGCGGGACGTTGTACGAATAAGTCGGCAGGACGCCCTCCACCGAACGAAAATCGAAGTGCATCTCCAAACCCTCGCGATGAAGAAACGACGCGCCGGGCTTGCGCTTGGAAACGGCCGCGACCCGATCCTCGATGCCAAGAGCGCGCAGAATGGGAATGATGGCCGGGATGAGTGACTCACCGACGAGAAGCCCGGGGCGCTTTTCATCATCAAAAATGACGACGGACATTTTCTCCTCGGCGAGCAGCGCCGCAAGCGTGCAGCCGGCCGGGCCGGCACCGAGGATGGCGATGGTGGGTGGAGGCATGAGAAAATGAAACGGACACAAGCCACGCAAATCATGCGATCTTCATCACGCTTCTCAAGAGGCGGCTCATGTCGGCGCGCGCAAAATTTTCCCGCTGGTCGTCAGCGGCAACGTCTCCACGAAGTGAAACGCCAGCGGGATCTTGTAGGCCGCCAACTGAGATTGGCAATGCTGCCGCAGTTCGATAGGCGAGGGCGTTTGCGCACCCGCCGACACGACGATCTCCGCCACCGGCGCGGCGCCGAGCGCTGGATGCGCGCGCGCCACCACGCGCGCGGCCGAGACTGACGCATGCAGCCGGAGAACACCTTCGACTTCTTCGGGAAAGCATTTCAGCCCGCCGACGTTGATGACCGTCCGCGTGCGGCCGCGCAGAAAGTAGCAGCCATCCGCGTCGCGCTCGGCGATGTCTCCGGTTGCGAACCAGTCGTCTTGCAGGATCTCGTCGCGAGTCTGCCAGGGAGAGAGGTAGGCATCGAGCATCCCGGGGCCGTCGAGGTATAACTCGCCCGTTTCCTCATCAAGCCGGGCGGCGAATGCAGGTGTGGGTTTTCCGATGGACGAGGGCTTTGATTTTGCGGCATCCACATTCAACATCGGCAGGCCGGCCTCGATGATGCCCAGCCCTTGTCGAAGCGGAAGATTGAACTTGTCGAGGAACATCCGCGCAGTGCTCTCCGGCAAAGCAAACGCGGTGCTCACGGCGAGCCGCAGATCCACCATCGGCGCGGCGGCGGGATCGGAGGCGAGCATCGCAAAGTGATACGGTGACCCGTAAACGGCAGTGACCCGGTGATCACGCGCCGTGGTCAGCAAGTCGCCGCAAGAGGCGAGGACGGTAGCGGCACCGTGATACAAATAGAGCACGATGGAAACGGCGAAGTGATGCGCCATCGGCAGAGTCCACAGCACGCGATCACCCCGGCCGATGCGCAGCACTTGATTCGCGGCAGTGATGCGATCGAGAAGCGACTCATGCGAAAGCACGATGCCCTTTGCGCGGCCTGTCGTGCCGGAGCTAAATCGGATGAAAGCAGGGTTGAGCGCATTGAGGGCATCGACAGGAAACTCCGGGGCACCGGAGTGGCGCAGCGCGGAGATGGCGCACTCTCCTGTGATCAACAGATCGGCGGCGGTGATGCGGAGAAGCTGATCGCGCTCGGGACCGGTAAGCTCATCTGGCACTGGAAGGAAGCATCCGCCTGCCTCAAGAATGGCGAGCGCGATGACGATGTATTCAGCGCCGCTGGGATGAGCCAGCGCGACGCGAGGAACGGCGACACGCGGCCACAGCGCGTGATTCTTGAGTGTTGCCGCGATGCGACGCACGCGAGCCTCCAGCTCGCGATAGGTGATGACTCCGCCTTCGTGGATGATTGCCGGACCGTCGTCGTTGTTTTGCTCGAAAATGGCGGAGACGATGTTCATGACGGAATGGAAAGGTCGTGCAATGCGGAACGGATGGCGAAGGCGAGACCTTCATCCGTCGTGCCGCGCGCCA
>JANOBO010000309.1:0-6701 GCA_031411695.1 Verrucomicrobiaceae bacterium
GGGCGGCGCGCATTTTGATCCTGCTGCCGGAGGCGTTGGTGAACCAATGGTTCGTGGAGCTGCTGCGACGGTTCAATCTCGTGGCGAGCGTGATCGACGAGGAGCGCTGCGCCGACCTCGAGTCGGACGATCCGGAGGGAAATCCGTTTCTTTCCTGCCAGATCGCCCTGACCAGCATCAACTACATCGCTGGTGATGAGGAGCGCACGGAGCAATGCGTGACCGCCGGCTGGGATCTCATCATCGTGGATGAGGCGCATCATCTCGAGTGGAGCCCCGAGTCTGCCAGCGCGGCCTACGAACTGGTCGAGACGCTGGGTGCGGAGTCGAGCGGCCTGCTCTTGCTGACGGCCACGCCGCAGCAGCTCGGGCCCGAGGGACACTTCGCGCGGCTCCGGCTGCTCGATCCCGAGCGTTACGACAGCCTCGAGAAATTCCAGCAGGAGGCGGAACACTACGCGCAGACCGCATCGGCGGTGGATCGCCTTCTCTCCGGTGAGGAACTCACCACGAGCGATGGCGCGCTCTTTGGCCAGAAGTCAGGGCGCGTGAAAAAGCTGGCGGAAGCCCTGGCGACGGGTGGCGAGGAGACGCGGCAGAAGCTCGTCGCCTGTTTGCTCGATGAATTTGGAACCGGGCGCGTCATGTTCCGCAACACACGCGCCGCGCTGAAAGGATTTCCCGAGCGCAAGGTGCATCTAGTCGCGCTGAACGGCGGTGACGAGCCCGACGCGGCCAAGGTGAAGTGGCTCGCTGCGCTTCTGAAGACGCTCGGCAACGAAAAGGTTCTGCTGATCTGCCGCACGCGTCAGCTCGCCCAGGCCACGCAGGAGCGCCTGCTCCACGAGATCAATGTCAGCTCCGGGCTTTTCCACGAGGACATGACGCTCGTGCAGCGAGATCGCGCTGCCGTGCATTTCGCAGATGAGGAGGGCGCGCGCATCCTCCTCTGCTCCGAGATCGGCAGCGAGGGACGCAATTTTCAGTTCGCCCATCACCTCGTGCTCTACGATCTGCCGGACAATCCGGAGCTGCTCGAGCAGCGCATCGGCCGCCTGGACCGCATCGGGCAGACGGCCACCATCGAGATCCATGTGCCGTATGCCAGCGGCACCGGCGGCGAGATGCTGGCGCGCTGGTATCACGAGGGGCTGAACGCCTTTGAAAAGCATCCGCATGGCGCGATGGAGATCCTCGACCAGCTCGGCGGTCTCTCCACGCTCTGCGCGGAGTTTGATGAGAAAATGCTCGCCGCGCTGGTCAAGAATACCCGCGCCGCGCTGAAGCAGGTGGCCGCAAAGCTCGAGAAGGGCCACGATCGCCTGCTTGAAATGACATCGTTCAAGGCGGACAACGCGCAGAAGGTCATCGAGGCCGTGCACGCGCTGGATGACGACCTGGACTTCGAGGATTTCATCATCCGCCTCATGGACCGCCTCGGCATCGTCGTCGAGGAGCACGGCCACCGCAGCTACGTCTTCCGCCCCGGTGATCTGATGACCGACGCCCTCCCTGCCCTGCCGCCCGAGGGCATGTTCGTCACCTTTGACCGCGAGCGCGCGCTCTCACGCGAGAACATCGGCTACTTCACGATCGACCACCCCACTGTGCGCGGGGCGATGGATCATGTGCTCGGCGGCGAGCTCGGCAACACTTCCTTCGGCATCTGGAAAGGCTCCGGCTCCGAAGGCATCCTGCTCGACCTGCATTACGTCGTGGACTGCATCGCGCCCGCCGCACTGCATGTGGACCGCTTTCTCCCATCCATCCCCATCCGCGTCATCATCGATCACGCCATGACGGATCACTCGGAGGACGAGGCGGCGCAGACCGCCGGCCTCACCAAGGGAGATCCCTCAAAGCTCCTCGACAACGGCCCCTTCCGCAAAAAGCTGCTGCCCGCGATGTTGAAGAAGGCGCAAGTGATCGCCAGCGCACGCATGGGCGATCTCGTGACCGCCGCTGTGCTCGATGTGAACACCCGGATGGACGCCGAAATCGAGCGCCTGGAAGACCTCGCGAGAATCAACAATCACGTCCGGCCGGAGGAAGCCGTCACTCTGCGCCAATCCCAACAGGACATCCTCAAGGCCGTGAACGGAGCGCAGTTGCGGCTTGATGTGCTGCGGCTGGTTTTGAAAACGAAGTAGTTATGGCGATGGGGTCGGAGTGTGTTGCCGCGAAATCAACACGGCACAGGCATCGACATCGCGCTCGGTGCGCTGCCATTTGAGGAGCAGGCTGTGAAACGGGCGCATATGCTCGAGCACATGCCCGGTGTGTCGTTGCGCACCTGCACCGCTGAGGACCTGGGTGTGATGAAGGCGTTCGCCAGCCGGCCGCTCGACTGGAACGACGTGCGTGGCATCCTCGTGCGCCAGGGAACCAGGAAGCTCGACTGGCGCCCCGCTCTGCGACACTCCCGCTCACTGAAGGCTGCAGGCCAACAATGAAACATCAGCAGGGTTCCCATTTGCACCGCGCTCGATCAAGACACAGCGTCCCCCGATGCACCACCAGCTTCTGTTCGCGATCCTCAGCCTCGGTCCGCTTTGCGCCCAGGAAAACTGGGCCTATCTTGACAACGGTCACATCCGTCTCGGCGTGAACTTAAGCGCAGGCGCGTGCGTTGGCTGGTTCTCCAAATCAAAGTCCGGCAAGAACCTGCTCAACAGCTACGACGAAGGCCGCTACCTCCAGCAGAGCTACTACGGCGACCCGGACGGCTCTGACTGGAATGGGAAGCCGTGGCGCTTCAATCCGGTGCAAGGCGGCAGTTGGAAGGGCGTCCCTGCGACCGTGCTGGAAAACAAGATCGACGCTCACAGCATGCATACCGTCACACGCCCCCGGCACTGGGCCACAGGCGCGCACGTGCCCGATGTGAAGCTGGAGCAATGGCTCAAGCTTGAGGGCGGCTCGGCAAAGCTGCGCTTCAAGATGACCTACACGGGTGCCGCCACTCACAAACCCACGCATCAGGAACTCCCCGCACTCTTCGTCCAGCCCGAGTACGACACGCTGGTTTTTTGCGATGCAGCACAGCCTGCCTGGAAAAACGCACCGCTGACAAAGAAGCAGCCGGGCTTTCCGAACGAATCTGTGAAGTTCAGCGAGCCATGGTGCGCGTGGGTGGACAAAGACGGGAGCGGCATCGGCATGCTCTTCCCGCACACCACCGAGGCCACCTGCTACCGCTTTCGCGGCGGCGGCACATCCGACTGCTCCTACATCGCGCCGATCCAGACCTTCGCGCTGAAGCCGGGACTTGTCTTCGAGTACGATGTCCTCATCGCCCTCGGCACCGCAGATGAGATTCGCGCGGTGTTTGAAAAGCGGAGGTGATTCGCAGGAAACAACAGCCATGCAGCTTGCGTTGACCGCGCACGATGAAAACATTCCGCTGTCTCCTGGTTCTGCTCTCGCTCGTACTTCCCTCGTTTGCCGACCTCGCGGGCAGGCGGCCAAACGTGATCTTCATCCTCACCGACGACCAGGGTTACGGAGATCTCTCCTGCCACGGGAATCCGGTTTTGAAGACGCCGAACCTCGATAAGATGCACAGCGAGAGCCTGCGGTTCACGAATTGGTTCAACAGCCCCACATGCTCGCCCACCCGCTCCGCCCTGCTCACCGGGCGTCATGAGTTTCGCAATGGAATCACGCACACGATCCTCGAGCGTGAGCGCATGACCTTGAAGGCCACGACGCTGGCGCAGGTGCTGAAAGGCACGGGCTACACCACGGGCATCTTCGGGAAATGGCATCTCGGTGATGAGGCGGAGTATCAGCCGGATCAGCGCGGCTTTGACGAGGTTTTCATCCACGGCGCAGGCGGCATCGGCCAGACGTATCCGGGGAGCTGCGGGGATGCGCCCGGAAACAAATACTTCGATCCCGCCATCCTGCACAACGGCACGTTTGAGAAGACAAAGGGCTACTGCACGGACGTCTTCTTCACGCAGGCCATGAAGTGGCTGGAATCGAAGAAAGGCGGCGGGCCGTTCTACTGCCACATCGCCACGAACGCGCCGCACGGGCCCTACATCGCGAAGCCCGAGGACAAGGCGCTCTACGAAGGCAAAGGCCTCGCACCGGACACCGAAAGCTTCTTCGGCATGATCCACAACATCGATCAAAACATAGGCAGGCTGATGGCAAAGCTCGATGAGTGGGGCATCGCCGAGAACACACTCGTCGTCTTCATGAACGACAACGGCGGCACCGCTGGCGTGAAGGTCTTCAACGCAAACATGCACGGCGCCAAAGGCAGTCCGTGGCTCGGCGGCACGCGCGCGATCTCATTCTGGCGCTGGCCCGGCACGCTCCAGCCTGCTGATTGCGGCGCGCTCACCGCGCACTTGGATTTTTTTAGAACGCTCTCCGGCCTCGCTGGCGCGAAGCTCACGCCCCAGCTCGAGGCGCAGTCAGCAGAAGGTCGCAGCCTGCTACCGCTGATGGGAAATCCGGCTGCGCCGTGGGAGGATCGCTTTCTCCTCACGCACACTGGTCGCTGGCCAAAAGGTAGTGACCCCGACATGGCCAAGCTGAACAACTGCGCCATCCGCAACACGCAATACACGCTGGTGAGCGAGGGCGCCGGGCGCGGTGCAAAGGCAAAGGACGCATCCCCGGGACCGACGTGGCAGCTCTTCGATGTCATCGCCGATCCGGCCCAATCCAAAGACATCGCCACGGACAAGCCGGAGGTCGTCGCGAAGCTTAGCGCTCAGTACGACGCCTGGTGGTCATCACTCAAAGGCCAATACGACGTGAACGAAAACGCCATCGGCCCGAAGCTCAATCCCTTCGCCGAACGGTATTGGAAGCAATTCGGCGGCGGCCCGACCGAAGCGGACTACAACCGGATGGATCCCGCAAAAGCGCGGACATTTGAAGGTGGCAGAGGAAAGGCGGCGAGGAAGTAGAAGCCCATCCGGCAAGGGAATCTGCAAAGCCGGACTTCGCATGGAGCGAGAGAGCCAGGCGGAGGCGCACCCTCCTACGCCTTAACGCAACTTTCATGTGAGGGATGGAGGCGAGAGAGACTGCACCGAAAACTGGCGTTTGGTCGGGAACCATGAACCGCCGCCATTTCATCCAAAAGTCCCTCGCCGCCTCCGCCTACGTTTCCGCACCTGCAATCTTGAGCGCGCGCTCGCCGAACTCGATGTTCCAGATCGCCTCCGTCGGCGTGGGTGGCATGGGCGGGAACACGATGATGAGCGTGGCGCAGCACGCGAAGGTGCAGATCGTGGCGATGTGCGACGTGGATGCAAAGGCGCTGGAGCGCGCGGCCGCAGGCCAGGCCTCGCGGCGCAAGGAGTTCGAGGGCAAGGAGGGCGGCGCGCAGTTCAAGGATGCGGCGACGTTTGCAGACTATCGCGAGATGATCGCCAAGATGGGCGACAAGATTGATGCCGTGACCATCGGCACGCCGGACCACATGCACGCGGCCATCGCCGTGACAGCGTTGCGCGCGAGGAAGCCGGTCTATCTTCAGAAGCCGCTCACGCATCACCTCAGCGAGGCGCGGGTGCTGAGCGCGGAGGCGAAAAAGGCAGGAGTGACGACGCAGATGGGCACGCAGGGGCACTCCTCAGTCGAGACCTCGCTGGCCATGGATCTCATCAAGAGCGGCGCGATTGGAAAAATCAAAGAGGTCATCTGTTGGGAGAACAAAGCGGCGAACTGGTGGCCGAAGGTTTTGGAGCGCAAGGCCGCCGCAGATCCGATTCCTCCGGGGCTGGACTGGGAGCGCTGGCTCGGCGTGGCGCAGCAGGTGCCCTTTCTCGACAAGGCCTACCATCCCTCCATGTGGCGCTCGTGGACCGACTTCGGTGTCGGCATGATGGGCGACATGGGCTGCCATTATTTCGACGTCGTGTTTGCGTGCCTCGGCCTCACCGCACCGACCCGCGTGCGCTGTCTCGACGAAGGAAGCAAAGGCGCTCTCTACGCGATGAAGCGCCATCTGGAGTTCGACTTCCCCGGCACCGCGCTCACCGCTGGCGAAAAGATCAAGATGACCTGGACCGACGGAGGCTATCCGTACGATCCGAAGGTTGTGATCAAGCCCGCCGCACTCACGCGCGACGCACCCTCCGGCATTTTCTTCGTCGGTGAAACCGGCGGCATCTTCAAGCCCCACAGCCAGCGCCCGTGGCTAGTGCCGGAAGAAAAGTTCACCGGCTTCACCTATCCGAAAACACGGCCCGCAAACCACTACGCGGATTGGGTCGATGCCGCGATGGCCGGCAAGAAGGCCGCCACGGACTTCACCGCGTATGGCTGCCCCGTCACGGAAGCGGTGCTGCTCGGAGTGCTCGCCGAGCGCAATGCCGGCGGCTGGATCGAGTGGGATGCCGCCGCAGGCAAAGTCACGAACCGTCCCGACCTCAACGCACAGCTCACGCGGGAGTATCGTGATGGCTGGAAGGTCGAAGGTTTGGGATGAGCCTGCTCACGCGGGCTCTTCCGCATCGGCATCCACTTCGCTCCAGTCCACGCGCTCATACAAAGCCGCGAGCGGGAGCTGCACGTCGATCTCGGGAAGCTTGATCATCGCGTCGGGACCGGAAACGGTTTCTGCCTCCCAGTTAACGGCACGGCGGTAGATCGTGGCCTGGGGCTGGGACCGTTCGATCAACACATACGCCTGGAGGGATTCGACCGCCCGGTAAGCCAGCAGCTTCTCACGC
>JANOBO010000310.1:0-15693 GCA_031411695.1 Verrucomicrobiaceae bacterium
ATGGATGCCGTGCGTGTTCATGAAATAAGGGAAGCGCGAGGAGCAGCCAATGCCCGCCACGCAGACGATGTTCTCGTGTGGATACTGCAGTTTCTCGAGCACGCGGTAGAAGATGTTCAGCACGGCAAAATCGCCGCAGCCAGGGCACCACGTGGGATGGTCGGCGGTGAGTGCTTTCTTGGTGAGTTTGTCCGCAACGGGTGCGGGTGCGGCGGCGTCGGGTGTGGCGAGGGCGGTGCTCATGGCGATGGATGTGAGAGGTTTCTCAAAAAGTGAGGATCAGGCAGAGACGAGTACTTTCTCGACTCCTGTGACGATCTCGCGGATGCGGTAGGCGAGGCCGTCGGTCTTGCAGACGGACTGGATGTTCGGCATCGCGTGGCGCGCGCGCAACATCATGGCAAGCTGGCCAAAGCCGTAGGCCCCAGCGTCGTTCATCTCCACGACGACGATGTGCTTGAAGCGCTTTAGGATGGGCTCGATGCCATCTGACATCGGGTGAATGTGGCGGATGTGGATGGCGCCGACCTTGTGGCCCTCGGCGCGGAGACGATCGACGCTCTCGCGGATCGGGCCGTAGGTGCTGCCCCAGCCGATGATGAGCACGCTGCCTTCAGCGTCGCCATGCACCTCGGGGGCGGGGAGTTCACGCGCGAGGTCGATGAGCTTCTGCCTGCGCTTGGCCTGCATGGCGGTGTGCATCTTCGGGCTGCCGCTCGGGTGGCCCCATTCATCGTGCTCGAGGCCGGTCACGATCGGATACTTTCCACCCGTCATCTTGCTGCCCGGAGCCGCGTGGCGCGTGGTGCGGTCCAGCGGATAAGGTTTGAACTCCTCTCCACGCGGCGACAAGTCGAGTTCGGGCTCGATCCAATGCTTGTCGAGGTCAGGCTCGTGGAAGGCCTCGATGCGGGAGGACAGCGCCTGATCACTCAGGATGATGACCGGGCAACTGTATCGCCGCGCGAGCTTGCAGGCCTCGAGCGCGATGTAAAAGCAATCTTCGACATCGCGGGGGGCGAGCACGATGCGCGGGCAGTCGCCGTGGCTGCCGTAGATGGCCTGCATGAGATCGCTTTGCTCCACGCTCGTCGGCAAGCCGGTCGATGGCCCGCCGCGCTGCACGTTCACGACGATCAGCGGAATCTCCGCCATGGAAGCGTAGCTGAGCGCCTCCATCTTCAAGCTCAGGCCCGGTCCGGCGCTGCCGGTCACGGCGAGATGGCCGGCGAATCCAGCCCCGATCGTCATCGAGACCGCAGCCAGCTCATCCTCCGCCTGAACGTAGATGCCGCCGTATTTCGGCAGCTCGGCGCGCAAGGTTTCCATGATGCTGGACCAAGGTGTGATCGGATACGCCGCGCCGTAACGCACGCCGCCAGCCAGCAGCCCCATCGTGAGCATCTGATTGCCATCCGTGCTGATGCGGTGCCCAGCATCGGCCTCGCCGGGTGCGAGCGCGAATTTTTCGATGTCACCGAGCTGGTAGGCGTAACCGGCATCGAAGGCCAGCAGCGCGTTGCGCAGGACGCTCTCGTCCTTTTTGCCAAACTGGCGGCTGATGATGCCGACGAGCTTTTCCTTGTCGAGCTGAAAGGCGGCGACGAGGAGTCCGAGGACGAAGAGGTTTTTTCCACGGTCCTTGGCCGAGCCGCCGATGGCCTCGACAGTCGCCGCGGTGAACGGGACGCCGATGTGATGAATACCGCGCTCGTGCCTGATCTCATTGACCATGCCTGAGTCGTAGAGGCAGATGCCGCCGTCGCGGAGGGCGTTCAGGTGGTCGTCGTAACTGTGCTGGTAAAAGGCCACGAGCACATCGCTCTCATCGCCAGCGGTGAGCACCTCGCCGGACCCGAGATGAACTTGGAAAATGGAAGGCCCGCCGCTGATCGTCGAAGGGATGGTCATGTAGGTCATGACTTCCTGCGCGTTGCGCCCGGCGAGGCGTGCGAGGAATCCGCCGATGGACTGGATGCCATCCTGGGAATTGCCCGCCAGCCGGATGACGGCATTGCGGAGCGTGGTGGGCTGGGACGACGTGGGAGCTGTGGCGGTTGACATGGCTTTGGTCGGGGCAAAAAAACGCGAGGACGATTTTTGGGAACGCGATTTTAGTCCGTATCTCTCAGGAATCAAATGGCCCGGCGACGACTTTCCTGGGCTGCTTGCGCGCTCGATGGCAGGGCCGCATTCGCCGCGATGCCGTTTTAGCCGCACCCACAAGGGCGTGGTCAGCGCCAATGTCCGCGTGACACATCCGCGAAACATGAGGGCTTGCGCACGGCAGAGGCTGTAGCACGATGACCCCATGAGAATTGTCATCGCAGCGCTGCTTGCATCCCTCGTCTGTTTCCTCTGGGGCTTTGTGTCCTGGATGGTCCTCGGATGGCACGAAAACGGAATGCACGGCTTCCACGAAGAGGAGGCAATGGCGGAGATGATCTCGAAGAACGCCCAGGCGGGTCATGGGATCTATGTGCTGCCTTTCATGGAGCACGCGGCCCAGGACGCGCTGCCCGAGGAGAAGCAGGCGGTGCAGGACAAGTATCAGAAAGCGCGCGCGGAAGGGCCATATGTCTATGCGGTCGTGCGACCGGGGAAGTCAGCATTCAGCATGGGCAGCAACATGATCGCCGGTGTGGTGCGCTCGTTTTTTGCCGCGTTGCTCCTCGCCGGATTCTTGAACATCACGACGCTGCCCTACATGGCGCGCGTGGCCGCGTGTGCCGCAGCCGGCCTCTTCGCCGGCCTCGTGGCGGATGTGCCGATGTGGACGTGGTTTGAAACGCCCACCCGCGATCTGATGGTGAGCATGGTGGACCACGTCATCGAGTGGACCTTCGCCGGACTCGTTCTCGGCGCGCTGGTCGGGAAGGATCCGACTGCGGCGCATGACCGGAATCATTAGGTCCGCGCGTGCCGTTTCCGCTTGGCCTCCTGCTTGATGAACAAGGGCTCGAGATTCTCGCGAATCCACTCAAACGCCGCCTCGAGTCCGCGCTCCCGATACATCACGCCGATGCGCGCTTCCACGCTCGTCGGCTCACCGATGCAATTGAGGAACTGGTTGCAGGTGAACCGCGTCTTCAGGTCCGCGTCCACCGTACCCCGCTCCCGCAGTACCCAGGAACGGACGTAAAGCTCCAACGCTGCATCGCCTAGCCAGGCGTCGGCTTGATCTGTCGGGCCGGGTTTCGATTTCACGAGAAGAACAGCGCCTGTGAACTCGGCCTCCGGCGACGAACCTCGTCCTCAATATCCAATTCAATCTGCAGGCGAATGTCGAGCAAACCACCCGTGCGCTTTGCCCTCGCAAGTGCTCCGCCATAGCGCTCTTCCACTTCCTTCCTCACGCCCCGGCTCAGCGCCCTCTCCAGCCGCTCTGCGCCATCGCTGACAAATCCGAGCTTCATTCGGGTTGTGTCGCGGAAGGCAGGATCATCTGCCTTCCGCACGTTGGCCGGTTTCTACTTCGCCGCCGCGTACTGCTTCGCCACCTCACTCCAGTTCACGACATTCCACCATGCGGCGATGTAGTCGGGACGCTTGTTTTGATACTTCAAATAGTACGCGTGCTCCCATACATCGAGGCCGAGGATCGGGGTGCCGATGTCGCTGTCTGGCACCACGCCCTTCATTGTCGGGTTGTCCTGGTTCGGCGTCGATGTCACGGCCAGCTTCCCGTCAGCTTTGACAATGAGCCACGCCCAGCCGGAGCCGAAGCGCTTCGTCGCCGCGTCACCAAACGCCTTCTTGAAATCGTCGATGCTGCCAAAGGTTCCCTGGATTTCCTTCGCGAGTTTTCCCTCGAGGCCGGGGCCGCCTGCGGGTGCCATCCATTTCCAAAACCAACTGTGGTTCACATGCCCGCCGCCGTGGTTCCGCACGGCCATCTGCTGGTCCTTTTGCACCGAGTTGATGTCCTTGATCAGCGCGGCAGGGTCGGCCGACTCTTGCCCGATGGCCTTCAGCGCTTCCGTCAGCTTCGCGATGTAGGCGGCATGATGCTTGTCGTGATGGATGGTCATCGTCAGCGCATCGATGTGCGGCTCCAGAGCGCCCGGTTCATAAGGCAGCTTTGGCAACTCAAGGCCCATGTTGGCGGCAAGAGCCGAGTGGGTTGAGATCAAGGAGCCCGCAAGCGTGGCTCCACCGGCATGAATAAAGGATCGGCGGTTCATAGGTTTGGATTGTGCATCAGAAGAACGTTTGAAGGCAAGCAATTGATGCGCGGCTTTGCGCCGGCCGCACCTCGGGGTATGATGGCGGCCCATGCCTTCCGCCATCCACGCCCCCGAACTCCTCTCGCCCGCTGGCAATTGGGAGTGCGCGCGCGCGGCGGTGGCCAACGGTGCCGACGCCATTTACTTCGGCCTGCCGCGATTCAACGCGCGTCTCCGCGCTGACAATTTTTCCAACGACGACCTGCCGGAGCTGATGCGGTTTCTGCACCAGCATGGTGTGAAGGGCTATGTGGCATTCAACACGCTCATCTTCACCGGTGAGCTGGCCGACGCCGAAGCGCAGCTCCGTCAAATCGACGCGGCTGGCGTCGATGCCGTCATTGTGCAGGACCTGGGCCTCGCGCGGATGGTGAAGGCCATCACGCCGGGCTTGAGGCTTCATGCATCGACGCAGATGACGATCACCTCGCCCGAGGGGCTCAAGTTCGCAAAGCGTCTCGGCATCGACCAGGCCGTGCTGGCTCGGGAGCTGTCACTGCGGGAGCTCGAGCGCTTTCACGCGGGTGATCATCCGGATGTGCCGCTCGAGGTCTTCGTCCATGGCGCGCTGTGCGTGGCGTACTCCGGGCAGTGCCTCACCAGCGAGTCTCTCGGCCGGCGCAGCGCGAATCGTGGCGAGTGCGCGCAGGCCTGCCGGATGACTTATCAAATGGTCGTCGATGGCGAGATCCGCGACATGGGGGACAAGCGCTATCTCCTCTCGCCGCAGGATCTCGCGGCGGTGAATGAGATCCCGAAACTCATCGAACTCGGTGTGCGCAGCTTCAAGATCGAGGGCCGCCTGAAAACGGCGGAGTATGTCGCGGGTGTGACCAGCGTTTATCGGAAGGCCATTGATGCCGCGCTTCAGAATGCAGAGGGCGCGGAGGTCACGCCGGACGATCTTTACACGCTGGAGATGACCTTCTCACGCGGACTCTATCCCGGCTGGATGCATGGCGTGAACCATCAGGAACTCGTCGGCGCGCGACATGGCAAAAAGCGCGGCGCGTTTGTCGGCACGGTGAAGTCCGTCGGCGGCGAGCACGTCGAGATCGAGCCGGGCGAGGTGTCGCTGAAGCCAGGTGACGGCGTCGTCTTCGAAAATCCCGCCGACACCGATCACGAGCAAGGAGGCCGTGTGTATGCGGTGGCGCAAAACCGGCTGTCGTTTCAGCATGGCAAGATCCGATTTGAAGGCATCGAACCGGGCACGCGTGTTTATAAGACCAACGATCCCGCGCTCGACAAGCGGCTCCGCCAGACCTTTGAGGGCGAGATCCCGACGCGGAAGCAAACGCGCCTTGATCTGACATTCACCGGCGCGGCCGGTCAGCCGCTCGAAGTGTCGTGCGGCGCGGTCAGCATCCGATCATCCGTGCCGCTGCAGGCCGCGATGAAGCGGCCGCTCGACGAGGCGATCCTGCGTGACCAGTTCGGCCGGCTTGGCGGCACGGCACATGAGCTTGGCGGCGTGGCGGTTCATCTCGACGGCGCGGTCATCGTGCCCGTGAGCGAGCTGAACCGGATGCGCCGCGCGTTGATCGAGGCGCTCGACTCATCGGCGGCAGCCGGGGTGTCGAGGCTCCCGCCGACAGCGTCCTCCGTCACGAGCCTGCTCCCGCGTCCGGGCTTCGAGGCCTCGGCTCCCACCAGCACGCTCAGTGTTCTCTGCCGCAGCTTTGACCAGCTCGACGCGGCCCTCGCATCCGGCGTCACGCGCATCCACGCCGATTTTGAGGACATCCGGCTTTATGCCGATGTCGTGAAACGCGTGCGCGAACACAGCGGCGCGGAGATTTACCTCGCTACGCCGCGCATTCAGAAATCGGGCGAGGCTGGATTCTTCAAAGTCATCGCGCGCGCGGAGCCGCACGGCGTGCTGGTCCGCAATCTCGGGGCGATCCAGTTCTTCCAGGCGGAGGGGTTGCCGTCCATCGGCGATTTCTCGTTGAACGTGTCCAATCCGCTCAGCGCGCAAATTTTGATCGAGGCAGGATTGCGACAGCTCACGATCTCGTATGACCTCGATCTCGAGCAGGTCATCGATTTGCTCCGCGCCGCGCCGCCGCAGTGGTTCGAGCTGACGCTCCACCAGCACATGCCGATGTTTCACATGGAGCACTGCGCCTTCGCGGCATTTCTTTCGACAGGCACCGATGCGTCAAACTGCGGACGGCCGTGTGAGAAGCATCGTGTCCATCTCCGTGATCGCGTGGGCATGGCGCATCCGCTGAAGGCAGACGTGGGTTGTAGGAACACGCTCTTCAACGCCGTGCCGCAAACGGGCGCGCGATTCTTTGACGAGCTGCATTCGCACGGCCTGCGCTCCTTTCGCGTCGAGCTGCTCGAGGAGGACCATGATGAGGCCGCGCGCACGCTCCGGCTCTATCAGGAACTTCTTGCGGGCCGCGAGACAGGCGACGACGTTTGGCGCGATTTGAAGGCGCAATCGCAACTTGGGGTGACTCGCGGAACCTGGGCGGAACTCTCCTGACCGCCGCAGCCATCTGATCTCGCCCGCCCACTGCCGCCATGGAATCCGACGACGATCTCGATGACTTCAGCCATCTGCCTTCGGTGGATGCCGCGCCGTCCGCCGAAGATAAGAAAGCGCTGTGGAAGCAGCACAGCCGCCGCGCGCCCCCGCGCGAGTTGCCGCCTGTCGAGGATCCCATTCCTGACGAGCCACCGGCAGACCCCGCGCCTCCCGCAGATGCGGACGACGCCTGGGTGGACGAGGCCCTCTCCGTCCGCCCTCCCGAGCAGTTCGAGTCATCTCACGAAAATGAAGAACCGCGACCCCAGCCGCCCGCTGATCCTTTGATCCGGGACAGCGATGCTGCTGGACCGGCCGTCGAAGTGCAGGAGTGGGTGCGCGAGGCTTTTGAGCTCTCAAGCGACGAGCCGGAATTCAAACGCAGCAAAGGGCCGGAACTTCATGCCGCGCAGGCATCGGCCGGGGTGGCCGATGAGATTGCCCCCACAAAGATTCCAGACCAGCCGAAGAGTGAAGCGGAAGCGCCGCGCCTCTCGAAGAAGCGCGGGCGAGGCGCGAAGCAGAGCCCCGAGGCCCAGCCGGGAGACCCGTCGAAGAACACCTTGCCGAGCGCGGACGACCTCGCTCCCGCAAAGGACGAGGCGCCGAGGAAGGGCGCTCCGGCGCCACCACGCGAGCCATCTCCGCCACCGCTTCCCGTCGGGGCCGCCATCGAGCCGGAGCCTGATGCGAAGACGCGTTTCCGCAAGACGTGGGAAAAGATTGGTGGCCGCGCGCTCGCCGCCAGCCTCGCCGTTCACATCGCGCTGCTTGTCATCGCGGCGGCGGTCATCATTCAGACGGTCGCTGAAAAGGATGTGGATTTTCTTCCGGGCGGCGGGTCGAAAGGTGCCAGCGAGGCGGCGCAGAGCCTCAAGCACAAGGTGCAGTCGAAGCGGAACACCTGGCTCAAAAACAAACAGCCGCTCAAGCGGGTGGTGTCCACCAGCATCTCGCCAGACATCACACTGCCGGACGCACCGCCGGACATGGATTTCCCAGACACATCCCGGCTGATTGGCAGCAAGGGAATGGCGGGCGGCGGTGGATTTGGCAGCTCCGGCATCGGCAAAGGATTCGGCACCGGCATCGGCTTCGGTGGGAAGATCAGTTTCATGGGCAACTCCGGGGTCGGCAGGAACATCATCTTCGTCGTCGATGTGTCCGCATCCATGTCCGCCACCGGCGACTCCGGCACCGGCCAGCAGATCTCACGCATGGACTTGCTGAAGAGGGAGCTGGTCAAAAGCATCGGCCGCCTGCCTCCGAACACGCAGTATCAGGTCATTTACTTCTCCGACTTCGCGTGGCCCCACAACGAGGTGGACAGTCGGAATCTCAAAGTTTTCGACAAGTACCGCTGGAACATCACTCCTGAGAAAACCGGTGTGAAGATCCCCTCGTTTCGCTACCTCGCGGCCACTGGCACCACCGTCGCCAGAAGCATCGAGCTCATCAAGGATGCCGACAATCCGGGCGGAACCAATTGGGGCAGCGGCCTTTGCATGGCTCTCAACGGCTACCCGAAGCCCGATGTCATTTTCTTCATGACGGACGGCGTCAAGCTCGACGCGGACGGCTGGGTCGATGCCGTTTCATCCTTCAACCTCCGGGGTGGAAAGCGCACTGTCATCCACACCACCGCTATGATGCAGCCCGACGCCGCGATCGAGCTCGACCAGCTCGCCAAGCGCAATGGAGGCAACTTCACCATCGTCACCGCCGAAGGCTTCACACTGACGAGCGAGGAGTTTTTCAAAGGCAGGCAGTGAGCGCGCCGGACGCCCGCTGAGGCACGGAAGCCTCCAGCGAGAGTTTGACGGCGCAAAAATCAATGCGTCATCTGACAGCCGGGTGCGACGGTCTGGAAGAAGTCCTGGCCTTTGTCGTCGATGAGGATGAAGGCGGGGAAGTCCTGCACTTCGATCTTCCAGATGGCTTCCATGCCCAGCTCGGGGAACTCGACGACTTCGACTTTCTTGATGTTCTCCTTGGCGAGGATGGCCGCCGGGCCGCCGATGCTGCCGAGATAAAATCCACCGTGCTTTTTGCAGGCATCGATGACCTTTTGTCCACGATTGCCCTTGGCGATCATGATCATGCTGCCGCCGTGGTCCTGGAAGAGATCGACGTACATGTCCATGCGTCCGGCAGTTGTGGGGCCGAAGGAGCCGCTCGGCATTCCCGGCGGCGTCTTGGCCGGGCCGGCGTAGTAGATCGGGTGGTCTTTGATGTAGTCGGGCAGCGGCTTGCCGGCATCGATCAGCTCCTTCAGCTTCGCGTGGGCGATGTCGCGCGCGACGATGATGGGGCCGGTCATGAGCAGGCGCGTGGTGACGGGATGGAGGCTCAGCTCGGCGAGGATGTCCTTCATCGGCCGGTTGAGATCGAGCTTCACCGCCGTGGTGTCTTTGCGATGGCGCAGCTCCTCGGGGATGTACTTCAGCGGATGGGTCTCAAGCTGCTCGATGAAGACGCCATCGCGCGTGATCTTCGCCTTCGCCTGCCGGTCCGCCGAGCACGAGACGCCAATGCCAATCGGCAATGACGCGCCGTGGCGCGGCAGGCGGACCACGCGCACATCGAGCGCGAAATACTTGCCGCCGAACTGCGCGCCGATGCCGCAGGTGCGTGCGGCCTCCAGCATCTTTGCCTCCATGTCGAGATCGCGGAAAGCGCGGCCATGCTCGTTGCCGGTGGTCGGCAGATTGTCGAGATGCTTCGTGGAGGCCAGCTTCACGATCTTCATCGTCGCCTCCGCCGAGGTGCCGCCGATGACAAAGGTGAGGTGGTAAGGCGGGCACGCCGCAGTGCCGAGCGTGATCATTTTCTGCGTGAGGAACTCAACGAGGCCCTTCGGATTCAGAACCGCGCGCGTCTCCTGATAAAGAAACGATTTGTTCGCCGAACCGCCGCCCTTGGCGATGAAGAGAAACTTGTACGCATCGCCATCGACCGCATGGAGATCGAGCTGCGCGGGCAGATTGGTGCCGGTGTTTTTCTCCGTCCACATGTCGAGCGCGGCGTTTTGCGAGTATCGCAAATTGTTCTCGGTGTAGGCCTGATACACGCCCATCGAAAGCGCCGCCTCGTCTCCACCGCCCGTCCACACCTGCTGGCCTTTTTTACCGAGGATGATCGACGTGCCCGTGTCCTGGCAGAAGGGGAGCAGTCCGGCCGAGGCGACATCGGCGTTCTTGAGCATCGTCAGCGCCACCATCCGGTCGTTCTCGCTGGCTTCAGGATCGTCGAGGATCGCGGCGACTTGTTTGAGGTGCTTTGGGCGGAGGAAGAAGTTGATGTCGTGGAAAGCCTGGTTCGCGAGCAACGTCAGCGCTTCCGGATCGACGCAAAGCACGTCCTGGCCGTTGAATGACTTCACACTGACGTGTTCCTGGGTCAGTAACCGGTATTCCGTGTCATCCTCGCCGAGCTCGAAGAGTTCCTGGTAGTGAAATGGGGGGGTGGGCATGGCGTGGTCGCGACTTTGAAACTGGATACGTCCGGCGACAATCGGAAAGGGCGTCCGACAATCAGTGGTCAGCATTGGCGATTTTGGATTACTGCTGTTTGCGCAGGATGAACTTCATCCCATCCGCTGAGAGAACGACGTTTGGACGATTCCAACTGACTAATCCTGCGACGATCATCGCGTACGGAATCGGGCGCGGGCTCCTTCTGCCCGAATGGTGTTACTTCGAAATGAAGGCTGACCTCGTCGTCGCCCAGACCATCCAGCTCGTCACGTATGGAGCCGCGGCCGTAGGCAGTGCTGCATACCTCAGCATCGTGTGGTTTGGGCGCAGGCGGGTTCCTTGTTGATCGTCCGCCAACGCACGCGATAGACAACATCCGGGCCGGGCGTTAAGCCTCGCCACTCTTCAAACCAATCATTCCAACATGAAATCATCGCTCGCACTCATCGCCACACTCACACTCGGCAGCCTGGCCACGGCTGGCGAAGTCCCGTTGTTCAACGGCAAGGATCTCACCGGCTGGGAGGGTAACATGGAGCTCTGGAGCGTGCAGGATGGCGCCATCACTGGCAAGACTGCGGCCGATCCGGCGAATCCCGGCAAGTCCACGCTGAAACACAACACCTTCCTCATTTGGCGCGGCGGCGTGGTGAAGGACTTTGAACTCACGCTCAAGTACCGCATCGTCGCAGGGAACTCCGGCATCCAGTATCGCAGCAAGGAACTGCCGAAGGGCGAGAGCGGACCGATCATCAGCGGCTACCAGGCCGACTTCGAGGCGGGGAAGACCTACAGCGGCATTCTCTATGAGGAGCGCGGGCGCAACATTCTCGCCAAGCGCGGCGAGAAGACCGTGATCAAGGACGGTGACAAGGTGATCGTCGGCAAGGAAGGCAAGGAGAAGAAGCAGGCGAACATTGAGGTGACCGGCTCCGTCGGAAACTCAGATGAGATTCAGGCCAGCATCAAAAGCGAGGACTGGAACGAGTACCGCATCGTGGCAAAGGCCGGCCACCTTCAGCACTTCATCAACGGCAAGCAGACCATTGATGTGACGGATGAATCCACCGTCGGCGCCAAAGAGGGACTTCTGGCACTTCAGATCCACGCGGGTCCGCCGATGACCGTGCAGATGAAGGACTTCAAGCTGGTGACGCTGGAGTAATCGCGCCTGCCCGGCCTGATGCCCGATTGATTTGCGAGAGCGACGGCGAAAACCGTCGCTCTTTGCTTTGGCCGTCAGAATGGAATCTCGGGATCGGTTGTGTTCAGCTCAAAAGACTTCCTCACCGGTTGTCTCAATGCGGCCTTGCCTCCCGAGCGTTTTCTGAACGGGTCAAACGCGCTGTCCGAGCCGTCGGCCTTCATTTGGTAAACCATCTGCAAGAGCTGCCCAAACCGCCCCTTGGGAAACCCAGCCTTGTTGGCAAACCACATGAGATACTCCGCAGGCAGATCATAGATGGGAATACCGTCCGGCGGAAAATGAGCGGGGCCAAACTTGCCGAACGGCATGCGCGTGCGTCCGATCTCCGCAAGGTCGGCGGCCATGCGGGCGGCGAGATCATCCGACATAAGCTGGAGCTACCTCGCCATCAGCGCCTCGATCTCCTCCGCCTCGACGGGGATGCCGGCCATGAGGTCGATGTTTTTGTCCGCGCCGATGAGGATGTTGTTTTCAATGCGGACGCCGAGTTTCTCATCCCGGATGTAGATGCCGGGCTCGACGGTGAAGACCATGCCGGGCTGGATGGGTTTCCAGGTGTTGCCCACGTCATGCACGTCGAGGCCGAGGTGGTGCGAGGTGCCATGCGGGAAGTACTTTTTGAAGAGGGGCTTGTCGGGGTCTTGTTTGTCGATGTCCTCACGCTTTAGCAGGCCGAGGCCGATGAGCTCGCTCTCCATGAGCTTGCCGACTTCCTTTTGATAATCGTGGATGATCACTCCGGGGCGCAGCATGTCGCAGCAGGCGCGGAAGACGCGGAGCACGGCGTTGTAAACCGCGCGTTGCCGCTCGGTGAAGCGGCCGTTCACAGGGATGGTGCGCGTGAGGTCGGCGTTGTAGTTGCCGTAGCGCGCGGCGACGTCGAGCAGCAGCATGTCGCCCTCCTTGCACTCGGCGTTGTTCGTCACGTAATGCAGCACGCATGCGTTTGCGCCGCTGCCGATGATGGGCGGGTAGGCGAAGCCGGAGGCGCGCTGGCGGAGGTATTCGTGGGCCAGCTCGGCCTCGATCTCAAACTCATGCACTCCAGGCCGCACGAATCTCAACAACCTGCGGAAGCCTGCGTCGGTGATGCGGATGGCCTCGTTCAGCGGCACGAGCTCGTGCGTGCTCTTGATGGCGCGCAGCTCGTGCATCAGCGGGGCGAGGCGCTCATAGCGGTGCAGCGGGTACTCGCGCTGGCAGCGGTGGATGAAGCGCATCTCACGTGTCTCGATCTCGATCTTCGCGCGCGGATGCTCGTTGGTGTTCAGCAGGACGTGCTCCGCCTGGCACATCAGCTGGCGGTAGATGATCTCAAACTCCTGCAGCCAGTGGACCTGCTTGATGCCGGAGCGCGCGGTGGCTTGTTCCTTTGTGAGCTTGTCCCCTTCCCACACGGCGATGTGCTCGGAGGTCTCGCGCACGAAGAGGATCTCGCGATGCTTCTCATCACCCGCGTCAGGAAACAAAACAAGGATGCTCTCCTCCTGATCGACGCCGCTCAGGTAGAACAAATCGCTGTTCTGCGCAAAGCCCATCGTGCCGTCGGCATTGGTCGGCAGCACATCGTTGGAGTGAAGGATGACCAAGGAGCGTGGTTTCAGCTTCAAGGCGAGGCGCTGGCGGGCTTCGATGAACTGGTCGGCGGGAAGGGGAGTGTATCGCATAAAATAGCGCAAGCCTCTGGCGTGCGGTGCGGCGATTCTATTGCAACCGGGCCGGTTGCACCACTTTCATTTCGGCAACGCCTTCGGTGGCTGCCGGTCTTCGCGGATCCATTGCTGGACGACCGGCCAGAACACTTCCATCGGCAGCGCGAAGGTCGTGACGCGGTCAACCCGCGCGATGTTGATGCCGACCGCGTGGCCGAGGAGGTCGAACAACGCGCCGCCCATGTCGGCAGGGCCGAGCGGGATGTCGTGCTGGATCACCTCGGGGAAATTGTCGGTGCGGATCGAGATGCCCCCGTTTGCGTAATCCTCCCCCTCCCAGTTTAAAAGCAGGCGGTTCTGGCTGGCCAGCCGGACGATGCATTTCGAGAGCTTGCCGCCCCGACGGTATTGGATCTCGAGTTCCTCGCCGGGCTCGCGGCTGCGGATCAGATCATGCACGGCCCTGTACTCCTTCACGACATCCCCGGCGATGGCGACGAGAACGTCGTCTTCCTTCAGCCCGGCCACTGCGGCGGGGCTGTCCTCGGCGACGCTGATGATCTTCGCGCCAGATTCCCGGGTCTGGTTGGACATGCGGATGCCCATCGCCGCATTGCTTCCTTTGATCTCACGCCGCCGCGCGCTCACGACTCCGAGTCGCATCTCGCGCGCGCCTTGTTTCGGCGCCAGCAGCCATTGCCCGAGCGACATGGACTTCGATTCATTCCATGTGACCGCCTTCAAATCGGCGCCGCCAGCGATCTGGCCGAGCACGAGATCCAGCCGGGTGTTGCGGCGGATCTCGCGCGCCTTTGCCTGCGAGCCGTCGGGAAGCCGGCACACCACCTTTGCCAAGTCGGGCAGCTCGCTGGCCTTGGAGAGAAAATAGCCGCCGCGCTCCGCGATGACGCCAGTGGCGATGAGTGAGCCGTCCGCCTTCTCGATGCGGATTGTCGAGTCAGCCGCAGGTTTGCGCGCATCAACAGGTGAGGGCACCACCGTGGTCTCCGCGTGCAGCGCGGCACCGAGAAGGGAACAAACGATGAGCGCGCGTGTCACGGTCAATTTGCCTCAGTTGGTTTATTGCCCAGCCTCACGTCCACCATGCGCGTGGAGCTCTTTGTCCTGACTTGGAGCGAGATCGTCGTGCCGGAAGGACGGCTGCTGATGGCGGATGAAAACTGCGGTTGATCGCCCATCGTCTCGCCATCGAGCGCGAGGATCACATCGCCCGCCGTCAGACCCGCGATGGCGGCGGGGGAATCCTTCGCGACCTCGGCCACCTCCAGCTCCGCCGATGCGGAAATCTGTGTGTGGACACCGAGCCAGCCGCCGGCGCCCGTGCTCCATGCCGCCACCACACGCGAGTTTTTCAGCTCATCCCACGCGCGCAGAAACGGCGCGACGGAGACATGCACGTTCTGGTCGCGCTGTTCCCAGATCTGGCTGTGCACACCGATCACATCGCCATCGAGATTGAAGAGCGGCCCGCCGGAGTCTCCGCCCATCAAAATGCAATCGGTCTGCAGGCCGTTCGGTGTCTGCTTCAACACTTTGCCCACGCGCAGGACAGGTCCGCGCTTGACGTCACGCCCACCCGGATGGCCGAGGGCAAAGCACCACGTCCCAGGCTTTGCCATGCGCAGATCCCGGCACAGCGGAACAAAAGGCCAGTCCTTTTTGTCACCCGCGATTTTCATCATCGCGGCGTCAGTCCACTTGTCGAGGCCCAGCGCCTTGCATGCGACCTTGCGCCCGTCGGCCAGGATCAAGGATGAGATCACGCGGCCCGGGGTCGTGGTGACGTGCGCCGCAGTCAGCACCAGACCGTCCGGCGAAACGATCACGCCGCTGGCGGCGCCGTCTCCTGACTCCACCGCGACCAAGGCGCGCGACACAGCCTCGAGCCGCGACTGGACCTGTGCCTGCACCTTGAGAAGCTCGCCAAAATTCTCCGCCGAAGACTCAAGCGCGAACACGCCCTGAACAGACACGAGCGCCGTCACCGCGAAGACTGCGGCACACATCGTGCGCGGGGACCGGAGAGGGATGCCTGACATGAGCGCGTACGATACTGAGTTTCGTCCCGGCGGTCAATTGCGGTGTCCTTTCACTGCGGCGGGCAGCCATCAGGGCGCGGCCACGCACGGCAGCATCATCGCGTCCTTCATGCCGTGGAGAATTTTCTTGTCGGCAGGGCACACGGTCGCCAGCACGCCGGAGAGGCGCGGTTCACCATCGGCGGCCACGAAATAATAGGGGCACAGGCGGGTGCGCGATTGCGTCAGCAGCGCCGCCTGCTTGTCATCGCTCCACGCCGGATGATTCACGATGCGGCCGGCGTGAAAGCGCTGGAGCACGAACGGGTTCGTCGGGAAGGAGGCGAGGGCTTCATCGATGGCCGCCGCCCAATCATTTTGCGACAGATCGTGACCGATGAAGACGCCGCGCGATCCCCAGCCGCGCTCGGAGAAGCCGCTGATCTTCAAAACCAGCTCCCGCTGCCTGCGGCCGAAGGATTTCATTTCCTCCCACGAGTTGATGTCGAGCCCGGGAT
Organism: Verrucomicrobiaceae bacterium; assembly: GCA_031411695.1. Classification (GTDB taxonomy): domain Bacteria; phylum Verrucomicrobiota; class Verrucomicrobiia; order Verrucomicrobiales; family Verrucomicrobiaceae; genus JAIBCL01. Next base: position 15,658 of record JANOBO010000310.1, read on the forward strand.
AGACGGCGGTGACCGGGAGTGGCTGTGGGTTTATGA
>JANOBO010000311.1:0-23599 GCA_031411695.1 Verrucomicrobiaceae bacterium
CCGCATGTTTCAGCCGCGCCGCTGCCTGTGCCTCGCGGTGAAAACGTTCCCGCTCTTCCGCTCCGGCAAACTGCGCGCGCAGCAGCACCTTCACCGCCACGGTGCGGTCTAGCTTCTGCTGCCGCGCGCGATACACCACGCCCATGCCGCCGCGGCCGATCTCCTCGTGCAGCTCCAGCCCGCCAAAGGTCGTCCACGGCCCCTCCACCTCCGCCTCCTCATCAGGCGGCGGCGCGGGCTGCGCCACAAAGGCGACGGCCATCAGGCAGCGTGGGCAATGTCCCGCCGGAGAGCCGTGAGGCAGCGGGGTGTTGCAGCGGGGGCAGAGAACGGGAGAGGACACTTCCATTGGCACCCCGTTCGCGTCGCCAGATTACAAAACAGTTCAGCGCAGAATTTTGCGCAGCGCCACGAGGTTTGCGGCATCATCAAAGAACGCGCGGGCTGGGGCTTTGAATCCTTTGATGACATCGCTGCGCGCTTCGTCGTCGCCGGATACTTTGGCCCTGAGCGCGTATTTGCCGAGCGCGTTGAGGCGGAAAATTTCCACCGTCCGCGCTTTCGGATCGAGGATCCAATACTCCTGCACTCCATGGGCGGCGTAGTCCTCGAACTTTACGCCGCGATCACGGTGCTTCGTGCTCGGAGACAAAACCTCAGCGACGAAGTCCGGCGCGGGCAGTTGCATTTGATCAGGCTCCAGCGCGGCGGCTTTCTCGGGATGGAAGAAAACCACGTCGGGCATGTAGTCGTTACGGGAGAGACAGACGAGCAGCTTTTCGTCGCCGACGAGTCCGAGAGCGTGAACGGCAACATGGTTCTTGAGCAGATTGTTCAGATGTGATCTGACGACGACATGAATGAGACGGTCTGGTGAATGCACGATGGTTTCTCCGTTGATGAATTCGGTTTTCTCGCCGTCGGCGACGTTGTTGTAAAATTCCTCACGTGACTCCCGCTCCTGTTTCCAGAGCGAGTCGAGATCGCGGTAGATCATGCCCAATCTAGGTGAGCGAGCGAGACGAGTGACTGCGGCTTCCATGAGGCGGATTGTAACTGGCGGCTGCGAGATGCGCAAGTAGCCGGGGAGCATGGGCCTCTGGCCCGTCGATGGATCGAGGCATTTAGCCTTGAGCGATCTGACCCAGGCTAAGGGCCTCGGGCCATTGCCAGGCTGAAAACCTGACATCCGTTTTACAGGCCAGAGGCCCATCTTCTTCACAAGCTCTCCGCCAGATGCCGCAGCTCCTCGTCGATGAGCGCGGGATCGCTCAGGCCGGCGGCCACCTCGTTGCGCACGGCCTCGCGGTATTGCGTGCGGAGGCGATGCACGGCCACGGCCACGGAGTTCTCGCGCATCTTCATCGCGGCGGCGAGCGCGGCGTAATCGCCCGGCTCCGGCTCGCGCGAGAGAAAGGGGCTGAGCTGGTCAAACACCCGGCCCTTGCCCGCGCTGTGGCAGCTCTCGCGCAGATGATTCATCGCCGCCTCGAGCGCGGCCAGCGCCCAGCGCCGCTCGAAGATGCGCTCAGCCGTGTCCTCGCTCGCCGGCTCCGCGCCGAACCAGTCCTCCGCCTGCGCCATGTCGAGCGAGAGCGGCACGGATGACCCGCCGCGCTTCTGCGCCGTCTCATCGCGGTGCTCGTTCATGAGGTGCGTCTTCACCCGCGTGAGCAGCCAGGTGCTGAAGCGCGTGTCACGTTTCTCCAGGCCATTGAGCCACTCGCGCTTGAGCAGCTTGGCAAAAAATTCCTGGGTGAGATCGCGCGCGTCCTCCGAGTCGTGCCCCTGCCTGCGGATGAAGGCATAAACCGGGTACCAATAAGCGCGGCAGAACTGCTCCATCGCCGCGTCTCGCTCCGGGCCGGTACCGCCCGCTTGCAGCACCATCGTCCAGCGCGTGGTCATGAAGCTCGGGGAGTCGCCGGAGCTGAACAAAGATGGCATGAGTGCGTGATCCTGTGTTGATTTGATCACTGTGGCAACTTTCCGAGTAATCTTCGCCAGTAAAAGGGGTGGAAGGCAGATGAACCCATTCTGCTGCCATGCGCTTTTCATCCATCCTCGCCTTGTCTTTTGCCTTCACGTCAATGCTCGCGGCCCAGGAGCCAATGGTGTGGCAGCAGCGGACGGATGTGGGTTCGCCAGGGTTGTATGAGGGGGCGGCGATGGCTTTCGATGAGCAGCAGGGGGTGATGCTGCACTTTGGCGGGGACAAGTTCATCCCTGGCGCGTCGCTGGGGCTGCCTTCGAATGATTTGTGGCAATACAACGGCGTGGTGTGGCAGCAGGTGACGGTGGCGGGCACGCTGCCGGTGGCGCGCAGCGGCCATGCGCTGGTGTATGACCCGGTGGGGCAGCGGGTGCTGATGTTCGGCGGTGATGCGGGTGGCAATGTGTTCTTGGATGACTTGTGGGCCTTTGTTTTCAGCGGACCAGCAGCGGGTGCGTGGGTGCCGCTGGCGGCGTTGCCTTCCGCAGGGCGCTGGGGCATGGCGATGGGCTATGATGCGGGGCGCGATGTGTTCATCGTGACGGGCGGGATCAAGCATGGCACGGCGGCGCAGGCTCCCCCAAACGGCCCCGCGTATGGCGAGGTGAAACCCGCGACGCGCGAGACTTGGCTGTGGAATCGCACGACCTGGAGCGCAGGGCCGCAGTCGCCGGAATACATCAACGGGCCAGCGCAGGATCACCCGGACTATCGGATCATGGCGGGGCCTGCGGGCGGCGTGGTGGCGCACCATGCGGAGAGCGGGAAGACGCTGCTGCTCTCGGAGCGCAGTGGGTATGTCATGGTGAATCTACCGGTGGCAAACCACTTTTACGGTGCGGGCGGCTGGCCGCTCTACGACGGTGTGCAGTGGGGAACCAACAACGGCGGCAACGTTTCTGTGCTCGGGGGCGACTTCCACAGGTCATTCTACACCTCGTCGGCCACTAGGGTGGTGGCGACGTATGATCCGGCGCGGCGGCGTGTGGTGGCCTTTGGTGCTGGCAAGACGAAGTCGGAGGAGTTCACCGGCACGGAGTGGGCGGGCGGGACATCTGCGGGTGGGCCATTTCCCACGCGCGGCGCATTCGGCCCACTGCCAGCGGCGCGGCTACGCCCCTGCATGGCGCATGACACGCTGCGCGGACGCACGGTGTTTTTTGGCGGCAAAGCATCGCTCACTGAGCCGGGCGATACCTGGGAGCTGATCGAAAATGCGGCGGTGCCGTTCGTTATCACGACGGATCTTTCCACCACGCCGCTGGAGCCATGTCAGGGTGAGACGATCACGCTCACCGGCGCGGCGGCGGGTGTGGGGCCGTTCAAATGGCGCTGGTATCGTGATGCGACGTTTGCCGCGATCACGGTGAATCCGACGCTCACGCTCACGAATGTGAATCCAGCGCAAACAGGCAGCTACACCCTTGAGGTGGAGGACTCCTCGGGGCGCCGCCGCACGAGTTCCGCCACGCCGGTCTTTGTCCATGCGCCGCCGGTGATCACGCAGCCGCCGCAGGAGCGCCGCGTGGTGCCTGGGGAGAGCTTTTCATTGCAAGTGACGGTGTCCTCGACGCTGCCGGTGACTTATCAATGGTATCGTGATGCCAATCCGATCCCTGGTGCCACGGCGGCCATTTTCACGAAGGCCTCTGCCACGGTGGCGGATGCTGGGAACTACGTCGTCATCGCCACCACGCGCTGCATCACGGTGTCTAGCACGGGAGCGCGCGTGTATGTCGGGCCGCTCATCAATCAGCAGCCCGCTGCACCTATCGGGCGGGACGTGATGTCTCCCCTGATCAGCATGACCGTCACGGGCAATGGCGTGGGCTCGCAGGTGGGCACCTACACCACGGGCAGTGATCCCGCCGAGCATCCGAACCGCCACGCACCTGATTCACCCACGAACCCGCGCCCGATGACCTTCACCTGGCGGCATGAAGGCGTGCCGCTGGTGCTCGGGGCGAAATACACGATCACCAACACCGCGCTGACCTCGAACATCGTCGTCAACAATCCCGACTACGAAGACGAGGGCTACTACGACTGCGTCGTCACCGACATCAGCGGTCCGGCTTATGCGAAGACGACGGTGAAGACGCTGCTCATCCTGTATCCGCTCGCGCCGCCGTATCTGACCATCCAGCGCACCGGGCCTGATCCGCGCCAGAATGCCGGCATGGTCTATGACAGCCAGCGCGGCAGGACAGTGCTCTTTGGCGGCCAGGCCTACGGTGTGAATCCACTCACCGGCAGTGCCAGCGTCGGTCACTACATCTCGAACGACACTTGGGAGTGGGACGGCCAGGTGTGGATCAAACGCAACCCCGTCACTCGCCCGCCACCCATGATGCAGTTCGGCATGGTGTATGACAGCTACCGCGGCCGCACCATGCTCTTTGGCGGCTCCAAATATGCGCCGCTGGGATTACTCAACGGCACACAAGTGATCGTCAGCGATGTGTGGGAGTGGGACGGCATGAATTGGACGCAAATCACGCCACCAGTAGCGGTGCCGGCCCGCACCCAGCCGATCATGTGCTTCGATACCGTGCGACGTGAGATTCTCATGATCGGCGGCAGCCTCTTCAATCCCGATCCACCTGACTACTACGGCTCGCGCAAGACACTGTGGGGCTGGAATGGCGTGCAGTGGACCCAGCGCGGCGTGATGCCCAATGGCAACGCTGCGCCATTTCCATTCCCTCTCAACACCTTCGCCTTTGACGAACTGCGCGGCGTGGCGGTGATGTTTGGCACCTTTAGCGACAATCAAAACCCCGTGTGGGAATGGGATGGTGCCGCATGGACACGCGTGCTGCCGCCGCTCGACCTCCGCATCACCAATCTGAGCGATGGCAATGGCGCGTCCTTTTACGATCCCGTGCGGCGCATGATTGGCATGCCCATCATCGGGAATAATTTCAACCCCGGCTATGTGTCAGGCACACCCTTCATCGCCTACTGGGACGGCACCCGCTTCATCCGTGGCAGCACCAGCGTGGTGGATGATGTCACTGGCGTGCCGCCTTCCTCCACAGAGCAGTCTCCGTTCCCCGGCGCGGGTGATCTCACCGTCTTTGACACCCGCCGCCGCTGCCTCGTGTGGTTCGACCTCTTTGGCAATACCACCTTCAGCGGCACCCCACCCTCCACTCGCGAGATGCACTTCAGCGCCAAGGCCAAGCCCGTCCATTTCCCCGTGCAGGTCATTTATACGCCGAATCAAAACATCCAGCTCCGCGTCATCAGCGCTGGTCAGCGCCCGCTCATCTATCAATGGTTCAAAGACGGCAGCACCATCCTCGACAACGGTCACTGGACCGGAGCCGATACGAACAAGCTCAACATCAACGCCATCACCGCCGCCGATGCAGGCGACTACAGCGTGCGCATCACCAATCTGCACAACCAAGTCTTCACTCAAAACGTCCGCGTGAGTCTCCAGCCCGATGGTGTCAGCACCGTCGTGCAAGGCGCGGGCCTCGTGCTGAGTTGGCCCGGCACCACCGGCATCCTCGAGACCTCACCCAATCCCAACGGTCCGTGGACCGCGATCTACGGCGTGTCCCCGCCCTACAGCGTGGCGATGGATGAATCGCGGCGGTTTTATCGGGTGCGGTATCCGTAGCCTCGCGTCAGAAAATGCCATCCTCATCTTCCATGAAAACAGTTTCCTCGCTCATCACCCTCTCCTCTCTCGCATTCCTCATCGCCATGCTCGCCGCGTGCGGGAAAAACCCTGATGCGACATCGACACAGCCCGGTGCGAAGGCGGATGGGAATGCGGCGGGAAATCATCTCAGCATGAAACTCAACGGCGCTGACTGGATCGGTGACAGCAGCCTGTTCGGTGCGTTTCATCCTCCCGGCTACAACAAGGCCCTGCTCATCGGCGGGAGCAAGGGGCCGAAGAACAAGGATGAGCAGGTCTTCTCACTCAATCTCTTCAACATCGACGGCCCTGGCACCTACCACATCAAGACCGGCAACGCGGACATGAGCGTGGCGCAGATCGCGAATCTCTCACCGGACCATTTCATGTACGGCAGCCTGATGGGTTTTGATTTCACCGTCACAGTGACAAAGGCAACAAAAGACCCCGCTGTGATCGAGGCCACGTTTGAGGGCACCTTGACGGGGAATGCCAGCGACACTTTGAAAGTCACCGCTGGCCGGTTTTTGTATCGGGAATGACTCAGGTGAGACTTCACGCGCATGAGATGGCGCAACCTGCTGCGTGATGGGCAGCGGTGGAGTCGCGGCTCCCAGCGCTGACTGGCCAGATTCGTGCTCTCCTCAGAGCATTTCATGGCCCTCACTATCACGCGCAAACAACACGCCAGCATGTTCGGACCCACGGTGGGGATCAGGTGCGGCTGGCTTTCGGCGAGGTCATCATGCGCACGTGGCAGACGGCGCACAAGATGAAGACGCAGTTCGGCAAGCTCGAAGACGCATCGCATACCGCCGCCGATAATTTTCGCGCGCTGCGTTACATCGCGAAGTACACGATCAATCCCGCCATCACACACGGCGTCTCGCACGAAGTCGGCAGCATCGAGCCGGGCAAGCTCGCTGATCTCGTCGTGTGGAAGCCCGCATTCTTCGGCGTGAAACCCGAGGTTGTTTTGAAAGGCGGCCTCATCGCGATGGCGAACATGGGCGATCCGAATGCGAGCATCCCGGCGCCGCAGCCGACGTTCTATCGTCCGCAATTCGGCGCGCACGGTCGCGCGAAGTACAGTACCTGCCTCACCTTCGTCAGCGGCGCATCGCTCGCGGCGGGAAACCTCGCGCACCTCGGCCTGAACAAAAAACTCAGCGCCGCGAAGAAATGCCGTGCCATCAGCAAGCACGACATGCGTTGGAACAGCGGGCTGCCGAAGATCGAGGTCGATCCCGACACCTACACCGTGAAGGCCGATGGCCGCGAGCTGCGCTGCGAGCCCTCAAGTGTGCTGCCGATGGCGCAACGATACTTCCTGTTCTGATGATCCTCGTTCAGCGCATGATCGCGGAGCAATCAGCACGACCGCACAAGGAACAGATGCCGCTCACGCCGCCTCTAACCACGTCTCATCGGCATCTTCCTCGACATCGATCCCGGCATGGCCGCCCTTTGGCTGGCGGTTTGTGCGGCGGCACCATTCCTCATAGGTGATGACTTCAAAGGTGCGGTCGAGATGCTCGACGATGGCCGTCATGCTCTCGACCCAGTCTCCGGAGTTCAGGTAATGCACGGTGCCCACCCGCTTGTCGGCCGGAGTGTGGATGTGGCCGCAGATGATGCCTTGGCAGTTCTTTTCGGCGGCGAGCTGCTGGAGCTGCTCTTCGTATTTGCCGACAAAGCTGACGGCGCCTTTGACGCGGGCTTTGACCCATTTGGCGAAGGAGAAGGGCGGCTTTCCCCGCCACTGGCGCCAGAGATTGCAGAGGCGGTTCAGCCTCAGGAGCGTGGTGTAGCCGATGGCGCCGAGTTCCGCAGCCCACTTATGATTCGTGGTGACGTGGTCGAAGCCATCGCCATGCACGACGAGGTAGCGGCCGTGCGGGGAATCGTGGATGTGCTCATGGACGATGCTGAGGTTATCGAGCGCGATGGGCAGGAAGCGCTCCAGTACATCGTCGTGATTGCCGCGGGTGTAGATGACCTGCGTGTCTTCCTTTTCCATTTTCCGCAGGACGGTGCGGATGAAGTGGGTGTGTGACTTCTCCCACCGGCCATCGCGCAGCAGCGCCCAGGCATCGATGATGTCGCCATTGAGCACGAGTTTCTCGCAAACGGAGTGGCGCAGGAAATGGCTGGCCTGCTCGGCCTTGCAGTCGGCCACGCCGAGATGCACGTCGGACATGAAGATGGTCTTGAAGCGGAGCTTGAGTTTGTCAGACATGCGCGGGGAGTGTGGTGGGTGTGTGGGCGGTGACGGGGTGTGCGGGGCCGGTGAGCTCATGCTGAAACTGCATGATGATGTCGTCCCATGCCAGCGGCTCCACGGCCTTGCGCGCAGCCTTGCGCATGACGGTGTTGTTCCAGTGACGTAGCGCGAGGTCCACCTGCGCGAGGAACGTCTCCTCGTCACCGCACGGCGCGAGGAATCCCGTCTCCCCATGACGGATGAGCTTCTCACCCGCGGCGTAATTGAAGGCGACGGTGACCAAACCGCTGGCCATGGCCTCCGCGATGACGTTTCCATAAGTCTCGCTGAGGCTGGGAAAAACAAACACGTCGGCGCTGGCGTAGTAGCGGGCCAGCAAGGCGTCGTCACACGGGCCGGCGAAATGAAACTCGGGATGCCGCGCGCGCAGCTCCTCGACGCGCGGGCCGCCTCCGGCGAAGACGCAGCGCGCGCCGGGATGCGCGCGCTGGATGCGCAGGAATGCCTCGATGGCGAGCTCGAGATTTTTTTCCGCCGCCATGCGGCCGGCGTAGAGGGCGATGGGTGTGTCATCGTCCGCGCCGAGGCTGGCGCGCAGCTCGGGGTCCCGCCGCGAGGGATGGAAGAGATGCGCATCGACGCCGCGCCCCATGACGCCGACGCGGCTGATGCCGAGCGCGGCGAGCTCGCGCGCGGTGGAGGAGGAAGGCGTGAGGGTGCGCGCCGCGCGATTGTGAAACCAGACGAGGTAACGTGCGGCGATGCCTGCGAGCATGGGGACGCGGTAGTCCTTTGAGTAGGAATGGAAGTTCGTGTGGAAGCCGGACACCACGCGGATGCCGAGCTTGTTAGCTGCGGCGGCGGCATTCACGCCCATCAGGCTTTCCACCGCGACATACACACCGTGCGGCTGCAACGCGCGCATCCGCTTCGCGAAGAAGCGCCGCGATGCAAAGCCGAGCCGAAGTCCGGGATAACCCGGCAGCGGTGCGGAAGGTACGCGGGTGATGGCCACGCGCTCATGCGCGCAACCACCCACGACGGTGGTGATGACTTCGACGGCGTGACCGGCCTTCGCGAGGCCGAGAGCGAGGACCCCCAACGTCCGGGAGACGCCGTTCACCAACGGCGGGAAGGTGTCTGTGACCAGCATGAACTTCATGCGCATCACCCATGGTGCGGTCAGCCGCGCGGAACTGAAGCCCGGGGGTGTGAACCTTTCGTCACCTGCCAATGGCTATCGGGGCCGCTTCGCCTCATCGATGCGGCCGGCGGCGTAGGCCTCGAAGACACGGCGGATCTCATCGCGCACGCGGCGGAAGAAGATCAGCTTCTCCTCATCGGTGCCCTCGGCGTGGGCGGGGTCGTCAAAGCCCCAGTGATGGCGGTTCACCTGGCCGGGAAACATGGGGCAGGCTTGGTCGGCATTGCCGCAGACAGTGATGACGGTCTCCACGCGCTCGCCGAGGAACTCATCGAGATGCTTTGAGCGGTGCGCGGAGATGTCGATGCCGATCTCATGCATGGCGGCGATGGCCAGCGGATGCACATGACCGGCAGGCCGGGAGCCTGCGGAGGCGACGCGGAATGCGCCGTCCGAAGCAGCGCGCAGGATTCCTTCGGCAAGGTGGCTGCGGCAGGAATTCCCTGTGCACAGTATGAGGATGAGGGGGCGCTCAGTCATGGGATGGCGGGCAGTTTTTCCTTCCGAGCACCGTGCAACAGTCGCCATCACGCATGGCGGCACACATCGGCACGGCGAGCACGGCGCCGACGACGGGGCCGGCCATGTAAAGCCAGAGATGCTCGAGATGGCCGCTCACGACGGCGGGTGCCAGCGAGCGAGCGGGATTCATCGAGGCACCGCAGATCGGCCCGGCAAACATCGCCTCCAGCGCGATCACGCCGCCGACTGCGATGCCGGCTGTGATGCCCTTTTCCTTCGCGCCGGTGGAGACGCTGAGGACGGTGGTCATGAGGAAGAAGGTGAGCACGATCTCCAGGATGAAGCTCTGCATCTCCGAGCCCGCCGGCAACGTCGCGCCGAGCGTGGCGCTGGCAGGGAAGAGAAACTTCAGCAGCCAGCTGGCGGCAAACGCGCCGGTGAGCTGCGCGCTGATAAAGACGGGGACCGCGCTCCAAGGCGAGCGACCGGCAACAGCGAAGGCGACGGTAACAGCGGGATTCAAATGGGCGCCGGAGACATCGCCGACGGTGTAGATCATCGCCATGACGATGAGGCCGAAAGTCAGCGCGATGCCCGCATGGCCGATGACGCCGCCCGAGACCTCATTGACGAGGATGGCCCCGGTGCCGGCGGTGATGAGCGCAAAGGTACCGAAGACTTCGGCGATCCATGACTTTTTCATCAGCAGCATCCTCCCTTTGGACTGCAACACGAGGCGGCGGGCTCGGCGGCACCGCAGTCGTCGTCATTTCCAGGGGTTGCCACGCCGCAGAGTTCCTTGGCCAGGCAATCGGTGTGCTTCGTCGTCAGGTGGAGGACGAGCGCGCCGCTTTCCCGTGTGACTCGCGCCACTGGATACTGCGAGATGACGGCATCCTCGTATTCGATATCCACGGGCAGATCCTCAGCGCCGAATGCCTCGAAGGACTTTTCCAAAATGCCCGCGAGTTTTTGCGCGGGGATGCGGTGGTCTCCATCCTCGCCCACCCACGCCTGGAGCTGGCAGGCCTGCGTCTCGTGCTGCTTGCCTCCGCAGTCGATGAATGACTTCCGGACGCGGCCCACCTCGGTGATGTGGAAGGAAACCGGCACCACGCTGCCATGCGGCAGCATCAGGCGGAGAGGCAGCTCGGGGTTGTGTTTGAGCGGGGCGAGAAGTTCGTGTGTGTTCATAGACGGGGGTGTTTCAGAAGATCGAGGTGGCTGCTCCGCGCTCAGGCGGTCGCGCGGCAAAATGCAACGCCCCGACTCGAAACGACACTCGTCATCGTGTCAACCGAATGGCAGGGCGGGCACGAGGCGTTGATGTGACAGATTCGTCACATGCGGCATTTTGACCATTGCGCGGCACATGGGCAATAGGTGCCGCGTCATCACACCACACATTCAAACCAACCCGCCAAAAAAACACCCCATGAAACGCAGCAGCTTTTTCAAACTCGCCGGTATCGGAGCACTCGCGCTCGTCGCGTCGGCAGATGCACAGGCACAAACTCTCCGGCTCCGCGGCTCCGACACGCTCGGGGCGAAACTCGTTCCCCAGTGGGCGGAAGGCTTCAAGAAGGCAGGCGGCGGCGTCAGCTTTGACATCGCGGCGGAAGGTTCGTCGACGGCATTCACGAACCTGGCCTCCGGCAGCGCCGAGATCGGCATGTCCAGCCGGAAGGTGAAGGACGACGAGCGCACGTTCTGCAAGACGAAGGGCGTCTTTTTGAAGGAGCACGAGATGGCCTGGGACATGATCGTCGTGGTGGTGAACAAGAACAATCCGGTGAGCAGCCTGACGAAGAAGCAGGTGGCGGGCATCTTCACCGGCGCGGTGAAGGATTGGAGCGAAGTCGGCGGCACGCCCGGCCCGATCTCGATCTACACCCGCAATACCTCCTCCGGCACTTACAAGGACTGGATGGCGCTGGCGATGAAGGGCAAGGACTACGCCTCCAGCAGCCAGAAGATGGCGGGCAATGAGCAGATCGCGTCCGAAGTGGCTGGCAACGCGGGCGGCGTCGGCTACGTCGGCCTGGCCTACGCGCAGGCGAAGGGCGTGAAGGCGGTGCCGATCGACGGCACCACGCCCGAAGCGGCCAACGTGAAGGCCTACCCCTACAGCCGCCCGACGTTTTTCTACACCAACGGCGAGCCGACTGGGAAGGTGAAGGAGTTCATCGACTTCTGCCTCAGCCCGGGCGGAACAAAGATCGCCCAGCTCGTGGGCTTCATCCCGGAAAAATAATTCAGGCAACAGATCCGTCAGTTGCAAAGCGCCCGGCTGGAGGACAGTCTCAAAACCTCCCGCCGGGTTTTTGTTTGTTGTGGCACCGGCGCGGAGCACGCACTGAATGAAGAAACCGGAGAAGATCGTCAACCTGGGTGCCGGCGAGCTTATGCACCGGCCGCGCCGGCTGGGCATGCGGCTGAATGTGCAGCAGCTGATCAAGTGGTTCTTCGGCACGAACGCGGGCATCGCGATCCTGGTGCTCGTCCTCATCATGCTCTCGCTGCTGCGTGAGGGCGCCGGTTTCCTGCCGACCTACAGCCGTGAGCTGAGCGTGTATCGCATGGCGGGGCTGGAGTTTTCAGACTTCGTCAAGAAGCCGCTCCTCGAGAATCAGGAGCTGCTGAGCAAGCTCAAGCGCGCGCTGAACGCGGAGTTGAACACGATCGCGAAACCCGCCCGCGACCGACGTGATGCCGCGCTGCTTCTGAAGCAGCACGTCGAGGACAAGGCCGTGCTCGCACGCGAGGCGCTGGAGGAAGCGCTCGCTGCGGCGGGCACCGCTCCGGAGAAGATCACGGCGCTGCGTGAAGCTGTGTCCGCCGCCACGAGCGCGGCGTTGGAGAGCGAGCCGACGCCCCTGTTGTTCAACGCAGATGAACAAAAGCGGTTGAGGGCTGACGTGCTCGCCCTTCAGCCGGATCAAACGGACCCGCCGCCTTTCATCAAGGAAGTGACTGACATCGCCGCCGCGAAAGAGCGCGAAGCCAGGGAGAAGCACGCGGCATTCATCGCCGCAGTGGATGCGTTTGAGGAGGCGGTCGATCCGATCACGGAAGTTCATGACAGCATGGAGGCTGCCGCGCTCGCGACGAAGGAGAAGGCCGTGCAGCGTCACATGGCCGAGGATGCGCGCGCGCAGCTATTCGCGGCGGCCGCCAGCGCGAAGACTGAAGCGGAGAAGCAGGCGTTCATCAAGGACGCGGAGGCCACGTCGCTGGAGGACATCGACTACAAGGCCAGCATCGGGCCGCTGCTGGCGAAGCTGCCGGAGATCGAGAAGCTGATACCCGCGTATCGCGAGGCGGTTCAAAAGGCGTTCGCCGGCGTGCCGGACAAAGTGGGTAACGCGGAGGCAGGCAGACTGATCGGCAAAGTGCGCGCGCAGCTTCCTGCGCACCTCATGCACCTCGATGACTCCCTCACGCTCATGCGCACATGGGACTACTCAAAGCCGGTGCCGAAACTCCAGGCCACGGTGGCCTTTCTCTTCGGCGGTGACTGGATCACGAACAGCTCGTGGCAGGACTTCTATGGCGTGGTGCCGCTCTTCACCGGCTCGTTGCTCATCGCGCTCGTCGCCATGGTGATCGCGCTGCCGTTCAGTGTCGGCGCGGCGATTTACACCAACCAGTTCGCCACGCCACGCGAGCAGGAGATCATCAAGCCGATGATCGAATTCATCCAGGCCATCCCTTCCGTCGTGCTCGGCTTCATCGGCATTTCGGTGCTAGGGGATCTCATCAAGGAGATCAGCCAGATTCCAGGGCTGGGATGGATGCCGGGATTCCCCGTGGCCGAGCGCTTGAACATGTTTAACGCGGGCTGTCTCCTGGCACTGATGGCGGTGCCGACGATGTTCAGCCTCGCGGAGGATGCGATCAACAATGTGCCGCGCTCGTTTGCCGAAGCGGCGGACGCGCTGGGCGCGACAAAGCTCCAGACGGTGTTCCGCGTGATCGTGCCTGCGGCCAGCTCGGGCATTCTCGCCGCGGTGTTGCTCGGCCTCGGGCGCATCATCGGGGAGACCATGGTCGTGCTGCTCGTCGCAGGGAACCGCATCGCCATTCCGGATTTCTCAGACGGCATCGGCACCGTGTTTCAGCCGGCGCACACGCTCACCGGCATCATCGCGCAGGAGCTGGGGGAGGTGTCGCGCGGCTCCTCACACTGGCAGGCGCTGTTCATGGTCGGCATTCTGCTTTTCTCGATCTCGCTCGTCATCAATTACCTCGCGCGGCTGATGGCGCGGCGCTTCAAGACTTACAAGGTCTGATCCCATGCACGACTCATCCGCCGATCCTAGCGCAGAAGCCGCGAACCCATTTGCCAGACGGAAGGCCCGTCGTGAGGTCAACGAATGGCTCACGCGCTGGACCTTGCGCGCCGCGACGTATGCGGTGCTCGCGGCCACAGCGTCGATTTTTCTCCACATCATCGTGAAGGGGGCGCCCATCGTGCTGTCGTGGAAGGCGCCGTTCGTGAACACCGCGTTCCTCACCAAGCTGCCCGAGACGCTGCACATCATCGAGGACAAGCAGGGCAGGACGTATGAGACGGGTCCGAAGGGATCCGACGCGATCAAGCAGCAGCTCGGGGCGAACCTGCGTCAGGAGAAAACGATCTCGTATTCTGGCGGTGGCATTCTGGGGCCCATCGTCGGCACCACGATGCTCGTGGCGGTGTGCATGGCCGTGGCGCTCTTTCTCGGAATCTCGTCGGCGATTTATCTCAATGAATACTCGAAGCAGGGCCGCTTCATCGAGTGGGTGCGCCTCGCCATCCTGAATCTCGCCGGCGTGCCGTCGGTGGTGTTCGGTCTTTTCGGCCTGAGTGTCTTCGTTCTCGGCGCGCCGCGGCTGGTGGATGTGCCGCTGGAGAGATCGTTGTTCGTCATCCCGCTCGGATTCACGAATCTGAGCTTTGAAGGCTGGGACACCAGCGTGCTCGCCGGAGGCTTCACACTCGCGTTCGTGATTTTGCCCGTGGTGATCACCGCGTGCGAGGAATGCCTCAAGGCTGTGCCGCAGGGATTCCGCGAGACATCGCTCGCACTCGGCGCCACGAAATGGCAGACGATCTGGCGGAGCGTGCTGCCCTTCGCGCTCCCTGGCATCCTCACCTCATCGATTCTCGGCATCGCGCGCGCGGCCGGTGAGACCGCGCCGATCATGTTCACCGCCGCGCTTGCCTTCAAGGACAAGCTGCCGTGGCAGGGCGAGAAGGGAGCCGGCGGGATGCTCACCGAGTCCGTGCAGGCGCTGCCGTATCACATCTACACCCTCGCCGCGCGCATCCCGCAGAACGAATGGTCCGAGCGCGCGCAGTATGGCTCGGTGTTTGTGTTTCTCGTGCTCGTGATGACTCTGGCCGCCACGTCCGTGTTGCTCCGCCGCAAACTCCGCGCCAAATACCAATGGTGACCGCGCCCTCCATCGCCAGAACCACGCAGAACGTGACGCCGCCCGCAGCCGCCGCGCGCGCGATCATCAGCATTGAGGGCGTGGACTTTCACTACGGCAAGAAGCAGGCGCTGCACGACATCTCGCTTCAAATTCCCGCGCGGCAGGTGACCGCGTTCATCGGCCCCTCGGGCTGCGGCAAGAGCACGCTGCTGCGTTGCTTCAACCGCATCAATGACCGCATCCAAGGAGCGCGGATCACCAAGGGAGCCATTCGCATCAAGGGGAAAAACATCCACGATGACGACGTGGACCTCACCCAGCTCCGCAATCAGGTCGGCATGGTTTTCCAAAAATCGAACCCGTTTCCAAAGAGCATTTATGAAAACGTCGTCTTCGCGCTGCGCGTGCATGGCGTGAAGAAAAAAGCCGTCCTCGATGAGGCTGTCGAGCGCTGCCTCAGATCCGCCGCGCTTTGGGATGAGCTGAAGGACAGGCTCCATCAGAACGCGCTCGGTCTTTCAGGCGGTCAGATGCAGCGCCTCTGCATCGCGCGCTCCATCGCATCGAAGCCGGACATCCTGCTGATGGACGAGCCGTGCTCAGCCCTCGATCCCCTGGCCACGCTGAAGATCGAGGAACTCATCACCACGCTGGTGCAGGACTACACGGTCGTCATGGTCACCCACAACATGCAGCAGGCACGCCGCGTCTCCGACCACACGGCGTTTCTCTATCTCGGCAGGCTCGTCGAGTTTGCGCCAACGGTGGAGCTGTTTAACAACCCGCGCGAGAAACAGACCGACGCCTATGTGCGCGGCCAGTTCAGTTGAAGGCAATGACTTCCAACGGCAACAACGGCGGCCCGCCCATCGTGGCGATCCAGGACTTCTCCTTCGCCTACGGCGACAATGAGGTGCTGCACGACGTGAACCTCGACATTCCGAAGCACGAGGTCACCGCTCTCATCGGTCCCTCCGGCTGCGGCAAGAGCACGCTGCTGCGGAGCATCAATCGCATCAACGATCTCGTGGACATCGCGCGCATCGTGAAGGGGCGCATCACACTCGATGGCGTGGACATCAATCACCGTGACGTGAACGTCATCAATCTCCGCCGCCGTGTCGGCATGATTTTCCAAAAGTACAATCCCTTCCCGCGCTCAATCTACGAGAACGTCATCTACGGACTCCAGGTCGCCGGCATAAAGGACAAGGCGGTGCTGGCCGAGGCCGCAGAGACCAGCCTCCGCTCCGCCGCGCTCTGGGATGAGGTCAAAGACCGACTGCACGAGAGCGCGCTCGGCCTTTCCGGCGGCCAGCAACAGCGCCTCTGCATCGCCCGCACCATTTCGGTGAAGCCGCAGGTCGTGCTCATGGACGAACCCTGCGCCGCGCTCGACCCCATCGCCACCGCGCGTGTCGAGGAGCTGATCCATCAGATCAAGGAGAACTACACGATCATCATCGTCACGCATAACATGGAGCAGGCACGCCGCGTCTCCGACCGCACCGCCTTCTTCTACCTCGGACGCCTGGAAGAACTCGCCGCGACCGACAAGCTGTTTTCCAACCCAGAATCCGAGGTGACTGCGAATTACATCACGGGCCGGATGGGGTAAGCGTCGCGATTAACACCTCCGCACTTGGTGTTTGGACCGGGCCTCGCTCGCGGACATGGGTCTGTTGCGGGCAAAGATGAATGAGCTGATCCTGGCGGCGCGGCGCTGAATGGGGTGCGCGTGGTGCGGGTGTGCGCGGGTGGATGGGGCTCACCGGAAGTAGCTGCCGCCGCAAGGCGGTGGTCTTCGCGGGATTGAAAAGGCACGCCCTTGCGGGTGCGGCAACAGGGGGCGGGGGGCAGGAAGCCCCTCGGACGGACCGCGGCCACAAAACCGCAGCCACTGCGGGAACCCGCAGCGGCACGCGGCGAGGGCCGTCGCGGCTGACGGTGCGAGATGAAAAAGGCGCGGTGGTTTCCCATCGCGCCCTTTTCGTGTTCAACTTACCAGCCGGGTTTCCAACCGATCTCTCGCCGACATTACCAACTGATGCGGACGCCGCTGACCCATTGCCAGCCGCTGTATTCGCCACCGTCGTTCTTGCTGTCATCCATCATGGCATACTGCACGCCGGTCTGGAACTTGAGCTTGTGACCGTAGAGGTACCAGTTCAGGCCTGCGTAGAACTCGTTGTATTCGTCGCCTTTACCCGACTCGACGCGGTTCTCGTAACGCGCAAAGCGGATCGAGTTGTCCTCGCCGTTCATGTAGGTGTAGCGCAGCACGAGCTGCACCCCGTCGGCGATGTAGTATGAGGGCATGATTTGCAGGCCGAAGATGTCGCCCTGCTTGCCGTAGCCCTGGCCGGCCTTCAAGTCCGTGCCGAGGCCGAACTTGCCCTGCTCGTAGTTGAAGTTCACCGACCCGATGTTTTCAAACGGGCGGGTGGCGATGTTGCCGTCGTCAGGCTGCTGATAAACATAATCGAGGCGCAGCAGTGCCTTGTCGGAATGGAACTGCTCGGCAAAATCATAGCCGATGCTGGCCAGCAGGAAGGTTCCCGCCTCGAAGTCGCCGTACTCAGGATTGCCGTCGCTGGTGAACCAGCCGAGGAAATAACTCCAGGCGTCCTTTTTCCCGGAGATGCTCACACCCGGAGCATATTCCTCTGTGAACCAGAGGTTATTGGCCAGATTACTGCGGTCGATGGTGATCAGTTCCTTCGAGGACGTGCCACCGTCGAGGCCGAACTTCACGGACTGCTTGCCGACAGAGATGGCAAGGGCGTCGCTGGCAGTGTACATGAGATAGGCATCCGTCAGTTTCGTGTAGAATGGGTCTGGATGGTCAGCGTCGAAGTTGGCTTCAGCGTGGAGCGTCCACTTCTGAAGGAACTTGATCTTCACGCCGGCGCGAAGGCGGCGCGTTTCCCAGTCGTCTTGGTTGCCCTGATCGGAGTCCACATTGAAATACTCAAACTGGGCGCGGCCCACGAAGGAGATGTCCTGAATGATGCCCTCATCGCTCGTGTAGAGCTTCGCCATGCCCCAAATCTTGTCATAGATGGACTTGTCGTCCGCCGGGGTAGCAGCAGTTTCGGGGTCTTTGGAGGAGAGATCGGTACCGGCCTGCGCGGGAGCAGCGCCTAGGCAGGCGCACGCGGCGGCGAGCAGGAGGAGATGGGAGGAGTGATTTCGCATTGTGTTGGTTAGTATTTGGTTGGTTTGATGTTGGGAGCCTCGCCGGGTGTGGTGTTCTTAGCGTTGCTGGCGGGTGGTTTACCAAATACCCGCCGCCCATGCCACACCGCGCGTGTGACAGTCTTGTCACATTGAACGGTGACGATTCTGAAATATAAGACTCCAAATGTGACGGCCTTGTCACTCTGAACGCCTGGCAGGGGAAAGCTCAATGTGACATGTTGCCTCCTCCCGCATTTTCTTGCTGACGATCTGTGGGTTGGTTGTTTAGCATCTAATAAATCATGAAACGCAACCGCACTCACGCTCTTGAGTTCGTCCTCGATCACCGGAAGAAAATTCTCAAGGGACTCAGCGCCCTGCTTCAAATTTTGGAGAAACTCCCGGATGGCGTTTCCGTCACAGAACTGGTGGCTGCCGAAAAAGCGGTTTCTAAGAAACCCGCGTTGAAAAAAGCCATCCCGAAATCTAACGTAAAGCTCAAGAAAAAATCCAAGCCCAGGACTTTGCTGCAACCTGCGGCGGCTTCTGTGGCGGCTCCTGCGCCAGTTCCAATTGACCAGCCTGGGGTGGATGCGTCGCTGATGTAGTGCCTCAAACCGGGCCGATTGCTTTTTCGCGGAAGCTGTGACTGAATCGTCAGGCCAAGAAGCTGGGTTTTTCGCAACGATAGGGTTGCCGTGTAAAAGTAGTCATCGCGCTGCCTGCAGCTTGATTGAGGCATGGCATTTATCTCTCCTCCCGACGGTCAACGCAACACACCCAAATTAGACCATGGGGCCATGATCAGCGGCCTGCTCATGGGGCTGGCAACGCTCGGCTTCGCCGCCTGCCTGTTGCTGGTGATGAACGGCAAGGCGGAGAAATGGATGCAACAGTTGCGCGGGTCGCATCAGGCACCATTGACCAAGCCGTCTGCGGGCGAAAAATAATTCTGCATCAAGGATTGCACCATACCCACCCGCTGTGCGGGTGGCTATGCACCGAGATTCAATGCCAACCCCACGCTTTTCGTGGTTCGTGGTTCGTGGGCAAGCGCCAGCCGTTTCTGTTTTTCTCCTGATAGAAGAAAAACAAACTCCTCGTCTTTACGCTGCCCGTAATCGGGCAACGTTCCCTCCCGATGGACCTCAAAGCCGTTAACCGCGAAATCCTCATTTCCTTCTGGAAGGTGCATGTGCTGCATCATGCGGCGGAAGGGGAGATCATCGGCCAGTGGATGCTGAAGGAGCTGAAGCGTCACGGCTATGAGGTCAGCCCCGGCACGCTTTACCCGATGCTCAAGCGCATGGAGGCGAATGGCTGGTTGGCTTCAAAAAGCGACCCTGCTCTCGGGCCCAAGGCACCTCGGCCCTATCGCATCACCGCCGAGGGTCGCAAGGTACTCAAGGTCGTCCAGAAACAGCTCCGTGAACTTGGCGTCGAAGTAGCCCGCCACTGATCTTCCTTCTTCATTCTGATTTCGTCATTCTCCCGCATGTCCCTTCCTCGCACCGCTCTCCGCCATCCTTGGTCTGTCATTGTTGCCGTCGTTGCGATTGGTCTTGGCGCATGGGTCGCGGTGCAGCGGATGGCCCGCGATGTCTTCCCGCCTCTGGGCATTCCCACGATCTATGTGGCGCAGCCGTATGGTGGCATGGACGCGCTCCAGATGGAGGGCTACCTGACCTACTATTACGAGTACCACTTCCTCTACATCGCCGGCATCGAGCATGTGGAGTCAAAGAACATCCAGGGAGCTTCGATCATGAAACTCCACTTCCATCCCGGCACGGACATGTCCGCCGCGCTGGCCGAAACCATCGCGTATGTGAACCGCTCGCGCTCGTTCATGCCGCCGGGCACGCCGGGGGCCTTCGTCACTCGCTTCGATGCGGGCAGCGTGCCGGTGGGCAATCTGGTTTTCTCCACGGAGAACCCTAACCGCACCGTCGGCCAGATGCAGGACGCGGCGCTGAACATGGTGCGCCCGCTATTCGCCACACTGCCGGGTGTCTCGGCGCCGCCTCCGTTCGGCGGCAGCGCGCGCACCATCTTGATCAATGTGAAGCCGGACCGCCTCCGCGCCTACGGACTCTCGCCCGATGACATCGTGACCGCGATGACGGCGGCAAACACCATCAGCCCGAGCGGCAATCTCTCGCTGCCGAACAGCTATCCCATCGTGCCGACGAATGCCGTGGTGAAAAACATCCAGGACCTCGCCGCTGTGCCGCTCAAGGTCACAGATAAAGGCGCGGTCTTCGTGCGCGATGTCGGTGATGTGACCGACGGCAGCGACCTCGTGACGAGCATCGCGCTCGTGAACGGCCGCCGCACCGTTTACATGCCGGTGACGAAGCGCAGCGACGCTTCGACGCTCTCGGTCGTGGAGCTAGTGAAGAAAAACATCGGCAAATTCAAGGCCGCGTGCCCTGAGGACATCAACGTCACGTTCGAGTTCGACCAAAGCCCGTGGGTCATCCGCGCAATCAACGATCTAGTGAAGGAAGGCATGCTCGGCGCGGCGCTCACCGGCCTGATGGTGCTGCTCTTCCTGCGCAACTTCCGCAGCGCCCTCATCGTGGTGCTGAACATCCCCATCAGCATCGCCGCCGCCTTGGTCGGCCTGTGGATGGGAGGGCAGGCGGTGAACCTCATGACCCTCGGCGGCCTCGCGCTCGCCGTCGGCATCCTCGTGGATGAGGCGACCGTGACGATCGAGAACATCCACACGCATCTGCAAGGTGGTGCAAACGGCCCGGTTGCACAGCGGGCAAGCCAGCGGCTTGCCCCACCTTCAATCGCGCGCTGCGCCCTCAATGCTACCGAGGAGACAACGCTGCCCCGTCTGCTCGCGATGCTGTGCATCCTCGCGGTTTTTGTGCCGTCCTTCTTCATGGTCGGCGCGGCCAAGGCGCTCTTCGTACCACTCGCGCTCGCGGTCGGCTTCAGCATGATCGCGTCTTATCTGCTCTCCAGCACGCTCGTGCCGGTGCTCGCGGTGTGGTGGACGCGCAAAGCAGCGTCGGGAACGGTGCTGATCGAGGAGAACCCCGATGACAAACGCGCAGCACCACGAGGCATCTTCGCCGCGTTGATCCGCCCACTCGTGCTGATGCGCTACATCCTGATCCCGGCGTATTTCGCGGGCACGATCTTCGCCATCAGCATCATCGCGCCGCGACTCGGCAATGAAATCTTCCCGCAGGTCGATTCAGGCCAGCTCCAGCTTCGTTTCCGCGCGCCCAGCGGCACCAAACTCGAAACCACCGAGCAGATCGCCCTGCGCATCCTCGCCTCGATTGCCGATGAGGCTGGCGCGGGCCACGTCGCGATCACGATGGGACTCGTCGGTGTTCATGC
Source organism: Verrucomicrobiaceae bacterium (assembly GCA_031411695.1). Lineage (GTDB taxonomy): Bacteria > Verrucomicrobiota > Verrucomicrobiia > Verrucomicrobiales > Verrucomicrobiaceae > JAIBCL01. The sequence goes on from JANOBO010000311.1 coordinate 21,503, forward strand.
GCCGAACTATCCGGTCAATCTCATCCACCAATGGAACAGCGGCCCGGAAGAAGGGCTGTTGCAAATCCAGCTCAAAGAAAACAGCGGCGTGCCCATCGCACCGCTGCGCGAAAAACTGCGCGAGCGGCTGGCCAAAGAAATTCCCGGTGTGCTGCTCTCCTTTGAACCGGCCGACATCGTCTCGCGCGTGATGTCGCTCGGCTCGCCAACTCCCATCGAGGTCGCGGTCAGTGGCAAGGACTTCGCCGTCACGCGCACGTTTGCGGAGGTGGTCAGGCAAAAGCTCGCGACCATCCCCGCGCTGCGCGATGTGCAGTTCGGCCAGACGCTCGACTATCCCAGCGTCGATATGAACATCGACCGCGAGCGCGCGGGCCTGCTCGGCGTGAAAATGAATGATGCGACGCGCAGCCTCGTGGCCGCCACCGCCAGCAGCCGCTTCACCGTGCCCAATTATTATGCCGACACGAAGACCGGCGTCAGCATGAGCCTGCAAATCCAAGTGCCGCAGACGCAGATGAAGGGCCTCGAAGACCTGCGCAATCTCCCCATCACGGCGGGCGAGGGCAAAGTGGTGCCGCTGCGCAGTGTGGCGAAAGTCAGCGAAGGCACCGTCACCGGCCAGTACGACCGCTACAACATGGCGCGCACGATTTCCGTCACCGCGAACATTCAGGGCAGCGATCTCGGCAGCGTCGCCGCACAGGTCGAGAAAGCGATGTCCGAACTCACCGTGCCCACGGGCACCAACGTCGCCATCCGCGGCCAGATCCCGCCGATGAAGGAGATGCAAGCGGGCCTGCGCCTCGGCCTGCTCACCGCCATCGTTGTGATCTTCCTCCTGCTCATCGCCAATTTCCAAAGCGTGCGCCTCGCTCTCGTCGTTGTCGGCAGCGTGCCCGCCGTGATTCTCGGAGTCGTGCTGGCGCTGTGGATCACACACACGACGCTGAACATTCAGAGCTTCATGGGCGCGATCATGGCCGTCGGTGTCGCCGTGGCAAACGCCATCCTGCTCGTCACCTTCGCGCATCGGGCGCATCGCCAGGGAATGACGAGAAACGACGCTGCAATCGAAGGTGTGCGCAGCCGACTGCGCCCGATCTTGATGACCAGCTTAGCCATGATGGCCGGCATGTTGCCGATGGCCTTCGGCGGCGGTCAAGCAGGCCCGCTCGGCAAAGCCGTTCTCGGCGGCCTCGCCCTCGGCACCGTGGCCACGTTGTTCATTTTGCCAGCGGTGTTTGCGTTGCTCGCGAGAAAACAAGCCATCTCATTCTCGCTCGATCCCGACGAGATAAACAACCCATCATGAAACCTCTTCTTCTCATCCTGACAATCGCCATGCCCGCGATGGCTCTCGAACTCCCGGCCACAAAGCCAACCACCGGCCTCATCCACCGCTGGATCACGCTGCCAGCCACACTTGCGCCGTGGCAGCAAGCGGTGCTTTACGCCAAGGTCACCGGCTACATTAAAAAAATCGCCGCCGATAAAGGCGATGCCGTGAAGGCAGGCCAGGTGCTCGCGGAGATCGAAGTGCCGGAACTCGAAGCCGACCTCGCCAAGAACGAGGCAGAATCCGCCGCGCTTAAGCCAGCACTCGAGTTTGCGCAGCAGGAATACGACCGGCTGACCAAGGCGCGAAAATCCTCGCCCGATCTGATCCTGCCGCAGATGCTCGAGAAGGCGAAGTCGGAACTCGACAAATCAAAGACCGCTTTCGATGTCGTTGAAGCCAGCGCCCAGCACGCGCGCGTGATGCTCGGCTATGCAAAGATCACCGCGCCCTTTGACGGCATCATCACCGCGCGGCATGTCGATGCCGGCGCGCTCGTGAACGCCAGCACCAGCAAGGTCGTCGATCTCGTCGATGCGAGCACCATCCGCTTGCAGATTCCCGTCACCGAGATGGAAACGGCCCTCGTGCAGCCCGGCAAGCCCGTGAAAGCCGCCATCGACGCCATCGGCCCCACCCCCATCGAAGCCACGATCTCCCGCATCGCCTACGCGCTCGATCCCATCACACGCACCATGCTGGCAGAGGCCGATTTGAAAAACGCCGACCTCAAACTACGCCCCGGCATGTACGCCATG
>JANOBO010000312.1:0-12289 GCA_031411695.1 Verrucomicrobiaceae bacterium
CCGCAAGGTAGCTTCGGAGGAGAACCAGTTTTTCACCAGCGACCTCAGCTCGCTCTACATCGACATCACCAAAGACCGTCTCTATTGCGACGCGCGCGACAGCACGCGCCGCCGCGCCACGCAGACCGCGATCCGGGAGATCACCGAGACGCTCTGCCAGTTGCTGGCGCCCATCCTCGCCTTCACCGCTGACGAGGCGTGGGGGCACCTCGGTCACAAGGAAAGCATCCACCTTGAGCAGTTCCCCACACCGAACCCCGCCTTCGCCGGCAGCGACACCACTGCGGCCGTGGACCAACTGCTCCAGGCCCGCGCCATCATCCAGCAGGCCATCGAGAAGGCACGGCAGGAAAAGCTGATCGGCTCAAACCTCGAGGCCACGGTGCGCCTGACGCTGCCGCATAAAGGCTTCGACCACGGAGTGTTCGCGGAGCTCCCCACAGTCACGGAGTTTTTCATCCTCAGTGATCTTCACATCACACGCGGCGCGGAGCTCGCGGCGGCGGTGGAGGTCTGCGCGAACGAGAAATGCGCGCGCTGCTGGAGATTGCTGCCCGATGTGGGCACGCACGCGGAGCACACGGAACTGTGCGGCCGCTGCGTTGAGGCCATCACGGCGTGAGGCGGCCCTACCCGCGCCAGTAAAGCGTCTGCCCGCGTGTGGCCTGCTGCGGTTTTCGCCGGCTCATCCCGACGAGCGGGCGGCCGGGCTCGCGCGCCTTCAGTCTTGTCTCCCCGCCAGTCACCACCTCTGAGTTGTACCTTGTGTCTTCGGCTTTGGCGACCACGGGGGCGAGGGGCATCGGTTCCGTGGCCACGGCTTCGGATGAATCTCCGACGATCTTCACGGGAGTGCCCAACGGCGTCTCCCGATAAAAAATCTCGGCCATGTAGCCGGGCAGGCGGATGCATCCGTGCGAAGCTGGGTAGCCGGGAAGATAGCCCTCGTGCATACCGACGGCTCCCGTGATGCGCATGAAGCCGCGCATCTCCGCACCGACAAAACGCGTGCCCGGAGGCGCGCGATCCTTGCGGACGTCCACGTCCTCCTGGACGATGAGACCCTCGGAATCGCAGAAGGCGCCGTAGAGCGTGGACCGATGATGAAAGTCTTTTTCCAGGATCCGGTAGCTGCCGGGCCGGGTCGAATGCCCCTCGCGTCCAGAGGAGATCGGGCAGACGCCGACGAGCTGACCGCCTTTGAAGTACCGCACGCGCTGCTCGCTCAGCGAGATCTCGATCTCCGGACTTCCGCTGACGCCCTCACCTTTCCAGTAGCACTCCAATGAGTAGCGGGGCTTCCCGGTTCCTGCGGTCTTCGGCTGTGGACTGGAGCAACTGCTGAAGCCAAACATCAAACAGAAAGAGAGCACCGCGTGGCCAGCAAAGGTGGATGGGGACATTGGAATCATGCAGGTGTCAGGAGGGATGGCGGCGCACTAAGCATGGTGACGAGGCCATTTCCAGTGATTCCGCCGCCTCGTTCCATCGCATCGGACGCGGCGGTTGCGCTCACAGAAAACTCATGGCGGAGATCCAATGTTGATTGGGAAGCGAACTGGAGCAATCTGGCCGCCCCACGCCCCCATCCATGCGCCGTCTGATCCTTCTCATCACCCTGCCCCTTTATATTCTCGACGTCATCACGAAGACATGGATCGTAAGGCACATCGAACTTCACGGCGCCGAGCTGGAGGTGATTCCCAATTTCTTCTGGCTGCATCACACCGCCAACACCGGCATCGCCTTCGGGATGTTCAACGGCACCCAGTACGCGAACTGGGCCTTCGGAGGCGTCTCGCTCGCGGCGCTGGCGTTGTTCACCTGGTTTTACCGGAAAGGATTTTTCCCCGGTGCTTTGAGCCGGCTCGCGCTCGCGCTTTTGCTCGCGGGCATCTTCGGCAATCTCACCGACCGGCTGATGCACGGCTACGTGGTGGATTTCCTGAAGTTCGACCTGCATGTGCCCTTTGCCAGCCCATGGCCGTCCTTCAATGTGGCGGACTCGTGCGTGGTCGTCGCGGCCATCCTGTTGGCCATCGCGTCGTTTGTGGAGGCGCCGGAGAACGAAAAGAAGAGGCGGGCTTAGCTTCGGAGGCGCGGGCTGCTCTTTCCCATTCGCACCGTTGGCAAGACGAGACCGTGTGGCAAAGGCGCATCGATCATCTCCAAAACACTGTAGCCGGCGGAAGCATACAGCGGCTCGCCGGTGAGCGTGGCCACGAGCTCGATCCGTGTGAATCCTGCTGACTGGATCGCGGCCTCGCATGCCGTGAGCAGTCGTCGCCCGATGCCGCGCCGTGCATGCGAGGGGTGCACAAAGAAGGCGCGGATGCGCGCGGCGTCCGTCTTCGGATCGAGCAGGGCGTCCTGACCCGCGCTACCACGATCTCCGCCATACATCGCCTTCCGCTTGCTCCATCCGCCGCATCCCACGATCACTCCATCGTCTTCGACCACGAAGTATGTGCCATCGCTGATCAGTCGCCTGTCCACGCCAAAAACAGGACCCAGCGCGGCGTCCATTTGCTCGGCAGAATAGTGTCCGGCCTGAAGGGCGCGCACGGAAAGTGGGATCAGCAACTCGAGCGCTGCGATGTCTGCGGCAGTGGCAGGACGAAGCATGTGCGTGCTCACAGACATGCCCACCGATCCACTGCATCCTGCACGCTACGAGACGAGCACAGCTCGCGAGGCCTCGAGCTTCGCCAGATTTGCCTCCATCTTCTGCATCCAGGCTTCTTCCTTCCGTGTCCCAAAGCCGTAGCGCACGCGGTCAGCAGTCGAGAGGTCCGGCGCGTTGATGAAGGTGGACTCCTTTTCCGCATTGGTGATGCGCAGGCCGTCGCTCTCCACCTTGGTGATGTGCGCGCGGAGGTTCTCGCCATTGGCCAGCCAGAGGCTTCTCATCTCAGGCTCGTCCAGTTCCATCACCGCGGCACTTGAGGCAATGGGAAAGGAATTCTTCGTCTTCGGGGTTTTCGCGGCGGTCTTGCTCATGCTCACGTCTAGTCGATCCGCCGGCATTGGCCACCTCGCATTTCGCGGACGTTGCGGGCCGTGCTGCAAACGCGGCATCTTCGCACTTTGCCCTTTCAGCCGTCCTGCCTACACTCGCCGCGATGTCGAACCGACTTTTCCTTCTGGATGGCATGGCGCTGCTCTACCGCGCGCACTTTGCCTTCATCCGCAGCCCCATTTTCACCAGCGACCGCGTGAACACATCGGCGCTCTACGGCTTCACCAACACGCTGCTCGACATCATCGAAAACCAAAAACCCACCCACATCGCCGTCGCGCTGGACACGCATGCGCCGACACCACGGCACGAGATTTTTCCCGCTTACAAGGCGCAGCGTGACGAGATGCCGGAGGACATCAGCATCGCCATCCCGCAGATCAAGCGGCTGCTGGAGGCGATGCGCATCCCCGTGCTGGTGAGGGACGGCTTCGAGGCGGATGACATCATCGGCACGCTCGCGTGCAGCGCGCATCGGGAAGGCTGCGAAACCTACATGGTGACGCCTGACAAGGATTTCGGCCAGCTCGTCACAGAGCACGTGCGCATCTACAAGCCGGGGCGCAGCGGCGCGGACACGGAGATTCTCGGCCCGGCGGAAGTCTGCGCGCGCTGGGGCATCGAGCGGCCGGAGCAGGTCATCGACATTCTCGGCCTGATGGGGGACGCGTCCGACAACATCCCCGGCATCAAAGGCGTCGGTGAAAAAACCGCGATGGAACTGATCAAGACCCACGGCTCCGTCGAGAATGTGATCGCCTCCGTCGCCACCCTGAAGGGCAAGCTGCAGGAGAAGGTGCGCGAGCACGCTGACATGGCGCTGCTTTCGAAGAAGCTCGCCACCATCATCCTCGACGTGCCCCTCGACGTCACGCTCGAGGACCTGAAGCTGCACGACTTCGATCACGAGCGGCTGAAGACCTTCCTCACCGAGTTCGAGTTCAACTCGATGGGCAAGCGGCTCTTCGGCGAGGACTTCAAGGCTGGTCGTGGCCGCCTCACAAATGTGGGGCAAGCCGCCGGCTTGCCCGCCGCGAGTCCGACGGAATCCCCCGAGCTGTTCCCGGCGGGCGAGCCCGAGCAACCCCGCGCCAAACCACGCACCATCGCCGAAACCGAACATCATTACAGGCTCGTGCGCACGGCGGCCGAGAGAAAAAAGTTCATCGAGGAGCTGCGTCAGCGCGCATCCATCTGCTTTGATCTCGAGACTTCATCACTCGATCCACGCGACGCGGAGATTGTCGGCCTCGCGTTCAGCTGGCAAAAAGAAACCGGCGCGTTTGTCCTGTTCCCTAGAGGCAAGTCGGAAGCCAAAACCGTGCTCGAGGAATTTCGCGACGTCCTCACTCGACCCGGCATCGAAAAGATCGGACACAACTTGAAGTTCGACCTGTCCGTCCTGCTCGCGCACGGAGTCGAGGTCGCGGGTCCATTTTTCGACACGATGCTGGCGCACTCGCTCATCGAGCCGGAGCAGCGCCACGGCATGGACTACTGCGCGGAGACTTACCTCAACTACACGCCCGTCCCGATCGACGCCCTCATCGTCGAGCAGAAGGATTTGTTCGGCGACGCGAGCATGGCGGAGGTGGCTGCGAAGGATCCGGAGAAGGTGAAGGAATATGCCGCCGAGGATGCCGACGTGACCTGGCAACTGGGCGAAATTTTTCGTCCGATGCTCAACCCGCGCGGACAGGCGCGCGTGTTTGATGACATCGAATCCCCGCTGCTGCCCGTGCTCGTGCGCATGGAAAACTTCGGCGTGAAGATCGATGTGCAGGCGCTCCGTGAGTTCGGTGTCGAGCTGGACCGCAAGGCGCAGGAATATCAAAAGCGCATCCACGACACCGCCGGCACCGCCTTCAACCTGAACTCGCCGAAGCAAATGGGCGAGATCCTCTTTGATCGCCTGAAGCTGCTCGACAAGCCGAAGAAGACCGCCACCGGCCAGTATCAGACAAACGAGCAGGTGCTGCAGTCGCTGATCGGCGCGCATCCCATCGTGAAGGACATCCTGGACTACCGCGAGGTGACGAAGCTGAAGAGCACCTATGTCGATGCGCTGCCTGCGGCCGTGTCGCGCGTCACCGGCCGCGTCCACACCAGCTTCATGCAGTTGCTCGCCGGCACCGGGCGCATGGCTTCGGTGAATCCTAATCTTCAAAACATCCCGATCCGCACCGAGCAAGGCCGCGAGATCCGCAAGGCCTTCATTCCTGGCGAGGACGGCTGGGTGATCATGTCCGCCGACTACTCGCAGATCGAGCTGCGCGTGATGGCCGCGCTCAGCGGCGACACCGCGATGCTTGAGGCATTTTCAAACGGCCTCGACATTCACGCGGCCACAGCCGCGCGCGTTTATGGTGTCGGACTCGACGGCGTGCTGCCCGAGATGCGCCGCACCGCGAAGATGGTGAACTTCGGGATCATTTACGGCATCAGCGCCTTCGGACTCAGCCAGCGTCTCGGCATCCCGCGCGCGGAGTCGGCGCAGATCATTGAGAATTACTTCAAGCAGTTCCCGGGCGTGAAGCGCTACATCGACCAGATCATCGTGGACGCGAAACGCCTCGGCTACGTTGAGACGCTGACGGGCCGCCGCCGCTACCTGCGCGACATCAACTCCGCCAACGCCACCATCCGCGCGGGAGCCGAGCGCGTCGCGATGAACGCCCCGATCCAAGGCACCGCCGCCGACATGATCAAGCTAGCCATGATCAAGATCGATGCGGCGCTGCGACAGGCCGGTCTTAAAACGCGGATGCTGCTGCAAGTGCACGATGAACTCCTCTTCGAGTTGCCGCCGGAAGAGGTCGGGCAGGCGAAACTTCTCATCGAAGATGGCATGAAGACCGCGCTGCAACTACCTGTGCCAGTCGAAGTCGAGACCGGGACCGGGACGAACTGGCTGGAGGCGCATTGATCAGCACCGGCCCGCGCGATTTCAGCCCGCGCACCGCATTCGACCGTCATTTCGCAACTGCCGCCAGCAACACTGCCGAGACTTGCTTCACCACCAGCGCCATGCCTTCGGGTTTCCAGTGGAACATGTCACCGGCCGCGTGCTTCAGGTTCGGGAGCATGAGCGCGGCGAGGTCGTTGATCGCGACGCCTTCTTCCTTCATCACCTGGAGCGCCATGGCGTTGTGCTCGTCGATGGTGGGCTGAATTTCGGCATTGAGCTGTTCAGGCGCGCCCTTTTCGGTGACGGGTGTGATGGTGGCCCAGATGAGCTTCGCTTCTGGCGCGCCCTTCTTCAGCGCCTGCACCATCTGATGCGTGAGCGGCTCGAACTGGCCCTCCGGAATGCGGCCCTTCTGCCAGCCATGGAGCCCGAGATTGAAATGGATCACTGCATACTGCTGCTGCGCGAGGATCGCCGCCAGCGTGGCGGGCAGTGACTTGTCCCCTTGCGAGGTCGGTGTGATCCAGGCGTCGATGTTGGCCTTGCCATCGAGCGCCTTGCGCACGGGTTCGAGGTAGCCGTTGGTTATCGAGTCGCCAAGGAGCAGCACGCGCGGCAGCGACGCATCTACGACAGAGGCGGTGCGCAGGCTCCAGCTCCCGCCCTTGGGCGGCAGGCGTTTGTCTGTTTCAATTTGTTTCGGGACGATGGTCTGCGCACACGCGGCGGAGAAGGCGAGGGCGGATACAATGATGAAAGTGAGCTTTCGCATGGTGATGGGGACACGCGAGGATGCGCGCGAAACCGGCGGGCGCTTTCCAACGCCGGGAGAATAACGGTCACCAACCCCAAATTTGCCAGAAGATCAGCGGGTGCGTGTCGTTTCCCCCACAGCCGACAGGTTTCAACAATCCTGCCCTCTTCTCATGAACAAGTCATTCCTCTGCCTCGCCGTCGCCACCACCCTCTCAGCCGCGCGTGTCTGGTCCGCTCCTTTGCCGGAGTCCGCGAAGATCGATGAGATCCTGGCCAAGGACTGGCAGAAGAACAATCTGAAGCCAAACGCCCCAGCCACCGATGATGTCTTCCTTCGCCGCATCTACATCGACATCGCGGGCCGCATCCCGACCAGCGACGAGGCACGGGCCTTCCTCGCGAGCGCGGACAAGGACAAGCGGGCGAAGCTGATCGACACCCTGCTGGCTGGCGACGGCTATGCGGCGAACTTTTTCAATTACTTCGCCGACATACTCCGGCTGCAGACCGACACGAAGGGCGCGCTGACTGGACATGCATGGGCTGACTGGCTCAAGACGGCGCTGAAGAAAAACCAGCCGTGGGACGGGATGGTGCGTGAGATGATCACCGCGGACGGCTCGTCGTGGGAGAATGGCGCGGTGGGCTTTTACATGCGGGACCAAGGCATGCAGCTCGACCATCTGGCCGCAACGGTCCAGGTCTTCCTGGGCACGCAGATCGTGTGCGCGCAGTGCCACAATCACCCCTTCGATAAATGGAGCCAGATGGACTACTACCACATGGCTGCCTTCACATACGGCATGGACTCGAAGAAGGGCTACACCCTCGGCATGGGCAAGGACATGGCGATGGACAAGAAGAATCGAAACTCGGCCGACGCCCAGGCGCTGCGCAAGGACATGAAGTCCGTGCAAGAGTCGATCAAGGAGGTGAGCAAGGTGCTGCGCTACACCACGGTCACCTCGACCGACCGCCTGCCAAAGCTACCGCAGGATTACAAGTATCCGGACGCCAAGCCAAACTCTGAAGTGGAGCCCAAAGCGATGTTCGGCTTCGACGCGACGCCGAAGGAGGGTGAGAGCCGCGTGGAGGCCTTTGCCAGATGGATGACCGCGCCGGAGAATCCGCGCTTCACCCTGGTAATCGCCAACCGTCTCTGGAAGCGGGCGATGGGCATGGGCGTCATTGAGCCTGTGGATGAGATGACCGACTCGACGGTGCCCTCGAACGGCGAGCTCATGACGTTTTTGGAAAAGCTCATGGTGGAGAAAAAGTACGATCTGAAAGCCTACCTCCGCGTGATCTACAACAGCGACGTTTACCAGCGCATGCCCAGCCAGAAGGATGTCGTGCTGGGCGACACGTACCACTTCACCGGTCCGCTGATGCGCCGCATGAGCGCGGAGCAGGTGTGGGACAGCGTGGCCACCTTGATCAAAGGCAACATCGACGCCGACGCCGTCGAGCTTAACACCGGCGCGGAGAAGAAGCTGGACGCACTCGGCAAGCTGCACGACACGCTCGCCAGCAAGGACCCGCGCGAACTGATCGCCCAGATCAAGGCCAAGGGCGGCGCGGGCGACCCGGAGACCGATGCGAAGATCAAGGCGCTGACCGAGCAGATGACCGCCGCGCGCAGGGATGGGAAGAAGGAGGATGCGCAACGGCTCTCCAAGCAGATCAACTCACTTCGCTCGGGTGACAAGAAGGACGCCTTCGCCGCGGTGCTCGGTGAGGCTGGCGCTCGTGAATTTCAGAGGGACTATCGTGAAGGCGGCATGAAGTCCAAGGGCGGCAAGGGGCAGGATTTGGTGAAAGCCAGCCTCAGCCGCGAAGAGATGCAGAAGATCATGGCCGAGTCGGGTGGTGATCGGAAGAAGATCAAGATGCGGATGGAGGAGGAGAAAAGAAAACGTGCGTTCGGCGCGTCGATGGTCGCCAGCGCGACGCGAGCTTCGGACCTTCCGAGTCCGTCGCCGCGTGGCCACATGCTGCGCACCTTTGGGCAGAGTGATCGCGAGACCATCGAGAATTCAAGCCGTGAGGCCGCCGTGCCGCAGGCGCTGAGCCTCTTGAACGGCCCCGTGGCTGACGCGCTGGTGAACACCAACGCCGCCTTCTCACGTGAGGTGCACACCGCTCCGACTCCAGAGGCCAAGATGGACGCCATCTATCTCGGCCTGCTCTCGCGCTATCCGACAAGCGCTGAAAAACAGACACTGGCCCAGGTCATCAATGACCGCGGCGGCGACGCCACCGCTGACGTGATCCACGCGCTGCTGAACACGAGCGAGTTTCTCTTCGTGAAGTGAGCGCTGCTTCCCTTGAATCCTGCAACCTTGTATCGAAATAGAGCCATGAACACACTCCTCCGCAAAGCTGACGAAATCTCCCGCCGCGACTTCGTGATGCGCGCCGCAAAGACCTGCCTGGGGGTGACGGCCGCACCGTTGCTCTTCAACGACCGCGCTCATGCGGCATTCGACGCCTCCTCGAAGCTCCGGCAGGTGCCGACCGCGAAGAACGTGATCTATTTGTACATGTCAGGCGGCATGAGCCATCTGGACACGTTCAATGCGCAGCCGGGCACGGAGGAGGCCGGCCCCGTGAAGCACATCAAGACCTCGGCGGAGGGGATGCTGCTGAGCGAGTATCTGCCGGAGACCGCGAAGCACATGCATCATGTGGCCATCGTGAACTCGCTCAATTCCACGCAGGGCGCGCACGCGCAGGGGAATTATTTCATGCACACCAGCTACACGCTGCGCAGCACGATCAAGCATCCTTCCATGGGCTCATGGCTGACCAAGTATCAGGGCCGCGCAAATCCCGCGCTGCCCTCGAGCGTGGTCATCACCAATGACAGCAAGCACTCGGGCGCGGGTTTCTTCGAGGCCGCCGTGGCGCCGCTCATGATCAGCAATCCGATGTCCGGCCTGCAGAACAGCAAGCGCATCGGCCACCTGACCGAAGGCGACTTCGATTACCGGCTGAATCTCGCGCAGAAGCTCGACTCCAATTTCCGCGCCAGCTACGACTACGCCGATGTGCGTGCGCTGGGGGACATCTACAAGGACGCGGTGCGCATCATGAAGAGCGAGGATCTGGTGGCCTTTGATCTGAACAAGGAGCCCGCCGAAATGCACGAGCTGTATGGTGACGACGCCTTCAATCAAGGCTGCCTGCTCGCACGCCGGCTGGTCGAGCATGGCGTCCGCTTTGTCGAGGTCACGCTCGGCGGCTGGGACACGCACAACGACAACTTCGTGCGGGTGCCGGAGAACTGCTCGAAGCTCGACCAGGGGCTCTCAGCGTTGCTGGGAGATCTTGAGAAGCGCGGCATGCTGCAGGACACGCTGGTGGTGGTGACGACGGAGTTCGGCCGCACACCGAAGATCAATCAGAACGAGGGCCGCGACCATTATCCGAAGGCATTCAGCAGCATCCTCGCGGGCGGCGGCATTCGCGGCGGGCAGATCTATGGGAAGACTGACAAGGGCGGACACGAAGTGACTGAGGACAAGGTCAGCCCGCCAGACTTCAATGCCACGATCGCTTACGCGCTGGGATTGCCGCTGGACCAAGTGCTTTTCAGTCCGAGCAAGCGGCCGTTCACCGTGGCCGACAAAGGCCGGCCGATCACCCAATTGTTCGGTTGAGCGGTCACGAATGCGTGGCGACGCGAAGTGGACAACCTGCGCATCGGATGCAATGGATCCGCCCTCCCGGTTTTACCCTTTCCCGTGGAGGGTAAAATGAGTGATTTCATTGCAACCAACGCGGATTACATCTCCCTCATCGCGATTTCAACCGGTGTCGCATGGCTGGTGCAACGGTGGCTGGCGAAGCGCGGCGTTTTTTACGGTCCCGGTCCCATCTGGCTCACGCTCGGCGCGCTGCTTGTGGCGGGCTGGTTCGTCACCAGCACTGCCGGGAACCGCGAGCGTGAACGCATCAAGCAATTGATGGAAGGCTTTCCGCCCACCTATGCGGTCGAGCTTGAGCGGTTGGGCCATTCCCGCATCACACTCACCACCACTGCGAGTGACCCGGCCTATCTCGAGCTCATTGATGCGGAGAACCGCTGGTTGAAAGTGAACCCGTACATCAACGACATCTACACCATCGGCAAAGACGAGGAAGGCAGGCTGCGGATCCTCGTTGATTCAGAAACCGACTATGATCACAACGGCAAGATTGAAGGCGAGCTCGAGGAGCGCACACCGCTTGGCGAGCCTTACTCGTCGCCAGACGCCAGTCTGTACGCCGCGCTCGATGGCAAGGCGGGATTCAGCGCAAAGCCTTATTCGGACCGCTGGGGACAGTGGGTTTCCGCCTACCACCCGTTGCGTGACGCGCAAGGCAGGGTGAACGCCGTGGTCGGTGTTGACTTCGCGGCGGCGACTTACCTTACCGCAATCAGCCGCGCGCGGCTCGGCGCCATCGGGATGGTGGTCGTGGCGTCTCTGCTGTGCATCAGCTTGGTGGCCGGCTCAGAGATCCGCAGGCTGGAGCGGGACAACGCGGAGCAACGCAAGCTCGCCGCCGTGCAAAAGGCCGGACGCGAGCGCTTTGAAACCTTGGTGAACTCAATCGACGGAATTGTTTATGAGTTCAATCTACAGACCGGCCTATTTGAGTACGTGAGCAATCAGGCCGAAGCCGTCCTCGGCTTCCCTGCCTCCACTTGGCTCAACAAACGCGACTTCTGGGAATCCCGGATCCCGCCGGATGAGAAGGACAAGGTGGTGGACGCGCGCAAGCGCTTCTTGAAAACGCGAGCCTCCTTTGAGGTGGAGTACCGTCTCGTTCATGCAGACGGCCGCGACGTTTGGGTGCGTGAGCGATCTCAGGCGCTTTCCTCCTTGGAGGTGCCCACACTCGTGCGCGGCGTGCTCTTCGATGTCACGCAGGAGCGGCGCACGTCGGCCGCATCGGCGTGATGGCTTCATCAGGCCCGCGCACGCGGGAATTGATCCGCTACTGCTGCGGACCGTATCCCGCCTTTGGCCTGCCGTCGGCGTCGAGCTTGTCGCATGACCAGAGCAGTCCGCGCGTGACGAGGTCGAGAAAGACCGGGGCCTCCATGGTGCTGTTGTTGTGCCCCATCGTGGTGCCGAACACCTTTCCTTTGCCGTTCGTGTTCACCCAGATCAAATGGTGATCCTTCTTGGTGTCCTCGCCATACGCTTTCGCCAGCGGCACGAATCCAGGATACAGCACCTCGTTCTTGTAGAGTTCATCCGCCTTGTCCAGCCACTCCATGGGGAAGCCTTTCATCACAGGATGATCCGGCGCGAGATTCTTCACGGTGAGGTCACGGTTCTTTTCGTGGCTCATGCTCTTCTGGCCGACCACATGCCGCCAGGCATCCGTGGCGGCCATTCGGTAGCTATGCGCGGAGCAATGCAGGACAACCGCAGGAAGCCCTTCAAAGTGCGGCTTGGCGATGCGCTCGACAAACGCGACATCCGTCACCGCGCCAAAGCACTCATTGTGCAGCACGACGTCGTAGCCCTTTGCCCAGTCGTCCTTCTCGTAAATGCTGATGCGATGCGACTTGTCCTTTTTACCGGCCGGTCCCTCCTCATGCACGACCGTAA
>JANOBO010000313.1:0-3661 GCA_031411695.1 Verrucomicrobiaceae bacterium
GAGATCACGAGCGTGAGGCCATCCATGAGCAACGCCGGAAGCTGATAGCAAAGCGACTTGCCGCCGCCCGTCGGAAAGATCGCCAGCGCCGAGCGCCCCGCTAGCAAAGTCTCGATCACCTGGCGCTGCCCGTCGCGGAACGCATCGTGTCCAAAGTGCTTCTTGAGCGCGGCGGTGATTTCCATCGCGCCGAGTATCCCGATGTGGGTGTGTTTCTCAACTGCGCTGTCTCGGTGTGTCTGAGAGGCGCGCCGTCGTTGTTGGAGTCCCGCCTTCGGTCGGTCAGGAAAGCTGGCACAATGCTGCCAGCGCACCTACAATCGCAGCATGAACGGTGAGAGCGCGCAGCTGCCCGAATCGCATAGGTCGGTCAAGGGAGCGGAGTTGTGCCCGAAGTGCCTCGGTCTGGTCTTTTGTGAGGAGGGTGTGTGCAAGCAATGTGGGGAACGTGTGTTTCCGAATCCTAATTTGCCTCCCCCCTCTGCGGAATTCGAAGAAGCTTCGGACCGCAAGTGTTGGATCGCGTCCCTCGTGTGCTTTGCGGTGCCTGGCGGCCTGAAGTTCTATACAGTCGGTGAAAATTGGATCCGCGGCGCCGCTTCGTCGTGGACGGATTGGATTCTTCTTGTGGCTTATGCGCTAGGATTGGGCGCGGGGCTGTATGCGTTGCGCTCGCGGTCGAAGCCGAGTGGCGATCAATAACGCCACTGAACGCCCAGTCTGCCGTGCGCGGCTTTCCCATTGCCTTTCCCAGCGCCCTGCGCCTTCTTTGCCGCCCGTTTTCGGAGAGGCAAAAGACATGAGCAACGAGCGACGCAAACAGTTTCCATTCGATGAGTTTGAACCCAGGTGGCAGGCCGCCTGGGAGCAGGCGAATGCCTTCCGCACACCGAACCCAGGCGATGCGGACTTTGATGGATCGAAGCCGAAGTTCTTCGTGCTCGACATGTTTCCGTATCCGAGCGGTAACGGACTGCACGTCGGCCATCCCGAAGGCTACACGGCGACGGACATCATCGGCCGCTTCAAGCGCATGAGCGGATTTAACGTGCTGCACCCGATGGGCTGGGATGCCTTTGGGCTGCCCGCCGAGCAGTATGCCATCAAGACCGGCCAGCATCCTCGCGCGACGACGGAGCGGAACGTGGAAAACTTCCGCGGCCAGCTCAAGCGTCTTGGTTTTGCGTACGATTGGGATCGCGAGGTGAACACCACAGACCCGGACTACTTTAAGTGGACGCAGTGGATTTTCCTGAAGCTGTATGGCTCGTATGTGAACGACGAAGGCAAGGCTCGGCCGGTGAGCGAGCTGGAGGCGAAGGGTTTGAGCCGCGAGGAGATCGATGCGCGTCGTCTGGCCTATGTCAGCGAAGCGCCGGTAAACTGGTGCCCGGAGCTTGGCACTGTTTTGGCCAACGAAGAAGTCGTCGATGGCAAGAGCGACGTCGGCGGCTTCCCAGTGGAGCGGCGTCCGATGCGTCAATGGATGCTGCGCATCACGTCGTTCGCGCAGCGGTTGATCGATGAACTCGACGGACTCGACTGGCCGGAAGGCATCAGACTGCTGCAACGGAACTGGATCGGAAGAAGCGAAGGCGCGGAGGTGAAGTTCAAAGTGGTGCAAGCCGCTGGGTTGCAGCCGAAAGCGGACAACCCAGCGGGTTGTCCCGCCATTCACGTCTTCACCACGCGTCCCGACACGCTCTTCGGCGCGACTTACATGGTGCTCGCACCGGAGCATCCGCTCGTCGATCAGATCGTGACCGAGGAGCAACTCTCCGATGTCGAGACGTATCGCGCGAAGACAGCGCGCAAGAGTGACCTCGAGCGCACTGAGCTGGCGAAGGAAAAGAGCGGCATCTTCACCGGCGCGTATGCGATCAATCCGGTGAACGAAGAACGCATCCCGATTTGGATCGCCGACTACGTCCTCCTCGGCTACGGCACCGGCGCGATCATGGCGGTGCCTGCTCACGATGAGCGGGACTGGGAGTTTGCGAAGAAGTTTGATTTGCCCATCCGCGAAGTCGTCGCTGCGGCTCCCCGCCTGCAAGGCGAAGGGTCCGCCGTTTGTGACATGCCGCCGCTGGAGTGCCTGAGCCTTGAGGGATTCGCCGTGAACTCGAGCTTCCTCAACGGCTTGGCCACGCTTGAGGCGAAGCACCGCATCACCGCCTGGCTCGAAGAAAAAGGCATCGGCAAGAAGACCATCAACTTTAAACTGCGCGACTGGCTCTTCAGCCGTCAGCGCTACTGGGGCGAGCCGTTTCCGATCGTTTGGGAAGGGGGGCATCATCGCGCGATACCGGAAAGCGAGCTGCCGCTGCAACCGCCGGACCTAGTCGATTTCAAACCAACCGGCACACCCGAGCCACCGCTGAGCAAGGCCGCAGACTGGGTAAAGTATTCCGCCACCGCGACGCGCGAGTTAAACACGATGCCGCAGTGGGCCGGGTCGTGCTGGTATTACCTGCGTTATTGCGATGCGCGGAACAGCGAGCGCTTCGTCGGTGTGGAAGCGGAGCGGTATTGGATGGTGGGGCAACCCGCTGGGTTGCCCGAATCTGAGAGTGCAACCCAGCGGGTTACACCACTTTTAAAACCCGGTGGCGTGGACCTTTACGTCGGCGGCACCGAGCACGCCGTGCTGCATCTGCTTTACGCGAGATTCTGGCACAAGGTGCTGTTTGACCTCGGTTACGTGAGCACGCCGGAGCCGTTTCAGCGGCTGGTGAATCAGGGGCTCATCCTCGGCGAGGACGGACAGAAGATGTCGAAGTCGCGCGGCAACGTGGTGAATCCCGATGATGTGGTCGAGGAATACGGCGCGGACTCGCTGCGCTTATATGAGATGTTCATGGGGCCGTTGGAGCAGGTGAAGCCGTGGAGCACGAATGGCGTGGTGGGGCAGCATCGCTTCCTCGCTCGAGTATGGCGTTTGGTGATGGAGACAAATCAAGAAGGCGAGTGGGTGATGTCCGCCGCGCTGCAGGACGTGACCGCCGACAAGAAGCTCAACAAAGTGCTGCACGAGACGATCAAGAAGTGCGGCGGAGACATTGAGAAGCTCTGCTTCAACACGGCCATCTCGCAGATGATGGTGCTGACGACAGCCTTCACACAAAGCGACGTGCGTCCCGTCGGCGCGCTTGTGACGTTCCTGAAAGTGCTCAGCCCTTTTGCGCCGCACATTGCTGAGGAAATCTACGCCATCGTGCGCAGCCAGTTTCCACAACACGCGCCCGCGGGGTTTCTCGCTGATTGCGAATGGCCGAAATTTGATCCGTCCGCGATGATCGAGGATGAAGTCGAGGTTGTTTTCCAAGTGAACGGCAAGCTGCGCGACCGCGCGACCGTGCCGGTGAACGCGAGCAAGGAGGAGATCGAGAAGCTCGCGCTGGCCAGTCCGAAGGTGCGGGAGTTCGTCGGCGCGCTCACCGTGCGGAAGATCGTCGTCGTTCCCGGAAAGCTGGTGAACGTGGTGGCGAACTGACGCGCCGCAGCATTTTGGGGAGCACAGGCGGCCCGCCTGTTGAATTGGGCGTCCCGCCCAATTCATCGAGCGCATCGAGCACAAGCGCTCCTGGTGTGTTCGCGCTCGACTGAAGAGCGGGTGTGCGAACATGCGAGGGCATCCCGTGATGGCTGTCGCCAATCTTCC
>JANOBO010000314.1:0-32205 GCA_031411695.1 Verrucomicrobiaceae bacterium
CCCGGCCCTGACGCACGATGCGGTCGAAGAGCAGCGAGGCGGCCTGCGCGATGGCGTCGTCATCGACGAAGAACTCCTGGAACTCGTCGATGAGCAAAAGCGAGCGCGGCATCGGCTCGGTGCCGCCGGCGCGCTTGTACCCGGCGACATCCTGCACGCCGAGCTTGCGGAACATGTCTCCGCGTCGCTTCAATTCATCATCGACGCGCTGCAGGACGCTGAGGCCGAATTCGCGGTCGCTCTCGATGGCGATGACGCGCGCGTGCGGCAGTTTCTTCGTGGCGTAGCATTTGAACTCGACGCCTTTCTTGAAGTCGATGAGATAGAACTCCACCTGATCCGGGCTGCACGAAAGGGCGAGATTCGTGATGATGACATGGAAGAGGGTCGATTTACCCGATCCCGTTTTGCCTGCGAAGAGCGCGTGCTGCCGCGTGCCTTTGCCGATGGCGAGGTATTGCAGCTTCGTGGCGCCCGTGCGGCCGACGGCGACGCGCAGCTCGCTCGTCGTGTCGCCCGTCCAGTATTCGTCGAGCTTTGGGGCGACCTGCACAAAGGGCACCTCCACGCGGTTCGAGTCGATGCTGGCCTTGCCGATCTTGTGCACGAGATCGACCGCCAGCTCATCTGGCGGTGGAGGATCGAAGACAAGCCGCGCGCTCGTCTTGAACGACTGATGGCCGATGCGAAAGACACCCTTCTCCTCCCGCACCAGCACGCTGTTCCGCCGCAGCTCGTCCGCCACGAAGCCATCCGGCGATGGCTGGCGCTGATCCCAATGAATGAGGGTGAACACGCCGCAACGCGGGCCGCTGATGGCGATGCTTTGCAGACGCTTTGCCGCAGTGTCGCTAAAGCCGGACGGGAAATCGGCGACGACGAGGAAATGATACTTCTCCGCCACGCTGCCGGCCTGCTCGTTGTACTCGGTGATGGTGGCGTACTCATTGCGCAGGTACATCTGGATCACCTTTTCAATGTGCTCGTTCAGCTCCGCGAGGCGCTCCTCGATCTGGTCACGCTGCGTCCAAATGCGACGGTTGATGATGCTGTCCTCATGGTCGGCCACATGCATCAGTCCGGCAAAACTTTGGCCGAGACCGACGGGATCGATGATGGTGAAGGCCACCTTCCCCGGCGGCGTTTTGGCGAGCAGGCGAAGGATCACATTGTTCAGCGTGCCCACGACCGTCGCGCCGCCCGAGTCATGCGTCTCAAACAACAGCGAGCCCTCATCTGGAAACGACAGCGCCAGCGGGATGGAGACTTTTGGAGGACCCGGCAAGGCGAGCCGCGGATCTTCCGGCACGCCGCCCTCGTGATGAGTCAGATCCAAGTCGAGATGGCCAAATTTCGTGGCCGACGAGAACGTGCGCGGTGCCGTCCAGCCACCAACCGCTGCCCGATCCCACGGCGGAAACTCTGGCTGTAGCCTCGCGTTCATCGCGTCGATGCCTTGATAAATGGGAGTGATCGTCTCCTTCCATTCCGTCTCCAGCGCCGCCCACTTCGTGGCCTCGTCCGCGGAGATCTTGCCCAGCTCCGTGTCCCGCGCCGCAGTGAAGATGCTCTTCTTTGCATCCGCTTCCGCCACCTGCCACACGGTTTCGTCCTCGCGAAATTTTGCGATGCCAGCCATCTTCGCCGCGAGCATATGATCGTTCTTGGTCGTGGCGCGCGGCACCTGCACACGCAGCTTTTCCTTCACCGCCGTCTTGAAGTCGGCCTCCACCGTGTCAGCTCTCTCCCATTTCGCGGCGATGTCGGCATTCACCTTGTCGTGCTCATTCTTGAGACGCGCGAGGTTCTCCGCGCTCGCCGCCGACGCTTGCGTGGACACCGTCTCCATCGCGTAGATCGCGCCTGCGAGATCAGTTGAGATCGATTGGGCCAGCTGCTTCACACTGGCGAGACCGGACTGGTGGATGATGAGGATGACCAAACCCAGCGCCGCAAAAACAGCCAGCCCTGCTCCCAGGGCCAATGGAGTCATGCCCATGGCGAATGCTGTCGCCGCACCGACCACTGCCACCAGACCCGTGAGCATTCCGAGCGGAAAACCAGCGAAGAACTTTGGCAGCGGCAGCTTCACGAATTCCGCCAGCCGCTCGTCCGCCGTCTCGATCTGCCGGCCACCCTTTTCATAGAGCGCATCGAGGCTGCCTGTGTGCCCGGCGGCCACGGCGGCCTTGCGGTCATGCTGCAGCATTCTCAAAAGGCTGCCATAGCCGCGAAACGCCTTTTTAGTCCGCCTGTCCAGGTCCAGCAGCTTCTCGCGCTGATCGCCCGAAAGTTTTACAAACGTCGCCTCTGCTTCCTTGACCAGCTTCGTGTACTCACGCTCCGATTTGAACTTCCGCATCTGCAAGGCGCCGAGCCATCTCTCCCGCGCCTCCTGCGCCAGACGTGGCAGGTCACGCACTCCGGAATTGTGAAACTTTTTGATCCTGGCCAGCCGCGCGTTGTGCGTGGCCTTCACGCCGCGCTCGCGTTGCTCCCGCTCCGCATCGGCCTTCGCCCCCACCTCCGCCAGCCGCGCATCCACTTTCTCGATGCCCTCGTTGGATTTTCGTTCGGCTGCAAACCGCCGCGCCTTCAGGTCGCGCAGCAGGTGATCCTCCCGCCTCGTGAAATCGGTGACAGTGGTTTCCAGCGACCTCAGAAGCTCCAGGCCACGGCTCGTTCTCAAATCAGTTCGGTCACTCACAGTCTTGTCTCACCTTTCGTAATAGCATGTCCACGTCACTGATCACCGCGTTGGCCTTGGTCACCAGATCCGGCAGACGCTCCAGATACTTGTGATGGAACTCCAGGCTCTTCTGGTCGCGCCAATAGTTGCGGGTGTGATCCCACTCGACGAGCAGATCCTGCACGGCCTGGGAAAAATTAGATCCGCTCACTCGCGCGCTCATGGCTCTGGCTCCTCCGTCTCGCTTTTCGCAGCGGGTGCCGCCGTGGTCTGCCCGGCCATCTGCGCCCACGGCGTCTCGACATAGCCTTCAAGCGTGCGCTGCGCCTGCACCAGGAAGGTCACGCCATGCGGCATCTCCTGGTCGAAATGAAAGCGGATGCTTTCGAGCTTCTTCGTCAGCGTGTCGGCGTAGCCATCGAAGTCCCGCGCCCATTTCTTCACCATCGCCAGCTTGCCTTCCGCCTCCTCAAGAGCACGCCGCGCCTTGCGCACCTGCATCTGCTGCACGGATGGCGAGTCGATGAACTCAGAAAACTTTGCCGTCATCAGTTCGGCCTCGGCCAGTTCTAGTCGCTTCCGGCATTTCTTCACCTGCGCCTCCCAATGCACGCGTTGCGAGCCATCCAGCCAGTTCCGCGTCCGCCGGATCTCATCGCTCACCTCATCGATTGAGCGGCGCGACTTCGACAGGAAGACGATCAGCTTTGCGCGGAAGGATTCCAGCGCGTCGAGCGAGGTTACTTTTGCCTGTTCTGACATGAAAGCGGCGCGGTGGGTTTGGAGATTCGGGTTCGAAGTGAAGAGACATCCGACGCTACGGGATTCAAACCAGCGGACAAGATTAACACAGCGCGCGCTTCAAATTCAACGGTGATGATGGTCATTCGTCCCGGCCGGCCCACGCGTGACGACGGGGCCGTCACCTCTGGTTTAGGTATTCCTCGATCCGCTGCGCCTTCCTCAACAGGTAAGGCGTGTGCTTCTCGGAGATCTCCATGAACTTCTTCAGCGTCTTCATGGTGGCGGTGAACTCTTCGGAGAACTTGTCCGCCTCCTGGTCCTGCCACGTCGTGCCCAGCGCGGCGAAGCGTGACTGCAGCGAGGACGCCCTGGCCTGCACATCGTCATTGAAGCGCTTCAACTCCTTTGCAAAGCGGCGCACCTCCTCGGGTTCCATGATTGCCTGTGCCATAGTGCGGCGAGCGTAGCACACGCATCCACCGCAAGGCAATCCCGGTGTGCGCGCGGAGGTGAAATTGAAACGGTCAGACTGCGAACACCGCGCCGATGGCCTGCTGGCTACAGCCCACCCCACTGATCGCCACCGTCCCGGCCGAGCGCCGACGAAGCAGTTCACAGGCAAGCACTGCTTGCCATCCTGCCGCTACGCCAAATCCGTCACCGAGCCATCGCGCGGCTGAATGCGATTGAACACCGGAGCCCGTTCCCTTCTCCGCCGCGTCCCAGGCCTCGCTCCCGCAACGACTGTCGCATACGACTTTGGCCGCCGAGGCATCTAACTGCGCCAGCATCTTCTCCGCCGCTGCCGCGCGCGACTGGCGGCCGCTCATCAAAAAGGATTCTGTGATCTGCTCGACCCTGAAGCCGTCCGCTGCGGCTCCCATCGTCAAATACATGGCGGCGCTTCCTTCAGCGGCGACGCGGCGTCCTGGGAAAAGCATGAGCGCCTCGTTACTCAGCCAGTCGAGTTCCTCCGCCGCGACGACGAGGCAATGCGGCACGCGACCCTCGAGAAGCCATTGCACCGCAAGATCCAGGCCGACAAGAAACTGCGCGGAATCGCCGAGGAGCGTGTAGTTTGCCGCTGGGCTTTCCAGCACGCTGCCGAGGTGGCTGGCTGGCGCGTTGAAGACCGTCTCCGGAAACAGAATGGGGCTGGCGAGCGCCGGATTCTCCAACACCTCGCCAAAAAAGCGTCGGCTGAAGGTAACGCTGCCGTTCATCGTGACAAAAATGACGCCGAGCGTTTCCTTGTCGATCTGCGCCGCGCCGAGCGCCTGGAGCGCGGCGCTGACCGCGAAGCGCGTGGCGGGGCTGGAGCGACGAAGCCGGGCGTGACGAAGCCACTGCGGCTTCTCCACTTGTGCAGGCACCGCGCGGAATTGCCGCAGCGGCGCGTGCGCCTCGCGGCGCTCTTCCGTCACTGGCAGCGCCTTCTGCTCGACCACCGCGTCCGCCATCTCAGCGGCTGTCCATCCAGCGGGCGACACCGCGCCCCAGCCTGCGATGATGATCTCGCGGCTCATGATTGCCACCTCCTGAACACGAGAGTGGCGTTTGCGCCGCCAAAGCCGAACGAATTCGTGAGCGCGACTTTCAGCTCCGCAGCACGTGGCTCCCGCACGAGATCGAAGGTGCAAATGGGATCTAGCTCGGTCACCGGCACATTCGGCGGCACCCATCCGCCGTGCAGCGCCATCAGGCAGATCACCGCCTCCACCGAGCCCGCGCCGCCGAGCAGATGGCCGATGGCGCCTTTGGTGGAGCTGACTTTCACACGCGAGACAGCATCGCCAGCCCAGCGTTGGATCGCCGCGCCTTCAGCGACGTCATTGAGCGGCGTGCCAGTGCCATGCGAGTTGATGTAATCGATCTCTTCCGGCCCGACTCCGGCCTCCGCGCAGGCCAACGTCATGCTGCGCACCGCCGCCTCGCCGCCAGGATGTGGCTGCGTGAGATGATGCAGATCCGTGGTCGCGCCGTAGCCGATGACCTCGCCAAAAATCGTCGCGCCGCGCGCAGTCGCATCTTCGAGCCGCTCGAGCGTGAGCATCCCCGCGCCCTCGCCGAGCGCGAGCCCGTCGCGCTTTGCGTCAAACGGACGAGGCGTGGTGATGCTCAGCGCCTGCAGCGAATCAAAACCCGCGAAGACCATCTCCGCGATCGCATCATAGCCGCCGCAGAAAGCGCGCCGCGCACGCCCGTGCTTGATGAGATGAAACGCATGGCCGATCGCGTTGGCACCGGACGCGCAGGCATTTGTGATGATCGAAACGGGACCGCTGATGCCCATCGCCTCAGCGAGAATCTGTGCCTGCGTGTGCGGCAGGTAACCGGTGACGAGACTCGCAAGCCTGCGTTTTTGCGCCGGATGCAGCATCTTGGCCTTGTAATATAGCTCGCCCAGCGACATCGCGCCGGCGCTGGTGCCGAGCGAAAGCGGAATGCTTTCCTCGCCCACGTTTTCCCATCCCGCCTGCGACAAAGCCTCAGCTCCCGCGTGCAGCATCAGCGTGGTCGCGCGGTCGAGACGGCCGATCTGGCGCGCGGACAACTGCGTCGGCGGCAATGCGGCATCCATGATCACCTCGCCGCCGGTGTGCACGCGCTGGCGGGAAGTGTCGAACACCGTGATCGGCCGCAAAGCCACGCGACCGCTGCGAAAGCCATCCGCGTTTGCATCCCAGCCGTGACCCATCGCCGTCACAATGCCCGCGCCCGTGACCACGACACGGTGCGGACCGGTGAGCTGTTGATCACGGCGGTAAGACATGCGCTCTCCTAGCGGAGAACCGCGAACCGCGCAAGCTGACGGGATGGGTTCAGGCACGTTGCTCACGCTTCAGCGTGTTCGGCGTGCGCTGAATTTTTTGATTCCCATCTTGATCACCTGCGGCAGACTGGCAGATGCTTTTTGACCTCTGGCAATCCACCGCACGCCGCATGGGCGACGCAGCCGCGCTGGTGGATGTGGCCGCTGGCACGCGCGTGAGTTTTGCGGAGCTGGACCGGCGGGTGATGCTCGAGGCGAGACTGATGCGCGGCGAGATAGCGATGGCTTCCACGGCAGACGGACTGCCTCACTTCATCGTGCAGACGCTCCGCGCGTGGCGGGATGGGGCGGTGTTTTGTCCGTATGAAACGCAGCGGCCGAAAGTGGCGCTGCTAGCCGGTCTCCCTGCGGGGACCGCGCATGTGAAGTCCACTTCTGGCAGCACGGGTGAGGCACGTTTCGTCCTGTTCCGTGAGGCGCAGCTTCATGCGGACCTGATCAACATCAGCACGACGATGGGCTTCGATCCGCTGTGTCCGAATCTCGCAGTAATCTCACCGGCGCATTCATATGGCTTCTCACATCTCATGCTTCCGCTGCTGCTGCTCGGCATGCCGCTGTGGCATGTGCCGGATCCGCTGCCGGGCTCGATGCGTGCCGCGTTTGCGTGTGGGGGTGATTTTTTTCTTCCCGCGGTGCCTGCGATGTGGCGCGCGTGGCAACAGGCTGGCATCCTCGATGGCGCGCCCATTCGCCTGGCGATGTCCGCAGGCGCGCCGCTCCTCCTGGACCTGGAGCAGCAGGCCTTCGCGCAGTGCGGGCTGAAGATTCACAATTTCTACGGCGCAAGCGAGTGCGGCGGCATCGCCTATGACGACAGCGCCACGCCACGCACAGACGCGGCATTCGTCGGCACACCTCTGCGCGGTGTGTCCCTGGACACGGACGACGGCGGCTGCATGGTCATCCGGAGCGCGGCGGTCGGCATGTGCTACTGGCCGCCAGAACATCCGTCCGCCATCGCCGATGGCACCGTCACCGCACCCGACATCGCGGAGATCGACGCGCGCGGCGTGCGCCTCATCGGCCGGCAGTCAGACACCATCAACGTGGCTGGCCGGAAAATTCCGCCGTCAGAGATCGAGTCCGCTCTGCTGTCGTGTCCACAGGTGCGGCACTGCGTGGTGTTCGGTGTCCCGAGCGCCGATCCATCGCGCGTCGAGGACATCGCGGTCTGTGTGAGCGGGGATGCGTCAGTCACGCAGGGCGGCCTCGCTTCATTTCTCTCGGACAAGGTCGCCGCCTGGCAGATTCCGCGCCGCTGGTGGATCACCGACTCACTCGCGCCGAACGAGCGTGGGAAGATCTCGCGCGCGAAATGGCGCGCGCTCTTTCTTGAGCAATGCAGCTGAGGCCCGTGTGTGCGGTGCGGCGTTTAAGATAGGTCGGCAGGGCATTCGCACGCTTGCCAATGGCACGGACACCGTGCCATGCTCGGTGCTCAACGTGAACGCCGAGCCATCCGACCCAGCACTTCATCCACGAAAAGTGTGGCTCCCGCCTTTGCGGTACTCGCTGCCGGTCATCATGCTGGTCTCCGGGCTCGTCCTCATTTGCGCGGAGACGGCCTTGTTCCTCGCCTTCCAAGAACGCCAAGCCATTGATGTCGTGATGGACCGCGCCGCGCGCGATGGCGCCCGCCTCGCCCGCCTCGCCTCTGAACATGCGGCATCGGGAGACCAGCGGGCGCTCGAGCGCGAGTTGGAGGCGACGCGGAAAGAGGCAGGACTCTTGCGCGTGGATCTTGCCCGGTTGAACGAATCGTCGCTTTTGCAGTCTGAGATTCAGCGCTCGCCGGCCGGCACTGAGGTTGTAGGAATCTTCCCCCTCACAAGCGCCCGCCCACCGCAGTTGCTCACCATGACATTTGATCTCGCAGTTCCGCTCACTCAAGCCCGCGGCATCGCGTGGACGCAGGCGGCGGTCACGGCCTCAGTGCTCGCGCTGGGATCGTTGCTTCTGTGGATCGCGCTGGACTCCACGGTGGCAAAAAGGGCGGAGCGCATCGTGGCGGGCGCGCGCGCCATGGCAGTGGGGCAGCCGCCCGGACCGATGATCGGCGGCGAGGATGAGCTGGCGCAGATCGACCACGCGCTGCGCGATGCCCATGCCATCATCAACAACCAGGCGCTCGATTTGCAGACACGCACCGCGCTTCTCGAGGAGCGCACGCGCGAACGCAGCCGGCTCGAGCAGGAGATCATCCAGATCAGCGAGCGTGAGCAGCGGCGCATCGGCCAGGATCTCCACGATGATGTGTGCCAGCGGCTCGCAGCGGTGAAGATGAAAATCCAGGATCACGAGGAAAAGCTCGCGGGTGCCGCGCCGGCATTGCTCGATGAGGCGGAGGCAATCGCCAACGACGTCGCGGGAGCCATCCAGATCACGCGCTCCCTCGCACGCGGCCTGTCACCCGTGGAGATTGACAGCGGCGGCATCGTGATGGCCCTGCACGCGCTGGCAAAAAACTCGCGCGCCGTGTTCGGCATCGACTGCCATTTCGACTCAGACGATTCGCCCCCCGCCCTGCCGCACCACACGGCGACCCAGCTCTACCGCATCGCGCAGGAGTGCATCGCGAACGCCGCGAAACACGCACGCGCAAAGCGCGTCTCCGTCACGCTCGCTGCGCGGCCATCAGAACTGGTGCTCCGCGTCGCAAACGACGGCCAGCCAAAGCCGGCTGCGGATGCGATGGGCATCGGCATGGGACTCTCAATCATGCATTACCGCGCGGAGAGCATCGGTGCCGCGCTCGAGTTTGAAGCCTCTCCCGCAGACGCCATCACAGCCGTGCGCTGCACACTGTCCCTTTCCCCCCTCGCCTAGCAAAAACCCAACCCATGAACAAATCCATCGTCACCGCACCTCTCCCCACAGCCAAATCCTCTTACCGCGTCGTCGTCGTCGAAGATCACACGCTCATGCGCGAGGGCTTGTCCCGCCTCGTGATGAGCCAGCCCGACATGTCCGTCTGCGCTGAGGCGGCCGATGCAGCCCAGGGCCTCCAGGCCATCCTCGACCACCGGCCCGACCTCGCGCTGGTGGACATCACACTGCCTGGCCGCAATGGTCTCGAGCTCATCAAGGATGTCGTCGCCCAGCATCCCGACCTTCCCATCATCGTCCTCTCCATGCATGACGAGGCGCTCTACGCCGAGCGCGCGCTGAAGGCCGGCGCAAAGGGCTACCTCATGAAGGACGCCGACCGCGACACCATCCTCAGCGCCATCCGCCGCGTGCTGGCCGGCGGCTTCTTCGTCAGCGACAAAATGTCCGCCGACATATTCTCCGCGTTCGCCGGCAAGGTGGCCACGATGAAAGGCTCGATCAGTTGCCTGAGCGACCGCGAATTTGAAGTGTTCGAACTCGTTGGCCAAGGCCTGAGCACAGTCGAAATCGCCCAGCGCCTCGGCATCAGTCCGAAGACCATCGAGGTCCACCGCGCCCACATCCGCGAGAAGCTCGAGCAACCCAGCGGCGCAGCCACCGTGCGCTACGCCGTGCGCTGGATCGAAGGCCGCAACCTCGGAGAGAAGGTAACGTGAGGCTTACATGAGCTGAGTCCGGGTGCCTGCCGGACCTCTTCGTTGGAGTCCCTCCTGGAAGCGATAGGGAGGTGGCACCCGACATGCGTTCAGCACTCTCCCACCTCGAACGCTCCCGAAGGAACCGCAATGAGAGCGGGACTCTAACGATCTCCGGCGCGGGGCTACTCGCGATCCGTCGGCGCCTTCACACGCGGGACGACCTGCCAGTGCTCGTCAAAGAAATCCGCCGCGACCACCTTGCCCGCGCTCTCCGCCGTGGGCGCCTGGGTGATGTCGAGGATGGCCCAGTCGGGCAGCTTCGGGTTTTGCAGCGAGTTCGTCTTGTCGTGCGCCTCGCGGAAGGTGAGGCCGGAATTCAAGACGATATAGCGCCTGTTGGCGTGTTCCTCCGCTCGCACGACGAACGGGTTTGGGTAGCACAGCACGGGCGCATGATTTCTGGCGTCGAACGTTCTGCCGTTCAGTGAGAGTTGAGGTTGATCCCATTTCAGCGGGAGCTCCGGCAGGGCTTTGGCGATCAATGGGTTTGACTGCGGATCACCCCAAAGGATCACACTGCATCCTTTGAGCACCTTGCTGCTTACATCCGAAGCTTTCATCACGATGGGATCGCCGCGCATGAGTGACTTCCATCTTGTGATGAAGTGTCTGCCTTCAGCATCCGCCCACCTCGTCACGGAATCGTTCAGGCCTTGTCCTTCTGGAAGCACCACGATGAACCGACCTGTGAATGCGTCATCAGCAGGACCGGACAGGTCCGGAGTCTTGCCCTTCTCCGAAGCATCCAACGCTTCGACCTGCCACTTTCCATGGTGCCTGATTAGATGTGCTGAATGGCCGCCGAAGGAAGATCTTAAAATTCTAGGTCCACCCCATGACTCGCCATCAATCCGCAGTGCTTTGGGGCGATTCTCCGGCATAAACGGCCCCAAACTCAGCTTCAACACGTTGTTTGTTTCGATCTCGATTGTGTCATCACCAAGCCATTTGGCGTCGGCGCGCGCGTCTTCCCAAGGTCGTTGGAGACTGGCAATGGCAAGCCAATGCATCTTGCCATACTTGGCCGTGCGGGTCTGAACATGCACCTCACGCGGGTTCGGATTCCGCCCCTTCTCCACCGCTTCCTCAATCAGGCGCTGCACTTCCTTGATTGTCTCCGGGTGATACTTGTGGCCCATGCCGGGACCGATGAGATGCGGCGGCTTCAGTCCTTCTTTGCCGAGCACCTCCATCATGTATTCGGCGCTGTCGCGCTGCGCATCGAGTTCGCCACTGTAGCTGATGAGCGGCACGTTAAAAAAGTTCCGCGCGTAATCGGGCACGTCATAGACGCCCCAAAGCTTTTGCTCATACCATGGCGGCATCTTGTCGGGCGTGAGTTTCTGATAGCGCTTCACATCCACGAAACCCGCGCCGGTGTGAACGCAGGCCCACTGATCCGAGAAATGCGCCCCGAGATGCCATGCGCCCGCGCCGCCCATGCTGAAGCCCGCGAGCGCGATGCGGTTCTCGTCCACATTGAAGCGCGCCTGTGCATCATCGCGCGCCTCGAAGACATCCGTCTCGCCCGCACTCTTCCAGCCGTTGCAGTAGCGGCCGAAGGGATGGATGACGATGGTGCCGGCAGGCTTGAACTGCCCGCCCTTGCTCTTCATCTGGCTGGTGATGAAATGAAGATCCGTCGCCGTGTCGCCGCGACCGTGCAGCCAGATCCACATCGACACCGGTTTCCTGCCCGCTCCAAACTCCAATCCTTCCGGCACCTCCACACCATACGGCTGCGGCGAGTCATCGATCTTCGAGTAAAAGCCCAGCACCTTCTGCCCGGTGCCGTTCATCCATGGTGTCTCGTCATGTTTGAGGGACTCGATGCGTGTCATCGCCTCTGCGAGCAAGGTTGTCGCCTTCTTCACGCCTTCTTCCGGCTTCTTGTCGTACCACTCGTGAAATTCGAGCGCGAAGCGCACCGCCTTGATGAAAATATCAGCGTCGGCCGCACGCGGATGTTTTTTCACGGCCGCAAACGCGGCGGTCACCGTGGCCAGTTGCTTTTCAACGCCGGCCTGCTGCTCCGCCGACAGATCTGCGGTCGCCTTCGGCGGCAGGCTGCCTTTGAACGAAGCGGTGGCACCGCTGGGCGAGAGTTGAGCGGATGAGGATGCGGTGAGGAGGACGAGGATGAGAAGCGGGCGCATGAGAGGGCGGAACATTGAACGTTGAACTTTCAACACTGAACACCCAATCAAAGAAACCAGATACGCTGCCGTGACGCAATGATCCGAAATCAGTGTTGAGCGATCAATGCTCAGCGTTCTACCTCATTTCATCGGCTCCATGTAATACATCGCGTCGGTGATCGCCCGCGCCTGCGCCATGGGCATGCGTTTGAGAGCATGTTGCGCGCCCCAGGAGTCTGAGAAGAGAATCTCGCTGGTCTTGGTGTTGTAGCCGATGATCATCCGCATGTGGCCGCTGACACCTTTCTGCGGGATCTCCGGCTCAGGCAGCAGACCCACCTGCACGCACCACATCACCGGGATGCCCTGCTCGATCAGCGCCTCCACGCCGCGCTGAAATTTGCCGAAGCCTGCCTTGTCCTTATCAGTCTTCACGGCCAGCAGCGTCGGCCCGTCCATGTCCTGGTAGATCTCATTGATGTAGATCGTGCCCGACGTCGCCAGCCTGATCTCCTTCGCGCCGCGCTTCTTGGCCTCGCGGTTGTAATCGTTGTCGATCATCTTCATCCACTTTTGGAAATCCCAAGGCTCCGCCACCCTCATGCGGAAACGGAACCGGCCCTCGAGCTTATTGAGAGCCTCATACATTTTGTCGGGGCTCGTTCCGCTGCTGCCTTCCGTCCCGGTGCCAGCCACCTGGGCGATCTCGTGCTGATCCACCGTCAGTCCCATGTAGCGAAACATGCGCTCGGCCGTGGCCACCACGCAATAGCCCTTTGGGCCTTGGTCCACCATCGGCACGTTCGGGATGAGCACATCTCCATTGGCCTCCTTCTTCACGTTCGCCACCAGCGATGCCTTGGTGACCATCGCCGCGCCGGAGATGCCCGCGCTGCTCGCGACTCCGCCTCCGCCACCGGGGCCGGCCTTCACGCTGGCGATGCGCAGACGGATGAATTCAGGGCGAAACTCGATGCCGCGCGTCTTCACCTCCTTTTGATAGCTGTATTCCAGCAGATAAGCGGACGGCGGCTTCATCCACACAAAGCCCACTGCGTTCACCGCCGACTTGTCCACGCGCGGCACCGGCTGCACGCCGATCTTTTGCGTGAGCGCGTCGCGAATTCCGGCCGCCTTCTTTTCAAAGTCCTCCCGCTTTCCAAACT
The DNA here is from genome assembly GCA_031411695.1 of Verrucomicrobiaceae bacterium. Taxonomy (GTDB): domain Bacteria; phylum Verrucomicrobiota; class Verrucomicrobiia; order Verrucomicrobiales; family Verrucomicrobiaceae; genus JAIBCL01. Next base: position 13,161 of record JANOBO010000314.1, read on the forward strand.
GCTCGTCACTGTCGCCACGGTTGAAGAGCGATAGATTCACGCGCGTGACTTGGTCCTCCTTAAAATCGACGATTGCCTCGCTCACCTTCACCTCTCCATCATAAATCGAAAGGCCGTCCCCGAAGAATCTGGCGCTCTCCTTCGCCGGTGAGAGCCACTGTGGCCGCGCCTTGCTGAACTGTGTTTCAAATTCCTGCGTGGTCATGGCCCACGCGGTTTCCGGAGTGACGAGCGCATCGAGCGGACGCGGCGTCGGATCGGTGCTGCGCGTCTGAGCGTGGCTGCCGCCTGTGAGCGCGAGGAAGGCGAGGAGAGGAATGGATCGTCGAGTCATGGCGGTGGTTGATTTGCGGTGATTATGCGGAACGTGCCGGAGCCTGTCGATACAATCTCATGACTTGTTTCGTGGCTGCATCGCCAGCAGGGCGCCGGCGCAGGCGGCGGCAAACTCGGGATCGTTGATCTTGCAGCTTATCTCGATGAGCGGGATGCCGGGCCTGACATGGTTCTTGATGGCGGAAAACAAAGCCGCGTCTGCCGCTGCATCGTGGAAGAAGCCACCCTCCGCACTGATGACGCTGATGGCCTGCGTGGGGAGCAGGACGGTCACCGGGCCGGTGTACGCGTTCACTTTCTCCGCGAGGATGCGGCCCAGCTCCGCGCACTCCGCCGGCGAGGTGCGCATCAGCGTCACCTGCGGATTGTGCGGATAGAAAGTGCGTCCTTCAAACTTCGCCGGCACGGATGCGCGCTCGCCGAAGTTCACCATGTCGAGACAGCCGGGCACCACGATGGCAGGCACGCCCGCCTTCCCGGCTGCGTCCAGCCTCGCAGGCCCAGCGCCGAGGATTCCGCCGACGAGTTCGTCCGCCCACTCCGTCGTCGTGATGTCGAGCACACCACTGACCATGCCGCTCTCGATGATGGACTCCATGATGCGCCCGCCCATTCCCGTCGCGTGAAACACCAGCACCTCATAGCCCGCGTCCTCGATGATCTTCTTCGCCGCGTTCACGCACTCCGTCGTGTTGCCAAACATGGACGCCACGATGAGCGGCTTGTCCTCCGCAGCCGGCACCTCCATCTCCACCATCCCGCAGATGGCGCCCGCCGCGCGCGCCAGCAGCACGCGCGAGATGCGGTTCAGCCCGGACACATCCACGATGCTGGGAAACATCACGATGTCCTTCGTACCCACGTACGGTGCCACGTTGCCGGATGCGAGCGTGGACACCATCAGCTTCGGGAAGCCAATCGGCAGCGCGCGCATGGCCGCCGTGCCGATGGCCGTGCCGCCGCCGCCGCCGAGGGAGATCACACCGTGAACGCGACCACTCGCCGCGAGCTTTGACAAGAACTCAGCGGCCGCGCCAGCCATCGCCGACACCGCTTCACCGCGATCTTTTTTCTCCGCGATGCGTTTCAAATCCACGCCTCCTGCCGCAGCCACCTCATCGCGCGTCACGTCAGGCTTCACCACAGGGTCGTCACCGCTGCCGGTGTCGATCAGCAGGGCCGCATGGCCGCGTGCGCGGATGAGGCCGGCGACGTATTCGTGCTCCATTCCTTTCGTGTCGAGTGTGCCGAGAACTGCGATGGTCTTCATGGGGAGGTGGTGAGACGCGATTGTGCCGGAATGAATCGCGCGGGCAAGCGCGATTCGCGTCTCGTCGTTCCCAGAACATTTCCTCGCGTTCGCCCGTAATCGGATACAATCATCGCCTCATGGCTCAAGAAACATCCCTCTGGAAAGGCTGCACCTCGCAGCTCGTGCATTTTTGGACCTACTTCCTCTGGCTCATCATCGCCGCAGGCATCGTGGTGGCCGGAATTTTACTCGCCAATCCGCTCCTGTTCGCGGCGCTGGTGGTGCCGGTCGTCGGCATGCTCGGTCGTTACATCTTCACGCGGTCCACGGTGTATGAGCTGACGACCCAGCGCCTGCGCAAGACCAGCGGCATCTTCAGCAAGCAGCTTGATGAACTCGAGCTTTACCGAGTGAAGGACAGCACCCTCGAACAGCCCTTCCTGCTCCGTCTCTTCGGCCTCGGCAACGTGATGATCATCTCATCGGACGCCACCATGCCGGACGTGCAGATCAATGGCATCTCCGATGCGTTCAACGTGCGTGAGAAACTCCGCGTGGCCGTCGAAGGCGAGCGCGACCGCAAGCGCGTGCGTGAGGTGGACTTTGCCGATGAGGGCGGACACCCGGCGGGCTAGGCGCGCGGCGCCGCGCCCAGAGGCGCACAGGCATTCGCATCGCACCACACACGGTGTGCGGTGTCTCGCCGGTCTTGTCCTCACGGCTTGGGTTTGCGGAGCATCCTGTGTGAACGTCCCAACCGCGCAGCTGTCTCACCCATCCGACTCCCTGCAAACGTCCGCGCGCCATGCCCTCCTCGAAGCCGTTAGTTTTAGTCCGCACCTCAGCCGATCCCATCATGGAGGAGCTGGTCCATACCTTGGCCGGCGGCGAGCCGTTTGAGTTCAAGGGTCTGTTCGCGCAGGTGTATGGAGAACTGAAGCGGAAGAAAACCGCCACGGGAAGTGAGGAAGTGATCCGGCTGCGCTGTTACGAAAGGCTGATCAAGCTCAGCTCCGCCGGCCTCGTCGAGAAGAAGGACAAAGTTTTCCGCGCTCTTCCCGGCATCGAGCAGGCGACCCACGGGCATGCGCAGATGGCGAGCTTTCGCCGGAAGGCAGAGATGACGAGGCGTGCCGTTGACTTCGGTTGATGCTGCTGGAGACGTCGTCCGCGCCCCTCACGCCAGATCGAAGATCTTCCCTGGATTCAGGAGTCCGGCAGGATCGATGGCTTTCTTGATCGTGCGCATCAACTCGTAGCTGCCTTCGCCGAGCTGGCGTTTCACAAAGGCTTTCTTCGCCAGCCCCACACCGTGCTCACCGGTCACCGTGCCGCCGAGACGGAGGGTTTCGTTCACGATCTCCTCGAGCGCGATCTCGACACGGTGCATCTCGTCCTTGTCGCGCTCATCGGTGAGGAAGGTGGGATGCAGATTGCCATCGCCAAGATGCCCGAAGGTGCCGATCAGCAGCTTATGGCGAGCGGCCACCTCATTGATGAAGGCCACCATCTTCGCCAGCTCGCTGCGCGGCACCGTCACGTCCTCGAGGATCGTCGTGGGCCGGATGCGCGCGAGTGCGGAGAAGGCGCTGCGCCGCGCGCCGGCCAGCCGCGCGCCTTCGTTTTCATCTGCGGCCACGGTGATCTCACGCGCGCCGCACTGTCTGGCCAGCTCGCTCATGCGCGCGGCCTCCTCCTCGACCACGACGGGATGGCCGTCTGTCTCCATCAGCACCAGCGCCTCGACATCAGTGGGCAGGCCGATCTTCGCGTACTCCTCCACGCAGCCAACTGTCATGCGGTCGAGAAACTCCAGCGTGCAGGGAATGATGCGCGCCGCGATGATGGCGGAGATCGTCTCCGCCGCGGCCTCCATCGAATCGTAGAGCGCGAGCATCGTGCGGCGTGACTTCGGACGCGGCAGCAGCTTCAGCAGCACCTCGGTGATGATGCCCAGCGTGCCTTCCGAGCCGATGAACAAATCCTTCATCGAATAACCGGCCACATCCTTGACGCACTTGTTGCCGAGGAAAACGATCTCGCCATCCGGCAGCACGACCTCGAGCCCCATGACGTAGTCCCGCGTCACCCCGTACTTCAGCCCGCGCAGGCCGCCGCTGTTCTCGGCCACGTTGCCGCCGATGGTGCTGATCTTCATCGAGCCGGGATCGGGCGGATAAAACAAACCCACGCGCGCAGCCGCGTCGTCGATGTCCTTCGTGATCGCGCCGCATTGCGCGCGCAGCGTGAGGTTCTTCGGATCCACCTCGATGATGTTGTCCATCCGCACGAGGCAGATCACGAGGCAGCCATCCAGCGGCACGCTGCCGCCGCTGAGCCCGGTGCCCGAGCCGCGTGTCACCACGGGCACCTCCGCCTTGCGCGCCAGTTTCACACAGCCGGACACTTCTCGCGCAGACTCCGCAAACACGACCGCGCCCGGCCGCACGCGCAGCGCGGCGGTGCCATCGAACGAATACGGAATCAGATCCTCGTCCGAAGTCACCACGCGCCGCTCACCCACGATCCCCTGCAATGCTGCGACGAATGTTTGATCAACCCGGTTCACGACAGCGCCGACTGTGGCGCGTCACTGCGGACAGTCAATCAGGCGTCAGCGGGCAATCGCGCTCTGCTCCAAAGCGTGAACGAGGCGTGAGGCCGGGCTTGGCCTGCAATCACCTCGCAACCAAGTTCGCGGCAGCCAAGAGTTCCTCCCGAAGAGGCCGGGCTTTCTCGGCAAGCGCGCGCTGCTCGTCCTCGTAGCGGGCGCGGCCCTGCGGGGTTTCGATGGGGATGGGTTCGTAGCCGAGCGCGCGGAGGTCATACGGGCTGGCGCGCATGTCGAGATCGCGGCCTTCTAGGGCGAGAAGAAAAGCATCGGCGATGAGGTCGGAGCCGATCCAAGGCCAGAGCTTGGCTGACCATTTGTAGAGATCCATGTTTGCGTGGAGGCACGCGCCTTGCTCAAGATCGGCGCGCTGATCGAGCGTGGGCTGGAGGCTATTCAAAGGCCTTGCCTCGGACGTGAAAAAACGAAACGCATCGTAGTGCGTGCAGCAAAGAGCCTGCGACTCCACGAACCGGGCGAGTTCGTCCGGCTGCATGCGGAGCGGGTATTCGTTGTGCCGGATCGCGTCGGCGGACTGCCGATAGACCATGGCCCACTCGTGGAGGCCATGACAACGAAAGCGCGGGGGGCGGTCAAGAATGCTGCGGCAGAGAGTGGCGATCCATCGTGCGGTGCCGCGCATCTGACTGGTGAGCCTGACCTCGTCGAGCGAGAGCAATCCCTCTGCGATGACGAACCGCTCAGTCGCGAGCCACGGGTAGGTTTCCAGATCACCCGGGCCGATGTCGATGGCGGTGCCGAGCGCGGGCCCCCACTGCTTGAGCTTGGCCGGCGCGAAGCTGTAGTAGGTGAAGAGAAAATCATGCACCGGATGCTTCCGGCCAGCGCTGCGCCGCGCGACGAAGGCGTCGGCATGAGCGGCGACCTTTGCGTGATGCTTCTCGATGGCGGCGCGCCAGTGCGTCATCTACTTCACGAAGACAGTCGCCAGCCCGAGGAAGGTGCCCATGCTGATCACGTCGGTGGCGGTGGTGAGGAAGATGCTCGACGCGGTGGCCGGATCCGCGCCGAGCTTGCGCAGCACCAGCGGGATGAGCGCGCCGCTAAGGCCGCTGACCACGCAGCTCACCAGCATCGCCATCCACACGACGAGGCCGAGCGCGAGCGGATGCGCGTTCCCCTGCATGGTGGCGTAAATGTACATCCCGATGCCGGCCGAGATACCGACGAGCGCGCCGTTGAGCAAGCCAAGCATACCTTCCTTGATCACTAGCCTGCGCTCGTCGCCAGCCTTTAGATCACCGAGCGTCATGCCGCGCAGCGCCACGGCCAGCGCTTGGCACCCTGTGTTTCCTGACTGTCCCGCGAGCACGGGGAGAAACACCGCAAGGAGGACGATTCGCTCGAGCGTGTTCTCAAAAAAACCCACCACTGCGGCCGCGACGAAGCAAGTGAGCAGGTTCACCTGCAACCAAGGATGGCGAAACTTGAGGCTGCGCGATATGGGAGTGGACAGCCGCTCTTCCTTCTCGACACCCACCATGCTACCAGCCTGGGCGCTGATCTCGATGGCCCGCGCCTCAAACAAATTCTGTCCGCGCACGAGCCCCACCAGCCGACCATGTGCATCACAGACGGGATACACCGGATAGTGGCGGTTCACCGTGGCCTTCATCGCCTCGGTGAGTTCCATCTCGGGCTTCAAGGCGAAGATGGTGGCGATCATGATCTCGCTGAGCCTCTGCTCCGGCCGCGCCAGCATGAGATCCCGCATGACAAGTATGCCGAGCAGCTTGTTCGACTCGTCGGCGACATAGCCGTAGGTGATAAAGGCTTTCTTGGTGAGCTTGCGCAACGCCTCAATCGTGTCGCGCACGGTCATCGTCGGGCGAAACACGGCCACCGGCGGCTCCATCAGCCAGCCCACGCTGTCCTGCGGATACTGCTCGTTGCGTGACCACTGCCGCGCCTTCTCGGGCGTGGCGGCAGCGAGGATCTCGCAGCGTCGCTGGTCCCCGAGTTCATGGAAGATCTGCTGGGCGACGAGTGGATTGATCTCGCCGAGGGCAGCCACAGCAGCGTCGTCATCCTGCTGTTCGATCAACTCCGCCGCCTCATATGGCGCGAGCTTGACGATGTCTGCGGCCAGTTTATCGAGTTCCTCACGAGCGATCATGCGCGCAAGTTTTCGGGCATTTGCAGCAACCCGCAAGCGAAGAACTCGACGCCAGCCGCCGGATCACAGCGCCCTCATTGTGTCTTCAACCGCGCAACCGCGTTTGCGAGCAATTCTTCCTGAAGCGCATGCATGGCGCGCTGCTCGTCCGCATCGTGGTCGTCCCAGCCGGCGAGATGAAGCAGACCGTGGACAACATAAAGCGCCAGCTCGCGATCGATGCCCTGCTCATGCGCGACACCCTGCCGCGCCGCAGTGTCGGCGCTGACGAGGATCTCGCCGTGATGAAACGTGATGACATCGGTGGGTGTGGCGTCGCCGAGGAAATCCGCGTGAACGCGTGTGATCTCCTCGTCGGTGACAATGGAAACCTCGATCTCAGCGAGGCCGAGGATCACAGAGCCGGCCGCCTTCGCGTTTCTCACCACGTCAGGCAATGCCTCGCGCGCCGCTTTTTGAATCCACCTCGTTGCGGTTTTGCGCGCCCGCTGGTGGTTGAACACCGTGAGCTTCGGCAGCTTCACGCGGCGGAGGCGGGCGGAGTCTTCTTGTTCACGCGGCGTTTGCCAGCGCCTGCGACGGTGGGCACGGGCGCTAGCTCCGCATCCGCCATGGCCTGCATGACGGCAAACTCCCGCGTGGCCTCCCTCGTGGGTTCGATGCCGAGGACAGGCGGCGTGCTGGCACTGGACTCCCGCGTGTACTTGATGCGATTGTGCATCATCCCGAGCAGCGTCTTCGCAAAGCTGGCCTTCACTTTGGCGAGATCGGCGATGGTGAGGTCACACTCGTCGAGCTGGCCGTCGATCATGCGCGCCTGCACGATGTCATCGACCATGGTCTCGATGCGCGAGGCGTTCGGCTTCTCCATGGTGCGAGACGCGCTCTCGACGGCATCGGCAAGGCTGATGATGGCCGACTCCTTGAACGAAGGCCTTGGTCCGGGATAGCGAAAGACGTCCTCGCTGACCTGAGGCACGTCGTCTTCCTTCGCCTTGTCCTGCTCAACCAGGCGCAGCACCTCCGCCTTATGATCGAGCGCCTGCCGGTAAAAGTACCACACGAGCGACGTGCCGTGGTGTTGCTCGATCACGTCGATGATGCGCGAGTTCAGCTTGTGCTTGATGGCGAGATCCACGCCATCCTTCACATGCGCGATCAGAACGAGGGCGCTCATCCGCGCGGTGAGATCTTTGTGCGGGTTGTCCGCGGGGTCCATGTTCTCGATAAAGTACTCGGGTTTGGTGAGCTTCCCGATGTCATGGAAATAAGCGCAGACGCGGCACATTGTGGCGCTGGCGGCGATGGTTTCTGCCGCAGCTTCCGCGAGATTTGCGACGACAAGGCTGTGGTGGTAGGTGCCGGGCGCCTCAATGCTCAGGCGGCGCATCAGCGGATGATTCAGGTCGGCAAGCTCAAGCCACGTGACATCGGTGGTGACGCCGAAGAGCGTCTCCAACATGGGCAGCAGCCCGCCGACGACCATGCCGGTGAGCAGTCCGGAGACGAAGGGCGCCCCCGCGACCATGCCGAGCGAGAATGCGGCATCACCGCCCGCAGCCTCGAAAAGAAGCAGTGAAAACACCGCGGCCAGCGCGCCCACATGCACACCCGCCATGAACAAGCGGTGCCGACGCCGCACGCCGTGTGAAACGAGGATCACCAGGAAGCCGACCAGCGCGGAACTCGCGAGAAAGGTGAAGGGATTAACCGTCGGAGTGGCGGGCATGATCACCATCGCGCCTAGCAGAGTGGAATGAATCGCCCCGAAGATCCCCATTCTGCGGCCGAGCATGACGGAAAGCACGAGCGGTGCAAAAGCGTGGGGGAGGAACAGCACTAGCGTGCCGCCATTCCAGCCCTGCGTGATGCCGAACTTCAACGCCAGCAGCACGAGTCCGAGATGCATGAGCACGGTTCCGAGGATGAGCATGATCATCCGGTTGTCCTGGATCAATTGCTTGTGCGAAATGAAGAGGTGAATCACCGCAGCGAGGGCCACCGCGCTGGCGCATAGCCAGTTCAACGCGCCGGGCACCGTGAGACCGTCCGTGACCTTCGAGCCGAGGCGCAACAGGACGCCCACGCCGATGAAAAACGCCATGATCACCACGAAGCGCGCGGCGGGATGGGAACAGCAGAGGTCGAGAAGATTCCCGTTCTGACTCTTGCGGCGCGTCTTGCCGCAGGAGAAGCCTTCTCGTTGCAATTGCGCCCTGCGGATGCCTTCGAACATAGGTGGATTGAGGGCCTAGTTTAGCTTCCCTAAACTGCGGTCACAAGCGACGAAACGAACCATTTAAGCGGGACCCGTTTCCCTCCGGCCCCCTTCACGATGAACCAGATAGGCGTCGATGATGCGCTGCACGACCGGCAGCCGCACGATGTCCCGGCCCTTGAAATGCATGAACTTCACCCCTTGCACCTCTGGCAAAATATCCAACGCCTCGGCCAGACCCGAACGGACGCCGCGTCGCAAATCCACCTGACTGGGGTCACCCGTGACGACGCACCGCGAGCCCTCACCCAACCGTGTGAGAAACATGAGCATCTGCTCCGTGGTGGTGTTTTGCGCCTCATCGAGAATGATGAAGGCGCTTTTTAACGTCCTTCCACGCATATAGGCCAAGGGGGCGATCTCGATGAATCCGCGCTCGATCAGCTTCTCGGCCTCTTCGGTTTCCACCATCTCATAAAGCGCGTCGTAGAGCGGGCGGAGGTACGGGAAAATCTTCTCCTTCAAATCGCCCGGCAGAAAGCCCAGCGCCTCGCCCGCCTCGACGGCCGGACGGGTGAGCACGAGACGCTGCACGGTCTTGTCACGCAGACATTGCAGGCCTTGGGCCATGGCGAGGTAAGTCTTGCCTGTGCCTGCCGGACCGACGCCAAAAACCACCTCATGGGCGCGCATCGCCTCGAGATACTCCACTTGGCCCCGCGTCTTCGCCAAAACAGGCGGGCGGCGTGACGAGCCCAGAAGCTTCAGGCTCATGATGCGTCCGGAGGGCTCCGTGCCCTGCGTATCCCGCACGGTTTCCACGACGAGATTGAACAGGGCACCGTTCACCTCCCCGCCCTGCCGCATCACTTTTTCCAGCTGCCCCAGCACCTCTTTCGTCATCGAGATGCCCCGTTCTTCTCCCTCAAGCCGCACCCAGGCATCGCGGCTGGTGACCTTCACCTCGAACGCCTCACCGAGGCGGCGGAACCATTGATGGTCATTGGCGATCAGGCCTTGGAGAAACTGCGGGGTTTCGTAATTGATGGTCTGGACGGACACGCGATGGGGAAGGACGAATGACGGAAAAACACGTCAGGGTTGAAATGCGGAATCAAGTTCAGCATCGCAAACCGAGAACTGGAAAACTGGCAACCCGGCACTCAACGATAGCCATACGCCAAGGCCCAGAACACGGACTTCTCGCGCTTGGACTTCACCGAAAGCACGACGGCGTAGGTGCCCGTCTTCGGAGGGTTCACGCGTATGGAGACGAACATGCCGTTCTTGTCTTCCTTGCGGTCGATGTGGACCGGCTTGCCCGCCTCATCGAGCACCTCAAGCTCCAGCTTGGAGTCCTCACTGGCGGTGCCCAGCCAGAAGGCGTACTCGTTTCCTTTGAAAAGCTGGTGACGCACCATCAGCTTCTGCGCGCTCATCACCTCACCGTGCCAGTAGTCCTCACGGACGATGAAACCTTGCTCGACAAAAGGCGAGGCAGCCTCCATCGCGAAGCCATGCGCGTCATCGACCGTGGCATGTGCCAGCGGCGAGGTCGCCAGCAAGGCCAACGCTGTGAGCGCGGCGACGAAGCGCCTCTGCGCGTCCTGGAAAAAGGAATGTGAAGTGGTCATGTGGGGTCCGTCGTCTGTGCGGGTTCGCGGTGCTGCGTTGAAGTCCGGTTCGGGTCCGCGTTATTTGGCGTTGATCGTGGTCAACAGGTCGTTGCAAATCTTGCCGATCTGGCCCACGGAGTCCTTGGAAAAGCCTTTGGCGCCGGCTTCCATCAGCTGCTTGATGTCTTCCAATCCTTTCGAGATCGACATCAACATCGGATGCTTGCGCGCCGCCGTCGGCATCTTTGAGATCGATCCAATGAAGTGATTCACCAGCATCGGCTGGTTCAGCAATTCAGAGCGGTCGTCCGAGAAGTTTTTCCCGATGACGGAAGTCACCGCCGCCGTGCCCCGCAGCCAGCCACCAATGCTCACGCACTGCGAGAGATCCGCGTCCTTCATCTGCTCCATCGTGTCGCGCACCGTCTTCTGCGTCAGGTCAAACTCCTTGCGGATGCCGGGCCAGTTGTTCTTGTCAGCCGCGTCGAGAATGCTTTGCGCGTGCGGCAGCACTGACTTGCTCAGCCCCAGCGCCTTTGCCAGGTCGATCACTTCCTTGCCGATGTCCTCGACCGTCTTTCTGTCCTGCGCCTGCACAGACACGAATCCTTCGGCAACCGTGGTTCCAAACAGCAGCGAGAGTCGGGTGCGGTCCGTTGTGTTCGTCGAGGGCAGCTTCCGCAACTCCTGCCTCCAATTCGGCTCGCCCAGCTTGTCCAGCACCGAGAAAATCTCGCTGGGCACCGGCACCACGACGTCATCCACCACATAGCCGGGGAACTTTTTCGGATCGAATTCTTCGACACCGCTTTTTGTGCCCTGCGCGAAGGTCGCCGCGCCGTGCAGTGAGCCTGCCAAAACACACGCGGCTGTGGCTCGGAAGATGAGGGAAAGTCTTGTCATGCTCATGGATACGGAAAAGGTAGGGTTGGTGGCCGTGAAATACGACGGTTGCGAACCAAACCAGCAAATGCGGCAGTCGCAAGAGATTTGCTTTCGCCGCCGCCCATCACGCATCGCGCCGACGGAGGCATCAACGATTCAACCTGCGACATGCTTCTCGCGCGCGGCTCTGCGGCGGCGAAGGCAGACAACCATCGCGGTGCCCACGAGCCACACGCCACCCGGTTCGGGCACGGATTGGATGACGGCATTGATCGCCGCGACATTCGTGGAGATGCGCGAGGCGAAGAACTGCCCGGGAATATCGGAGCCGGACTCAGGGATCAACGTCCATCCGCCGACATCGCTGCCCTGATAAAGACCGCCTTTGTCGAAGATGGCACCGGTGAAGTGGGAGTTGTCGCCCGTGATATTGTTCGTGTCGAAGTCTTCCTCGATGGCGTAGTTCACACCGGCCAGCTTCCAGGTCGCGCCATCTTTGATGAACAAGCCGCCCCCGGAGTCGCCGGACGCGAGAAATGTTTCCTCGATGCCGCTCAGCGCATTGAACTCGGCTGCGAGCAAACTGCCGCCGGGGGTGTTGTAGATCGCACTGACCTGGTTGGCTCCCCATCGCGAGACGCCGTCGCTGCCGGCCGTCTCCCAACCTTTGGATTCAGCGCCCACGATGACTTCGTCACCGCGCGGGCCGCCACGGCCGTTGGTCACGAGCGTCTTGCCGAGTTCGTCAGATGCCGTGTAGAGCGTGGCGTAAGTTGGGAATGTCTCGTTCACTTTGTAGATGCGCAGGTCCGTGCCAGAGATGTCCCAGTAGCCGACGTTGCCGTTGGCCGCCGCATCGATGGTGTAAGTCACATCCGCCACGCCATTGAAGACAGCGCTGGAGACGAACGTGCCGCCCTGGAGTCCGATGTGTTGAGCCGTGATGAAAAGCTGTGGGCTGATCATCGTGCCGAGAAAGCCGCCGAATAGACCCTCATACTCCCAGCCAGAGTTCGCATACGCGCCGGTCGGGGCCGTGGCGTTATGGTTTGAAGCCCCCGTTTCATAAAAGACAACGCCACTCGCCACCGTCGCGACCGCCAGGCTTCCAGCCAAAACGAAGGCGGTCGCGCGGCGCATCGCGCGGGCAAAACAAGACGGCTGGCAGGGGGCGCGTGGCATTTGCAATGCGGAAATCTAACATCTCGCGCGGAAGCTTGCCACGACTAATGCCGTCCGGAACACGGGATACGGGCCTCAATTCACGCCGAATAACAGTCCGGAGCGGCCGCCCCAGAACATTCTCGTGCGCACGCGGTCGCTGTCCGGGCCGGAAGAAACGAGCGCGGCGTCCAGCAGGAGAGAAACCCGAAACGCCCCGGCACCATTCGGCCTACGCAGCGCACGGCACTCGATCACAAAGCCGCGCACCGTGACCCAGCCCTTGCTGTCGGCCTCCAGACTCGCCCGCACATGAGCCGGCAACACGTCGCCGCGCACACGGACTTGCAACTCTGCGGCAAGATCAAACCGGTGCCGCGACCAGAACACCAGCCCTGACTCGTTCACCATGCACAGGTTCACCACGGCCTGCCCTCGTCCCCCGTTGGCGTGAGGGGATCTGTTCTGCTTCGACTGGCGTTTGTCTGCCATGAGTCAGGCGATTTGAAAAATCAAACTGCAGTTTCTTAACGTGGGAAGAAGGAGCACAGCCCGGTTAAAGTCAATCGCCACCTGCTCAGGGGTCCGACTTTGGATCGAAGGCGTCGCGCAATCCATCGCCGAGAAAATTCAGCGCCAGCAGGGACAACGACATCAGCGTGGCGGGGAAAAGCAGCAGCCACCATTTGCTGTCGATGGGATTGATCACCTGCGCGCCATCACGCAGCAGGGAGCCCCAGCTCGCCGCCGGGTCTTCGATGCCGAGCCCGAGGAAGCTGAGGAACGACTCGTCGCGGATCACGGCCGGAATGGTGAGTGTGAGACAGGTGAGGACGATGGTGCTGAGATTTGGCCATAGATGCTTCCAGAGGATCGTCCAGCCGCACTGACCCATCGCGCGGCTGGCAGTGACGAAGGCCATCTCCTTGATCACCAGCACCTGCCCGCGCACGATGCGCGCCATCGTCAGCCACTGCACCAGACCGAGCGACAGCACGAGGATGGCGATGCGCGAATACGGCAGCAGCGTGCTGGCGATGCCCTCGATCCCGCGCCAGCCGCGCACCTGCCCCCACAGCCGCACCGCGTCCAGCGCGTCCTTGAAATAGGTGTCGAAGGTGGAGACGAAGATCATCACGATCAACAGGCTCGGGATCGCATTAAGCATGTCCACGAAACGCATCATTGCCCCGTCCACGCGGCCGCCCGCGTAGCCGCTGATCATCCCGTAGATGCCGCCGATGACGAGGCTCACCAGCGCGCCGATGAGTCCCACACCGAGGCTGACCTGCGCGCCGGTGAGCAGGCGGTAGAAGAGATCATTCCCATTCACATCACTGCCCAGGAGGTGGACGCGCGCGCCGTCCGCCGACCGTTCGAGCGGCTTGAGAAACGAGTCCGCGCTCACCTGTTTCATCCAGTCCGGCAGGAAGAAAGGAATGATCACCGCCGCAGCCGCCACGATGATGAGAAAGACCAGCGCGGTCATCGCCGTCCGGTTGCGCTTCAGCACGGACCAGCCGCTCGGCGGCGCGCCTTTCCAGCGGTTGTCGGCGGCGTCAGGCATGGAGCTGGATGCGCTTGTCCAAGAACGTGTAGAGCACGTCCACGATGAAGTTGAAGAACACGATCAGCGCCGCATAAACCAGCACCGCGCCGGTGAGCAGAAAGCAGTCTGCGTTCTGGATGGCGTTCACAAAAACGCCGCCGATGCCGGAGATGTTGAACACCGTCTCGACGACAAACGATCCCGTGAGCACATACGCCGCCATCGGCCCGAGATACGTGACGACCGGCAGGATGGCCATCTTCATGCCGTGCCGCATCAGCGTCGTCATGTCATCCAGTCCCTTAGCCTTTGCTGTGCGCATGTGGTGCTGCGTCATCACCTCGAGCAGGCTGTTCCGCATCAGCCGCGCGACGTACGCCATGAAGGGCAAGGCCAGGCAGACCGACGGCATCACCAGATGCTGCCACGTCCCGAAGCCGCCGATGGGCAGCAGCTTCAACCACAGACCCAGGACCGCGACGAGCACCGGCCCGGTGATGAACGTCGGCACGCTGATGGCGGCGAGGGCGAAAAACATCGCCGTCACATCGACCAGCGTGTTCTTCCGCATCGCGGCGATGAAGCCCGTGGCCACACCGCCGACGGAGGCGATGAGAAAGGCGGTCACGCCTAGCAAGATGGAGTTTGGCAGCTTCTGCGCGAGGATCTCCGCGACCGTGCGGTCCTTGTAGCGCAGCGACACATTCAGGTCCCCGCGCAGCAGCCGCGCCTGATAGCGCGCGAGCTGCCACCACTTCGGCCCGTCCAGCTCGTGCTGACGCAGCTTCTCCAGCTTTGCCTTTTCACTGAGCTTCTCCTTTTCAAACGGACCGCCTTTTTGCGAGACGGACAGCAGGAAGGTGATCGAAGCCGCGCAGAGCAGCACGAGGATGCTGCTGAGGAGTCTGCGAAGGATGAAGCCGGCCATGAGAGCGCTGATGATGGCGAACATTTGCGCGCTTCACAAGCGCGAGCTTCGTGCGGCACGAAGTGAAAATCGCGCGGCGTCCGCGCGCGCTTTATGCGGGCTCTCCAACTGTCACGGACCACTGCACGCCGCGCCGCATCAGCATCCAGGCCTGCGGCCGCGAGTCGGGATCCAGCATCGGCTTGAACCCGAGCGGCGCGTAAACTCCATGCGCGTCCCGCGTCGCCAGCGTCCACGTCCGCACCGTCGCCAGTTCAGGATGCGCGAGCGCATGGCCCACCATCATGCGCCCGATGCCGCGCCCCCGCCAAGCATCAGCGACGATGACATCACAGAGATACGCAAAGCGCGTCTTGTCAGAAACCACGCGCATGAACCCGGCCTGCTGCCCGTCCGGTGCAAACGCGCCGATGACGAGGGCGGAGTTCCGCGCCGCGCGCTCGATCACCTCACGCTCGATCCCGGGCGTCCAATAGCTCGCCGCCAGCCACTCGCGCACCGTCGCGAAATCCATCACCTCGACGCCTTCGCGGATGATCACCTCGCCGCTCATGTCACTTCCTCCGCAGCACGCGCACGCGGTGCGTCTCGCTGTCGCCGATGAAAACAGCGCCGTCCGCATCGACAAAGATCCCGTGCAGACGCGCCATCTTGCACTGCAGCGGATCGCCATCGGGCCCGTCACCTTTTTCTCCCGTGCCGGCGATCAGCTCAAGCTTGCCGCTCTTCGCGTCGATCATCCGCACGCTGTGGCTTTCGGTATCGGCCAGCCACGCATTGCCTTCCGCATCGAGGGCGATGCCCTTCGGCCCGCTCAGCGTCGCCGACTTCGCCGGGCCGTCATTGCCGGTGAAGCCCTTCTTCCCGCTGCCGGCGATGAGGTGAATCGTGCCGGCCTTGAGATCAAATTTGAGCACTTGATTTCCCTCCCGCGTGACGAGCCAGAAGTTCCCTTCCCTGTCCACATCCAGCGACCGCGGCCCCTTGAGCGGCGTGCCAGCAATGGGCGCTCCGTCCGGTGTGTCACCCGGTTTGCCGGTGCCGGCAAAGGTCGAGATCGCGCCCGTCTTCATCGCCACCTTGCGGATCACATTGTTGCCGATGTCGCAAATGTAGAGATCGCCGTCCGCGCCGAATTGAATGCTGTGCGGCTGCTTGAGCTGCGCGGCCTTCGCCGGCCCGCCATCGCCGCTGTAGCCCGCGGTGCCTGTGCCGGCAAAGGTCGTGATCACCCCGGTCTTGGCATCCACACGACGGATCGCGTGGTTCGCCATGTCGGCGATGAAGTAGTTCCCGTCTTTGTCGAATCGGATCTCGTGCGGAAGATTGAAGGTCGCCTCCAGCGCTGCGCCGCCATCTCCTGTGTAACCCTTTTTGCCGCTGCCGGCCATCGTGTGGATCGCGCCGTCGGCATTCACTTTGCGGATGCGCTGGCCCGTGTACTCGCAGAACCAAAGCGCGCCGTCCGGGCCGCGCACCACCCCGAAGGGATTGTCGATCTGCGCCGCCGTCGCAGGTCCGCCATCGCCGCTGAAGCCTTGCTTGCCCGTGCCGGCAAAGGTGGAGAGGGTCCACTCCGCCGCGTGGGCCGGAAGAGTGAGCGAGACGAGGGCGAGCAACAGTTTGGTTTTCATGGTGGGCGGATCGAGCCGTGAAAAAGGCGCACGTTCAGGAGCCTTGCAAGGATTCACCTCGCGGCTCTGTTGAGGCACCCACATGAAAAACATCGCCGCACTCCTCGCCGCCGCATTCACCGCCACGCACACCTTTGCCGACGTCGAACAAATCGTCGGCGCGCCGAAAACCGAGGCGGTCAGCGAGCCGTTCAGCATCGACTTCGACTCAAAGGGCGCGCTGCATGGAGTCGAGTTCACCAAGGCAAACCGCATCTTCAAGCTCGAGAACAGCACGCTCAGCTTCATCGCCGGTGTGCAGCATGCCGAGGACGAGAAAGACAAAAAGACAGCCGCTGACGTGGGCGACGGCGCAGATCCCATGAAGGCCGTCTTCAATGGCATGCACGACATCCAGATCACGCGCGATGGCCGCGCGTTCATCGGCGACTCGTTTCACCATCGCGTGCGGCTTTTGGATCTCGCCCGCGGACACGTCTCCACCATCGCCGGCACTGGCGCGGCAGGATTCTCCGGCGATGGCGGCCCCGCGACTGAAGCGACGTTCAACATCACGATGACGGCCACGCTCTCCCCCGATCAATCCCGCCTCTACATCGCCGACATCGGAAACAGCCGCACGCGCATGATCGACCTCGCCAGCGGCATCGTCACCACCGTCGCCGGCAACGGGAAAAAAGGCCTGCCCGCCGACGATGCCGACGCGCTCACCGCGCCGATGGGCGACACACGCGCCGTCACGCAGGCAAGTGACGGCACGCTCTACATCCTGCTGCGCGGCGGGAACTCACTCGTCGCCGTGAAGGATGGGAGGTCCCGCACCGTGGTGAACGCCGCAGGCAAATCCGGCTACGGCGGCGATGGAGGCCCCGCGCGCGAGGCGAAGCTGAATGGCCCGAAATACGTCGCGATGGACGCAAACCAAAACGTCCTCATCTGCGACACCGAGAACCACTGCATCCGCCGTTTCTCACCCACCACAGGCAAGATCGAACTCATCGCCGGCACCCCGCAAAAGTCCGGCACGAAGCTCGGCCCGACATTCCTCACGACCGAGCTCAAACGTCCCCACGGCCTGCGCATCGGCCCCGACGGAAAGCTCCACATCGCCGACACCTACAACCACCGCGTACTCCGCGGCGAGTTTGACTGAGCGCCCCCGAACCTCTGCACAGACTTACATGGCATGAAGATCGCCGCGCAGATCAGCGTGCAGCTTTCTCATCAGAGCCTATCAGCAATGCCGAGATCGGCGTGGCCGTGGTCGTCGGCTTAGATGAGGATGATGTTGGGTTTTGTCGCTTGTGATGGGCAATTGTCTGCCTGGCAATCACTTCAGTCTCGTTGCCTTTATCTCTTTGAGCGTGTTGGCGTTGATCGGAGAATTGGGATGGAGCCCTTCGCCGCGTTTGCCAGTGGCGGCTCCTGGGGTGTGGAAGACGGACATCCAGTTGATGGCTGAGGCGGGGGCCCAGTGTTTATAGACCTCTCGAATGGAGGCTAAAGCTCGCTGGCGTGTGCTATCCCTGACACCGTGCCCACGCGATGACGTACGCGTAAAAGAGTCCCTCGACCATTCACGCCAGCAAGCTGGTTCCCGAGAGTAGTTGCAAGCATGCATCACGCTCACGGACCCACCACTTTTAGCCATGCGAAGCGTCGCGTGGCGGTGGGGAAGGTGTAGGTGATGTTGTTGCCGGTTTGGGTGACGTTTCCGCCGAGGGTTTCGGTGGTCCACGTGCCCGTGAGGGTGTCGGTGGTTTCGACCCAGAAGTCGGTGCCGTAGGTGCCGGGGTAGGTGGCGGACTTGGTCCAGGTGATGCTGAGGGTGCCGGCGTTGTTGGTGATGGATGGGAGGACGGTTTGGCCGGTGGTGTTGGTGCTGCCGCCGAGGAAGTATTCGATGCCGTTGAGGACGCCGTCGTTGTCGTGATCGGCGGTGAAGGCTCCGGCGCTGCTGTTGGCGGTCTGCCAGGTGGTGAAGGTGGGCGCGGTGTTGGCGATGAGATACCCGCTGCTGTTTAAAGAGAAGCCGGTGAAACCGGTGGCACTAATTTTACCGAGCTGCGTGGCAGTGAGGGCGGTGGCGCTATTTCCAAACTTGAGTGAGCTACCGGAGACGAAGGTGCCGGTGAGGGTGAGCGTTCCGGCCCAGGTGATGGCGCTGCTATCGGCAAAGGCGAGCGCGGCTCCGGTGCCGAGGCGGATGGTGGCGGCGGCGGTGATGTTCAGCGTGCCTGCGGTGTCGGTGCGGGTGTCGGCATCGAGCGTGGCGGCTCCGATGGAGACGGCGGTGGTGTCTGGCAGGATGTTATTGGCACCGAGGATGAGTGTGCCTGCGCCGATGGTGGTGGTGCCGGTGTAGGTGTTTGTGCTGAAGAGTTTCCATGCGCCGAGGCCGCCCTTGTTGAGGCTGATTTGGTTGGCGGGTGCGGTGGCTCCGTTGAGGGTGTTGTCGGCGATGACGCCGCGAATCTCATTGGGTGTGGTGCTGTTTCCACCGCTGCCGGAGAGCCCGAGGACGCGTGGGGCGCTGCCTCCGGTGATGCCGACGGGGGTGTTGAAGGCGGTGGCGGTGAAGATGAGTGCTCCAGTGCCATTGTTGGCGATGGAGGTGGTGGTGGCTGCCGAACCGACGCCGCCGACTTGGATGGGGCGGTTCGTGGTATCACCGGTGCCTGTGTAGATGAGGTTGGTGGAGTTGTTCGTGGCGATGAC
>JANOBO010000315.1:0-7920 GCA_031411695.1 Verrucomicrobiaceae bacterium
CCATGCGATCCAGAACCGTCTGGATCAGGGCACGTCGCAATTTGTCATCAACAAAATGAAGGCGCTGCAACCGTACTGCTTCGATCGCACGCAGGAGAGCGTGGTGAAGGAGGCGCGTCAGCTCGTGGCCAGCGGCGTGAAGGAGATCAACCTCATCTCGCAGGACACGACGTACTTCGGCATGGACCGGTGGGAGGGGCAGCGGCCAAATCCACGGAGCGGCGTGGACAGCACGCGCGGCGAGTCGCTGTCATCGCTGATCCGCGAGCTGAACGAGATCGAGGGCGACTTCTGGATCCGCCTGCTCTACACGCATCCGGCGCATTGGAGTGATGAGTTGATCCAGACCATCGCCGATTGCAAAAAGGTCGCGCGCTACATCGACATGCCGCTGCAGCACATCAGCGACCGGATGCTGGGCCTGATGAAGCGCGAGACGAACGGCGCCTACATCCGCGATCTGGTGAAACGTATCCGCGCCGGCATCCCCGGCATCGCCATCCGCACCACGTTCATCGTCGGCTTTCCCGGCGAGACGGAGGAGGACTTCAACGAGCTGATGGGCTTCATCGCGGAGGCGAAGTTCGAGCGCGCGGGCGTTTTCAATTACTCGCAGGAGGAAGGTACGCGCGCGGCGAAGATGGACGGCCACATCCATCACATGACGCGCAAACGCCGCTGGGACATCGCGATGCGCGCCATCCAGCAAAGCGTCGAGGGATTCAACAAGGACGTGATCGGCAGGAGCGTGCGCGTGCTGGTCGAGGAGCCCGGCGTGGCGCGTGGCGAGATGGACGCGCCGGACATCGACACCACGGTGTTCGTGAACAAGAAGCTGCCCGTGGGCGAGTTTGCCGATGTGACGATCAAGGACTGGCGCGGGTATGATCTGGTGGCGGCGTGATCGCGTTTGTGCGGAGCGAGAGTCGCTGAGGCTTGCAGGCTGGCTTCCGCCAGTTTTTCCAGAGAACGTGATGGAATGGAGTGCGGAAGGCTGGGTTGGCTGCGCCAAAGATCGGCGCGGGCCGCGCCGAACGACAACCGGGCCGGCGGTGCTCCCGTTGCGGCTGCGCAGCTAAAACATTCCCGCTCGGACCGCATCGTTCTTTGGGAAATCCGCTTGCGCCGCCCGACGCGCTGCGGTTTTGATCGGGGCATGAGTTCTGATGCCGGCTTGCTCGACAGCCTGAAGATCGACCGCACCCAGGCGCGGCGTGCATCGGGATTCCCGTGGCTGGTGGTGGTGCTGCTGCTCGCCGCGATCGGCGGCGGGGTGTGGTGGTGGATGCATCGCACGCCGGCGCTGTTGGTGCAGACGGCGAAGGTGCGCGAGGTTTTAACGGGTGGCGGCGGCGCGGGGCCGCAGACGGTTCTGAACGCATCCGGCTACGTGACGGCGCGGCGTGCGGCGACGGTTTCATCCAAGGTGATGGGGAAGGTGATGGAAGTGCTGATCGAGGAAGGCATGAGCGTGAAGGAGGGGCAGGTGCTCGCGCGGCTGGACGATTCAAACATCCAAGTGGGCCTCCGGCTGGCGCAGGCGCGCGTGGACTCCGCACGGAAGCTGAAGGACGAACTCGCGCCCTCGCTGGCATTCGCGAAGAAGGAGTTCGAGCGCTTCACGCAACTGCGCGACAGCAACGCGGTGAGCCAGTCCGACAAGGCGCGCGCAGAGTCGGCCCTTCAGGAGTTCGTGGCGCGCATCGAGCGCCTCTCAGCTGACATCGCGGTGGCGGAGCGGCAGGTGGATGACTGGAAGCAGCAGGTGGCCGACATGGTGATCCGCGCGCCTTTTGCCGGAGTTATCACCACCAAAGACGCGCAGCCAGGCGAGATCATCTCGCCGATGTCATCGGGCGGCTTCACACGCACGGGCATCGGCACGGTGGTGGACATGACCTCGCTGGAGATCGAGGTGGATGTGAACGAGAGCTACATCAACCGCGTGCAGCCGGGCCTGCCCGCCGAAGCCACGCTCGACGCGTACTCGGACTGGCGCATTCCGTGCAAGGTCATCGCCATCATCCCGACTGCGGACCGGCAGAAGGCGACCGTGAAAGTGCGCGTGGGCTTCGATAAGCCGGACCCGCGCATCTTTCCGGAGATGGGCGCAAAGGTCGCCTTTCAAACCGCAGCCGCCCCCGCCGCGAAAACCGACGAGGCGCCCGTGCGCTCGCTCGTCATCCCCGCGTCCGCCGTGCGGCAGAATGGCGACCGCAGCATCGTGTGGGTGCTGCGCGATGAGCGCGTGGAGCGCCGCGCCATTCGTGTCGGCCGAGTGCAGCAGGATGAAGCCACAGTTGCCTCCGGGTTGAATCTTGGTGAAGTCATCGTCATCAATCCGCCCAACGGCATTGCCGAAGGCATCACCGCGAAAGCAGCTCCCTGATTCCCATGACACCGCTCGTTCAGATCAAAGACGTCACGAAGACCTTCCACCGCGGCTCGGAGGATGTGCATGTGCTTGCCGGGCTTGACCTCACCGTGGCGAAGGGCGAGTTCCTCGCGCTCATGGGGCCGTCGGGCTCCGGAAAATCCACGCTGCTGAATCTCATCGGCGGCCTGGACCGTCCGACGAAAGGCAGCGTCAGCATCGGCGACGAGCGGGTGGACCAGCTCTCGGACCGCGCGCTCGCGGCGTGGCGCGCGCGGCATGTCGGCTTCGTGTTTCAGTTTTACAACCTGATGCCCGTGCTGAACGCGCAGCGGAACGTGGAGCTGCCGCTGCTGCTGACGCATCTGGGCAAAAAGGAGCGCCGCGAGCACGCGGAGACGGCGCTGAAGGTGGTGGGCCTCTCGCATCGGCTGAAGCATTACCCTCGCACGCTTTCCGGCGGCGAGCAGCAGCGCGTGGGCATCGCACGCGCCATCGTCACGGACCCCACGATCTTGCTTTGCGATGAGCCCACCGGCGATCTCGACCGCAAGTCCGGCGATGAGATCCTCACGCTGCTGCAGACGCTCAACCAGGACCAGGGCAAGACGATCATCATGGTCACGCACGATCCGCACGCCTCGGCGCGCGCCAGCCGCATCGTGCATCTCGACAAAGGCCAGCTCTCCACCGCGCAGCCCGCATGAAATACCTCGGTCTCATCTGGAGCAATCTGAAGCGCAGGAAGCTCCGCACCACCCTCACCGTGCTGTCCATCTTCGTGGCCTTCCTGCTCTTCGCGTTCTTGTTTGCCATCAAGGAAGCCTTCACCGCCGGCGTGCGCATCGCGGATGCGGACCGCCTCATCGTGCGGCACAAAGTCTCCCTCATCCAGACGCTGCCCGTGAGCTACACGCAGCGCATCGCAAACATCCCGGGCATCGAGGCCGTCACGCACATGACGTGGTTCGGCGGCATCTATCAGGAGCCGAAGAACTTCTTCGCCAGCATGCCGGTGCTGCCGGAGAATTTCTTCGACCTCTATCCCGAGTACAGCCTGCCCGCCGAAGCCACCGTGCTGTGGGCGAAGACGCGGAACGGCGCGATCATCGGCCGGGTCCTCGCGGATCGTTTCAAATGGAAGGTGGGCGACCGCATCCCGCTGACCTCACCGATCTGGGGCGAGCCAAAGGGCGCGACCGCGTGGGAGTTCGAAGTTTGCGGCATCTTCGACACGACCAAGAAAGGCGCGGACACCAGCGGCCTCTATTTCCGCTACGACTTCTTTGATGAAGCCCGTGAGCGGGGCAAGGGCGAGGTCGGCTGGTTCACCGTGCGCGCGCACGATGCGAAGGACGCGGCCGCTGTCGCTGAGAAGATCGACGCCGAGTTTGCGAACTCGCCGTATGAGACGAAGGCCGAGCCCGAAGGCGCGTTCGCCGCAGGATTTGCGCAGCAGGTGGGCGACATCGGCGCGATCATGGTCGCCGTGCTCAGCGCGGTGTTTTTCACCATCCTGCTCGTGGCGGGGAACACGATGAGCCAGTCCGTGCGCGAGCGCACCGAGGAACTCGGCGTGCTGAAGGCCATGGGATTCAGCAACGGCCTCATCCTCGTGCTGGTCCTCGCGGAGTCGTGCGTGATCGCCGTGCTCGGCGGCGTCGCAGGCCTCGCGCTCGCGTGGGGCATTCTTCAGGCGGGCAATCCCGCGCCGGCGCTGCTGCCGGTGTTTTATGTGCCGAATCAAGCGCTCACCACGGGGGCCGTGCTCGTGATCGCGCTTGGCATCGTGGTCGGCGCGCTGCCCGCGCTCGCAGCCATGCGGCTGCGCACGGCCGAGGCACTCCGCCGCAATGGCTGACCCGCACACCTCATGAACTGGCTCTCACAAATCTTCGCCATCGCCGCGTTCAATCTGCGCAGCATCCCCGAGCGCAAAGGCGCCGCCTTGTCCGCCACTGTCGGCATCGCGGGCGTCGCCGCAGTCCTCGTCGGCGTGCTTGCCATTGCGCAGGGATTCCGTCGCTCGATGACAGCCTCTGGCACGCCCGACACCGCCATCATCCTGCGGGCCGGAGCGGACAGCGAGATGACCAGCAGCCTTTCCCGCGATGAGATCCGGCTCATCAGCGACGCACCCGGAATCGCGCGCGACACAAGTGGCGCAATGGCTTCCGCCGAACTTTTCGTCATCATTGATCTGCCAAAGCGCAGCACAGGCACGAGTGCGAACGTCCCGCTGCGCGGCGTGGGCAGCGCCGCATTCGAAGTGCGTGGCGACATCACCATGGTGCAGGGCCGGCGCTTTGAGCTGGGGCGGAACGAGGTCATCGTGGGAGCCGGTGCGGCGCGCGCTTTTGCCGGGCTCGATGTGGGGCAGCGCATCAAGATCGGCATGAACACGTGGGACATCGTCGGCACCTTCACCGCAGGCGGCGGCCTGGCGGAATCGGAGATCTGGACGGATGCCGCCGTGCTGCAGCCTGCCTACAACCGGCCTGAGGGCTGCCAGTCCGTGTATGCGAAGCTGACCTCGCCCGAGGCCTACGATGCTTTCAAGGACGCGCTCACCACCAACCCGCAGCTCAAAGTGAAGGTCGGGCGGCTCTCCGAGCACTACGCTGAGCAGTCCACGGCCACGACAGACTTCATCACCACCATCGGCGTTTTCATCGCTTCGATGATGGCGCTCGGCGCTTTGTTCGGCGCTTTGAACACGATGTATGGCGCCGTGGCCGCGCGCACACGAGAGATCGCCACGCTGCGTGCCCTCGGCTTCGGCTCCGGCCCGGTCATCATCTCCGTGCTCACCGAATCCCTCGTGCTCGCCCTCATCGGCGGCCTCGTCGGCGCGGGGCTCGCGTATGCCGCGTTCGACGGTTATCAGGCAGCGACCATGAACTTCCAAACGTTCAGCCAGGTCACGTTCGCCTTTGCCGTCACCGCCCCGCTCGTGTTCACCGCCGTGATCGGCGCCGCCGCGCTTGGCCTCATCGGCGGCCTCCTCCCCGCCTTCCGCGCCGCGAGGATGCCCATCGCGGCAGCACTGCGCGAGTCCGCGTGACCGGTCGTGTCCCATGGTGTGATGGTGTGAACCCTGAGATAAGTTCGGCCACATCCATGCAACCGCCCGGCGCGCGCGTGCCGTTTTCCTTCTTGGCTATCTGACCATGAAGGCACTGCACCCCATTCGCGGCTGGTTCCCCGGCCTGGCCGCCTTGATGACCCTGCTGCTCACCTGCGAGGCGGAGGCAAATAAATGGCTGTCGCGCCCGCCCGCGCCGGCTGCGGTCGTCGCGCGCCCCGAAAACGAGGTGGCGCGCCGGATGCTGGCGGTGGACGAGATGCACATCTTGACGGGCATCGCGGGAAGAATGCACACCATGTTGACGGTTGCCGACCCGATCCGGACCAAAGTGTGGGCCCATGGATTACGGGATGAGCGAGGGCGCGCCGGCATCTTCGTGGCCTGCTCGCATCCGTTCGTGGCACCCGATGAGTCGGAGTCGATGAGCTTGGGGAAATCCTGGGTCTTGCTGGCCGTCTCCGCCGCCGTGAAATACACCGAGGGAAGTCCGGTGCCCGTGGACTACATCGCCTTCACCGAGCCCGCAGGGATGTCAGGAAACGGTTGGTATTATGAACTCGACCTCAGAAAGGCGCGCCAGATCCAGAGGGAACTCGTCGCACGCGAGATGACGATGGCGGATGGCTATCGCCGCATCACGGCCATCTGGCAGAAAAAGACGCCAGGGCAACAACGCTGAACCACGTCTGCCCATGAGGCAATGACTGTCATAGCAGTTCGATGGGTGACGCGCGGACGATGATCACGCCATGCCCCAACCGGCCCGCGAGAACATTGCGGTCTGCATGCCACCACTCGAGGTCGAGCGCATCCGTCATCACCTCCAAAACGACCAATGAATCCCGCCGCGTCACCGTTGCGCCGCCCCCACTTCGGATCGACGGGAAACCTGGCACGGTGAGTTCCGCGTCGATCTCGCGAAATGTGGCCGCTGCGGTTTCATCACCCTTCAAGTTGGACACTGGCAGAAGGAGTTGGACCAGGTGCATGATTCAGGATCTGCGGGGTGAAGCTTGTCCCGCCCTGCGGGATTGACCCATATCATGCGGGCGCAAACTGGAGAGCGGGGTAACACGAGCCGGGTTTCCGTTTGCTGATGGCTTCGGCATGGCGCAGCAATATCCAGCCTGTCTCACAAAGCGCCGGCCCCGCTTCGCATCTCGAGCAGTCGTGAACGTGCTGGCGCAGCGCCTTGACGGCGTTTGCCGGTTCCCTTTTGCCTGGCTCGATCATCAATTGCTTCACGCGGTAGCTCCCGGATGTTTTTTCGCAAATGCACGACGAAGCGGATGTGTGCATTCGGATCGCGGTTTGAATTTCACAGGCTGGAATTCCACAAGAGCGATCTCATGGCGCGCTGCGATTCCATATGACCGGCACTCGTGCCCACCGCTTCCACAAAGCAAAGTCGCGACGCCCGGGTAGACGCAGGCGACTCAACACACGATCACACACTTATATGTCCACATCCATGTTCTGCACAGCGAAGACAAACTCGGAGGCTGAGGCAATCGTCACAGCGCTCGAAGAGAGCGGCTTTCCAGTTTCGGAGATATCCGTGCTCTGCTCGGATGTGACCACACCACACGAGGTGGGCCACGTCATCGCCACAAAAGCACCGGAGGGAATCGCCGCAGGAGCGGTGACCGGCGGCCTTCTAGGCGGCACGCTCGGGCTCCTCGCCGGACTTGGTGCGCTGGCCATCCCTGGCGCAGGGCCGTTCATCGCGGCCGGCCCGATCATCGGCGCGCTCAGCGGCGTCGGCGCGGGTGCCGCCGTCGGCGGCGTGGCTGGCGGTCTCGTGGGCCTCGGGGTTCCCGAGGTGGAGGCAAAGCGTTACGAGGCAAAGCTCCACACCGGCAACTACCTCATCTCGGTGAATACAGACCGCCCCGGAGCAGATGAGAGCGCTGAGAACATCTTCAAGGCTCATGGAGCCGCCGATATCGTCAAGACGATCGACGCTCCAGTCCCCCAGGTTTGACGAGCGCGGCAGCGATCAAGGAGTGACTCGTCGCCAAGACGCCAACATCAAGGCGTAAGCTCCCTCCGGCGTGACTTCTCGCCGGGTGAACTGCCTGAAGACCATGCGGGCGACGCGGAAATCCACCTCGTAGTAGCCGATTGTGCGGGTCACGCTGTTTGCGTCGGTGAGGGCGATGTAATCCACTTCGAGCGGAGCGTACGCGCCGGATTGAACCGTGGCGAAGACGGCCATCAGCATCCAATCCCTCCGCGTGTGATCAGACGTAGATGCGCGCGCGGTGCCAAAGGTGTCTGAACAGATGACGAATACCCCGAGGCGGCCGTCAGGATCACGCAGGCCTTGCGGGGAAAGCTCCGTGCGCAGCCCATCGCGCTTTTGCATGATCGTCTCGGCCTGCTTCGCGACGCTGGTCACGGCGTGAAACTGATCGTGGTTTAGCATGGCGCGCGCAGGGGAGGGCGTCACCGTCCC
>JANOBO010000316.1:0-8379 GCA_031411695.1 Verrucomicrobiaceae bacterium
CAACTCGGGATTGTAGTCCACGCGGCTCTCCAGATTGATGATCATGAGTGCGAGTCGCTCGTCAGGCTTGGCCATCTTTGCAACGGCCTCGACGCGACCCAGCAGTGTGCGCTCCGGCGCGGACTCGATGAGATCAATGACGCGCAGGTCGATCTTTTCCTTCGCAAGAGCTTCAGTCAGCTTGCGGATGCCGGCGTCGCGCGACAGAGGATCGTTGTAAAGAGCGAGGGCGAGTCCGAAGCCTGCTCTCTGACGAAGAAACAACTCCAATCCTCTGTGCTCCGATGTGACCTGCGCAGCGGACGGGGACGATGCGCCACCTTCGCGTCTGGGTTTCGGCGAGCGTGAGCATTTAGGCCTTTGCGGCGCGGCTGGCTTTGCTGAGGGCATCTTGGAATTGCTCAATCTCGCACACGGCAGGATGCACGTCATGCCAGGAATCGTCGCCATTGTACTCCAGCACACTGCCGTTGCCGATCAGCTCGGCGAAGAACTCGCGCGCATCGGCCACGCCTTTCTTGGTGGCCTCGCCATCGGGAATGCCAAACTCGGTCTTGGTGCGATGCACCTCGGCGAGGATGGGATAATAGACAGAGCCCGGCCGGAGCAGGCGGATGAAATTGGTAGCCGCCTTGCGCACGGCGGTCTTTGCGCTGGCCATGTCCACGCGCTGCTTGCCATCCACCTGCGCCTGAAGCTGTGCGTCGTCCAACATGCGAATGAGATCGCGCACGCTGCCGCCGCTCTTCTCGGCCAGGAAGCGCGTGACTTTTTCGTTCTCGAAGATGAGGTCGAGTGAGAGCCGTCTGCCGATCAGCGCGACCAGGCCATCGATGCCAGCCTTGTGCGTTTTGCCGTTGCGCAGCCGGACTTTGACATTCGGCATGGTGAAGACATGCGGGAAGATGCGACTGAGATCGAGCGGGGCAAGATTGAGCGCGAGCGGCGCGGTGTAGATGATGTCGGCGCGGATGTCGATGAGCATGTCGCCGCCGGTGTCGAACAGGCGCTGCGCCATCTCGCGCGGTCGGAGGCGGTCGAGATTGTCCTGGATGATGAGCAGCCGGTCGGGCTTCCCCGCCTCTTTGAGGATTGAGCGAGCGTGATCAAGGAAATCGTTCACGCGGTCGCGCAGATCACTGGCGTAGTTCTGCAACTTCTGCCGAATACTCTTCCGCGAAGTCTCGCTTCCGACGATCATCGACTTCAGTTTGGCGAGAAGTTTGAGCGACAGAAGGGCAGGAATGCCGGTTTTGACCGACGCTTCAACCTCCGTGGTGAGTCCGATCTCTTTTTTCCATTCCGCATCCTTGTCCAAAGTGATCTCTGCAAACCAGAGCGAAACCTTGGCGAGTTCGACTTCCGCAACGGGATGTCCCCACTCGGCGAACTTGCTGGCGATCTCATTCACCATCAGCAGAAACAGATCGCTGTAGTCACAATCCGACTCCAGACTCGGATCAAGGAAGACATGCACGGGCGTGAAGGCGCCGGCCCGTTCAAGCTCGTGCCCGAGGTGATAAAGATAGGTGCTCTTGCCGGAGCCACGATTGCCCACAAAGGCGCACTTGGCATAGGCATGGGGGATGCGGGCCGAATTGCGGAGGAAGACTTCGAGCTTTGAAAGCTCCTGTGTGGCACGCGCCGCGTCGAGGGGCGAATAGAGTTCGTCATCGGCCCGGAGCGGCTGCAACTGCAAACGCGATGCAGACTCGTCGAGAGTCTGGGCTGGATGCAAGATGACGTGGAGTGCCTGGGTGTCGGACATTTCGTGAGGCCGGATCTGTGATTGATAGCGGATGATCGCAAGCATCATCGGCAAGGTGCGCCCGACAGTGCGCTGATCCGGCGAGCGATGCAATGCAGTCAATGAATTTGTTTTGTCGGAACATTCGCGTTGATGCGCGTCTGCCAATGACCCACGATGGCGGGCTCATGGGAATTGGAACACGACAGACACACACACACGAAGCCGGGCTTCTGTGCGTCGTGACGCTATTCCCGTGGAGCATTGCGTTTGCGCAGAACGAAAGAAGCCGGCGGGGAGCGCGCGGGTCGCGACGACCATCATCGGGGCCAGAAAGGCTTTGGGCGACGGATTGCCGCAGGTGGCGGCGGTGAAGGCGACGCCCGCACTTGAACCGAAAGGGCTATACAATCTCGATGTCATCAAGTGCGCCGACTGGCTCATCGACCTCGGCCCTGGGGGCGGCACCGCCGGAGGGCGGATCGTCGCCACCGGCACGCCTGAAAACGTGTGTGGGAATCCCGACAGCGTCACGGGCCGCTTTCTCGCGGGTCATCTGCGCGGTCGTGATGCAGCGCGCGGCGAAACGTGAGCCATCACGCAAAAGGTGGGTGACGACTCCGGCTTCTTGAGGCATGGTCGCCCTCCCGCAATGCAAAACCAAGTCGATCCCCTCATCCTGCTGCTGCAGGAAAACTCAGGCCGCACTCCCGCTGAGATCGCCGCCGCGCTCGGCATCACCGAGAGCGAGGCGAAGCAGCGCATCTCTGCGGCGGAGAAGGCGGGCATCATTCTCGGCTACCACGCGGAGGTGGACCGGCAGAAGGCCGGCTATGGGGGCGTCACCGCGCTCATCGAGGTGCGCATCACGCCGGAGCGTGACGGTGGCTTCGACAGGCTCGCGAGCCGCATCGCAAAGTTCGACCAAGTCCGCGACTGCTACCTGATGAGCGGTGGCTATGACCTCGCCGTGCTCGTTGAGGGGAAAGACCTTCTCGACGTTGCGAACTTTGTCTCCGCGAAGCTCAGCACCATCGGCGGCGTGCTTTCCACGGCCACGCGCTTCCAGCTCAAGGCCTACAAACAAGGCGGCTTCCTCGCGCAGCCGGCGCCGGATGAGGACCGGCTTCCGGTCTCACCTTGACCCACTGCGGAGCATCCCGCCGGGCTGCCGCCGACGAGTGCAAGCCAGCGGCCTGCACTTCTTTTCGAGCCGCCGCTCGCACCCCTTTTCACCGCCATGGACTACGACTCCAAGATCTCCAAGCAAATCCGCGACCTGCCGCGCTCCGGCATCCGTGACTTTTTCGAACTCGTTATCGGCCGCACCGATGTCATCTCGCTCGGCGTCGGCGAGCCTGACAAACCCACGCCATGGCCGATCCGCGAGGCCGTGATCCGCTCGCTCGAGAAAGGCCAGACCTCCTACACGTCGAACCTCGGCCTCGAGTCCCTGCGCGTCGGCATCAGCGATTACGTCGAGAAGCAATTCCGCGTCCGGTACGATCCGAAGAGCGAGATCCTCGTCACCGTCGGCGTCAGCGAGGCGCTCGACATCGCCTTCCGCGCCGTGCTGAATCCTGGCGATGAGGTCATCTACCACGAGCCCTGCTACGTGAGTTACAATCCCACGATCAAGATGGCGTATGGCGTCCCCGTCGCCGTGCAGACGCGTGAGGAAAACAAATTTGCGCTCATGGCCGCCGATGTGGAGAAGGCCATCACGCCGAAGACGCGCGTCATCGCGCTGAATTTCCCCACCAATCCCACCGGCGGCATCATGCCGCCTGAGGAGCTGGAGAAAATCGCCGCGCTCTGCGTGAAGCACGACATCCTCTGCTTCACCGATGAGATCTACTGCGAGCTGCTTTACGACGACCGCCAGCACAAGAGCATCGTCGAGTTTCCCGGCATGAAGGAGCGCACCGTTTTGCTGCACGGCTTCTCCAAGGCGTTCGCCATGACCGGCTGGCGACTCGGCTATGCGTGCGCGCCGTCGCCGTTGCGCGAGGCGATGATGAAGATCCATCAATACTGCATGCTCTGCGCGCCGATCATGAGCCAGATGGCCGGCATCGAGGCGCTGAAGCTCGGCGCGTCAGCCTACGAGGACATGCGCCTGAGCTACGAGCAGCGGCGCAATCTTGTCGTCACGCGGCTCAATGAAATGGGTCTGCACTGCTTCAATCCCGGCGGCGCATTCTATGTTTTCCCCGACATCCGTTCGACCGGGCTCACCAGCAAGGAATTCGCGCTCGGCCTGCTCGAGAAGAAGAGCGTGGCCGTCGTGCCGGGGAATGCGTTCGGCAGTGGAGGCGAAGGATTTGTGCGCTGCTGCTACGCCACCGCGCCCGAGCTGCTGAAGACAGCGATGGACCTGATGGCCGAGTTCGTCAGCGAGGTGCGGAAGTAAAGGAGATCACCTTCCGCCGACCATGGCGGCGAGTTCTGTGAGGCGCGGTTTGCCGAGTGCTGTGCGCGGAATCGCGGCCACGCACCGCACTTCATTCGCGCGCTCGAACGGAAGGCTGGCTGCGTTGAAGCGCTCACGCAACATCACGCGGCTTTCCTCTGACGAAGCATCGCCTTCGACCACGATGACAAGCGTCGTCCCGCGTCTCATGTCATCGACCGGACACAGCACCGCGCTCGATTGAAAACAAATCGTGTGTGCCACACTATCGAGCCGCCGTTGCAGCGCGTCGCGGTTCACCAGCTCGCCGCAGATTTTGATGAACGAAGCATCGCGGCCGATGAATTCGAGATGACGCCGCGCGCCCTCGTGCCAGACGCGGACGCGATCCCGGGTGCGCAGTCCGTCCCGTGAATCGATCTCCTGCCAGCGCCACGCGCCGTCGTCACCGCGCGATGCATAACCTTTCGCCAGAGCGGCACCACGGAGGGTCAGCACGCCATCTCCATCTGTGTTCGTCTCCCAATGCGGCAGGATTTCCAGGGGCGATGTCCCGATCTCATCCGGTCGTTGCGTGGCGATCTGCGACGCGGCCTCCGTCATGCCGTAGCTGGCGCATACAGGCCAGCCGAGATCACGCGCGCGTTCTTGGAGCCTGGGGGAAAGCGCGCCGCCGCCGATGATCGCAGCGCGCAGGCCGGGCGGAGCCGGGATGTTTTGCGCTGCGAGATCAAAGAGCTGCGTGGGCACCAAGGATGTGACGGTGGCGCGCTGCTGAGCACACAGCGCGGCGAACGAAGCCGGATCCCACTCCTCCGCCATGCGGTGCGCCGACGAGCCAGCCGCAAAACATCGCGCGTGAATCGCAAATCCGCCGACGTGATGCACTGGCAAGGCCACGAGCCAGCGGTCCGCCGTCGTGAGCGAGAAGAACGTGTTCACCGCGCGGGCGGAAATGAGCAGCGCCTCCTTTGTGAGCGCGACCCACTTCGGCAAGCCCTCCGATCCCGATGTCTGGAAAAAACACCAGCCGCGCACGTCGAGCGTGGTGCGCGCAAAGTGCGCGAGTCCTTCCGCATCACCCGGTCGTGATGGATCCACGGCGACGTGGTTTTCCTCGCCCTCCCAAAATCGCGCGGAGATCAGATCAGCCGTGTCCATGGAAGTTGCGCGAGCGTTTCATCGAACCCGAGGCCCGTGCCCCAGCTCTCCAGTTTCAAAAAACCTGACGGCGAAGACACCTGCGCGAAGAAATCATCACGCTCAAAAAGGTGCTGCGTCGCCAGTCCGCAGTGGCTCAGCCGCGCGGGCATCGCGGCGTTTGCCTGCGCGGCCTCGTAGGCGGCGAACATCTGCCCAAACGCATGATCCATGGCGGAAGTGAGCACCACCGGCAGGTCGGGAAAGCGCGCCGCCACGCCGCGCCAGTCGCGGCGGGCTGGCTTGATCACCACGGCGTCAAATCCTTCGGTGGCCGACTGCCATCCTTTGTCGAGCGCCAGCCTGACTCCGAACCGCGAACGCAGATCGCGCCAGGCTTCTGCATCATATGAGATAGGGTCCTCCACGAGATCGAGCGCTTGTTTCACACGAGCGGGCATCAGCTCGCAAAAACGCTCGAAGGCATCGATGCCGAGGCAGCCGTTGAAATCGATGCGGAGCTTCGCTCCGCCTGTCTCGAACGCTCCGCTGAGCCGGTCGAGAAAACGTAGCGCGCAGCCCCAGTCGGCGGTGCCCTTCGCCTTGATGGCCGGCCAGTTCTCCCCCAGCACCAGATCGGTCTGCGCCTTCTCGTCCTGCGCAAAACTCCACGAGTAGTGGCTGCGCGGAATGGTGAGCCCCTCGAACAGGCTGACATCGCAACGCCGCGCATCGCCATCGATTTGCGCGCACCGCAGCGCCATTTGCGTCAGCTGTGTAGGCATGCCTTGCGCGAGCAGTTCGAGCTGCCGCTCCACATCGGCATCGCCGAACTCGGGCCACGGATGGATGCATCCGTGGCCTTCATCGACCTTGATCAGCGCGCCGTGAAACTCACGCCGCACGGATGCCGAGTTCAGCGCGCCGCCGCTGCGCAACACATAGCGGTGGACGAACACCGGACCGAGGGGATGCGCCGCGTTCATGATCGCGCGAAGCCCACGCAAAACAAAACCGCGAAGCCCAGAAGCTGCACGCCGCTCACCGCGAGGAAGTGATTGTAAAGCGGCCCCGGATCCGTCTTGCGGATCCATTGGATCAAGCTGAACCCGAGGCCGAGGCAGGGAAGGGGATACGCGAACGCCGGCTCGCGCGCGTGCATGAGCCAGAAGATTCCGATGACGTGCGGCACCAGCACCAGCAGGTAGATCTCACGCCGCGCGAAGGGAACGCCAAACCGCGCGGCCAGCGTGCGCTTGCCGGTTTGCTGGTCCTCCAAGACATCGCGCAGATTGTTCACGGCGATGAGCACGGTGGAGAGACAGCCGACCTGAAGTCCGGCGACGAGCGCCTCCACCGGCCAGCTTCCGCATTGCACAAAGGCCGAGCCCGTCACCGCGACGAGGCCGAAGAACACGATCACAAACAGCTCGCCTAGGCCGCGATACGCCAGCGGCACAGGCCCGCCCGTGTAGCCGTAGCAAAAATAGAGCGATGGAATGCCGATCGCAAAAATGGGCCAGCCGCGCGCGAGAAACAGCGGCGCGGCGCACGCAGCGGCGATGCCCAGCATCCCCGCCGCAGCCAGCATCACCGACCGCACCGGCACGACGCCGGCGGCGGTGATGCGTCGCGGACCGAGCCGCGCGGCGGTATCCCCGCCCTTCACGAAATCCAGCGCGTCGTTGAACCAATTCGTCGCCACTTGCAGCGCGATGCAACTCCCCAGCGTGGCGAGCGCCAGCCACCCGTGAAACTCCCCGCCCAGCCGCCACCCGATCACCGTGCCCACCGCCACAGGCGCGATGGCCGCGCCGAGAGTCTTCGGCCGTGCCGCGTGGATCCAATGCGTGAGCGCTGCCATGCAGGAGGTTTGCAATGGATTGCCTTGGATTGCAAACGCCGGTGGTTTGAACTTTGGTGACGACGCGCGCAGCGTGGAGGAAGTGCGTGCGCGTATCAACCGCCTGCATGGTCGCTTGCAGGCAAAGCGCGCGAAAAGCCACCCGCGCCAGCCTGCCCGAGCCACGCCAGGCGCGCTCACTCCGGTCAGAGGCCAGCAGCCAGTCAAGATAGACCCCGGGGAGCAGCGCGCATCAGCCCGCCACACCCTCAAACCCGCAGCGCAGCGCCAGAGCACGAGTTAGAAGGAGCGAAAGCTATCCCCCGCACGCCAGCCCCCGACGCCACCTCAGCAAACTAAGTCCCCCAGCGTCCGGCCGCGAATCGTCCAGCAACCGTTATCATCGCGGCTTCGCGCAATGATAACCATGTTCGTTAGGCCGCTTCGGTTCGAGGAGACGCATGGACAAAGGACCAGGAGATGTGGAGCAATGGAAGGCCAAGAGATGCAATAAGGAACGGGATCACGAAGCCACTCTTTAGAGTATGAATGAGGTCTGAAGCTCCGTGGGACTCAAAGCCCGCTCGGACAAGGACTGCAAAGAGCCAACTTGCGGTGAAGAGGAGAGCGGAACAGATCGCTCGGCCTCGGCTGATGGGCGCTCCAAACGCGCGACAGAGGAGGCAGAAGGCGAGAGGGATGAGCGGCCAAGCGAATGTGGCTGCACAGCGTAATAGCTCTAACCGATGGATACCTCGGTCGAAATCCCCGGCACCGAGCGTCGCGGCGAAAATCCCGGCTGAGGGGCCAGAAATAAAGAAGAGCCACAGCGCCAGTCCGGCAATGAAGTGACCGATAACCGCAGCGGCTGCCAAGAGTGCTGTGAAAAAGAAGCGACGGCGCACCGGCGCGAAACATGCTGCCCATGCGACGAAGCCTGCGATGGAGAATGGCACTGCCCAATGGAAGTAAGTAAGCCATACAAGCCCATGCCAGCCTGACCGAAGCTCCAACTCGGCGCGCCAACCAACTCCGGAGAGCACCGCAAGCAGGAGTACAGTCGCGGTCGGCAACCAGCTTTGAAAACGTTCGTTCATAGATGACGCGAGAAGCGGCCTAGACTTTATGGCTGCGGCATAGCATAACCACCGAAGTGATAAGAGTCACCCTGGTCGGTCAGTCTGATTCTGAGGTGAGAAGAACCAAGCCAGAAAGAAGAAGGTCATGAAAATGATC
>JANOBO010000317.1:0-29961 GCA_031411695.1 Verrucomicrobiaceae bacterium
CTTCCTGGAACAACCGCCTGGCCTCCTCACGATCCGCCTTGCCCTCCGGCGTCGTGAGGTTTTCGGAGGCGTTGAAAAGAACGGTGGCCAGCGCGTGGGTGGCGGCGCAGCGGTCTGCATCGTGCTTGTTTGCCTTGATGATCGCACGCAGCACCGGCTCGGCCTGCGTGCGCGGCGTGCGGTACAATTGCTGGGCGGCCTCCCAAACTCCGGAGGCTCCCGCGTATCGGGTGCCGATCAGATCGATGGCCCGCGTGGACTCCGGAGTGCCATTGGCCTGTGTGGCCAGCCAGCACAGAGCCTTAACGGCTCCGGCATCGTCTGGATTTGCCTCCACGAGCTTCATCAATCGCGGCGCGAAGTCCGCCGGCTTCGGTGCTGTGCTGCGGATGGACATCCGCTCAGCGTCTGTCTTGGCGGCGGCAAGGCGTGGGCCCAGCTCGCGGAACTTGTTGTTGTACTCCTCGATGACGGAGACGACTTCCTTTTCCACTGCGGTTTCCGCGATAACGCGGGAAGATCCGCAGGCGGTTGCGATGGCGAGCAGCAGCAAAGTGAATTTTTGCATGGTCGAAAAAGCCAAGGACTGGCTGGCGCGCTACTGCTTTCTCCTTCTCCGCGTGGCGCAGACCGACAGGCCGGCAAGCAGCGTGAGAAGTCCGCTGCCGGGCTCTGGGACTGCGACGAAACTGGCGTACACATTGTCGAAGTACGTCACGGGCACGTCGGGATCTCCTGGGTTCTGAGCGCCGTAGAAAACGGTGCGCGTGGCGAGAGAGAAGGTCTGTGGCGACTGGCCGGTGGCCGGTGCCTCCACTCGGTATAGCTCTCCCGTGGCGAGTCCGTCGAGCAGGATGTTGTAGCCGCCGGCCGAGTTGGTGGTGCCCGATTTCACGAGCGTGTTTGTGTCATCGTAGATGTTGATCAGCGTTCCAGCCACGCCCTCACCGGGCGTGTAAAAATTGTCACTCAACACCGAGTCGGTGTACACAGACCCGGTGAGAAAAGCGTCCGCCACGTAGCTGACCCCCACCACGCGAAATTGCGTGGCGAAGTGCTGCGTGGTGACGAGAGGTCCGGTGACCTTCACATTGCCGAGGAGCGGGTCCGTCTGGAAACCGATGCCGATCTCCTTGAAGTAAGGCAGCATCAAATCGTCCCGATGCGAAGCAGGCGATTGAATACCGGTGCCGAATCCATTCGCCTCGTTGCCGTCGTCATCGCCCCAGTCGATTGCAAACGCCGCGTGACCGTGAAATGCGCTTTGTGCCGTCGCAAAGAGTGACTCGCCGAGTTCGAGGTAGTTCGCGGTGTAGCCGCCGTTCAAGATTCGCGTTTCCAGGCTCTCGCCATCCAGATCGTGCTGCTGGAGATCGAAGGCGACCATGACGTTGGAATAGGTGGTCGCGGTATTCCCGAGCGTTCCGTTCCAAGCCAGGGCAGGGGAAGCCGTCAGCATGCCCCACTGCGTGGCCAGCAGGGAAGCGCTGGTGTTGTAGTATTGCAGAGCGGCGACGACGGACGGGTCATCGGAGGCGGGGTTGGCAAAGGAAACGCCCGGCACCGAGTAGTTGGTCAGACGCTCGAGTTCAGCGGCCGGGTTTGTCCGCATTCGGTTGATCATC
The DNA here is from genome assembly GCA_031411695.1 of Verrucomicrobiaceae bacterium. Lineage (GTDB taxonomy): Bacteria > Verrucomicrobiota > Verrucomicrobiia > Verrucomicrobiales > Verrucomicrobiaceae > JAIBCL01. The sequence continues at coordinate 1,626 of JANOBO010000317.1, forward strand.
TCAAGCCAATACTGCTGCACGGCTGTGGGGTCGGCGGCCCGGCAGTCCGGGACGGCCAGTGCGCCCACAGCGAGGGAAAGCCCGGTCGCCGCAAGTTTGGATAAAGGGGTGGAAAGTCGGCACCACATGAAGGCAAATTATACAGTAATTATAATAAAGCACAATCTGTCAGACGACATCGGGGCAAATCTGCCTTGGATTTCCGCTGGGATTGACCGGTGACCTGGCAATCGGCGCCATCCTGACATGGATGGCGCGGAGTGGAACACCGAAGCCGTGGGCCCCAAAGCGATTGCCCTCCGGCGAGCTTATCCGGCGGCTCGGAGCGAAGTTTGGCACGGGCGGCCTCCTGCACTATGGCCAGGGCAAATGGTATCCCGGCGAGCAACTGCCGCGCTGGAACCCCGGCTGCTACTGGCGCAAGGACGGCGTGCCGGTGTGGACGGACGACACGCTCATCGCGGATGAAGCCAAGGACTACGGTCACGGCGAAGTCGAGGCAAAGCGCTTCGGTCTCGCGCTGGCCACCGCGCTCGGCGTGGACTCGCAGTGGATGGAGACGGCCTACGAGGATGGGTACTACTACCTCTGGAAAGAGAAGCGGCTGCCTGTGAACGTCGATGTGCTCGAGTCGAATCTGAAGGATGAGATGGAGCGCGACCGCATCGTCCGCATCTTCACGAAAGGTCTGGGCAGCGTTGTCGGCTTTGCACTGCCACTAAAGCGCGAGTGGGATGGAGACGAGCTGCGCTGGAAAAGCGGCGGATGGTTTCTGCGGGACGGACACTTGTTTCTCATTCCTGGCGACTCACCCATGGGCCTGCGTCTGCCGATCGACTCGCTCGCGTAGGTGGCGGAGGAAGATTATCCGTGGCCGAATCCCGCCGATCCGATGAGTGAGCGTCCCGCGTTGCCACCGCGTCCCGTTAGCCGGCAGGCTTTCCTGCGGCCCGTCGCCGACTGGCTGCACGAAACGAGATTCGAGAGCGAGGCGATGTCCCTCGGCGGACAAGCCGGACCCGAACCGCGCGTCGAAAAGCCAGCGGAGGCACCCCGTCCACCGCCGGGGACGCTTCCGCCCGCGAAAGGCGAGTCAGCCTCGAAGGTGATCCGCACCGCGATCTGTTTCGAGTCGCGTCATGGCCGGCTGCACGTGTTCATGCCGCCGGTCGATCTGCTCGAGGACTACCTCGATCTCATCGCTGCCATTGAGGACACTGCGGCGACGCTAAAGATCCCGGTCATCCTTGAGGGCGATCAGCCTTGGCGGCTGCACGTATCACGTCGCGCATCCCGGTGGCCGCAGTCACGAGAAGCTGCCCGTGAACTCTTATGAGGCCGAGAGCCGCCGCCTCTCCCGCTTCCTGGTGCAGGGCCACACGCCAGGCAAGACTGTCGTGCCGCCGGCGGAGACGAACCGCGAGTTTCCAATGACGCTGGACCTTCGCGTGTGATCACGTTGTCTGGCGGGTTGCCCGGAGAAATCGGTCTGCTACACTTCGCTCGTGAACAAGGTCAAATCAGTTGGCAAGCGAACCGGGCCGCTCTCTCCGATAGAGAGTGTAGCGGAGGTTTTCAAACTTCAGCGGATCGCCGCGAAGATTCATCGCCAGCCGAGGCCAAGGGGTTTCGTGTTCAAGGCGAAGACCTGGGAGGAAATGGAGGAGTTCGAGAAGCGCATGCGGGAGCATGGGAAACCGTGAGTGAAGGATCAAATGGCGGCGACAGGATCTCTGAGGATTCCCTTCTGAAGGTCTGCCGCCTCCTGAACGAAAAGCAGGTTCGCTATCTCGTGGTCGGTGGATTTGCAGTCGCCTTGCATCAAGTGAATCGCTTCACCAAGGATGTGGATGTGCTGGTGGAACCGTCCGAAGACAATTTGCGCCGCGTGATCGAAGCCTTGAGCGGACTCGAGGATGGTGCCGCACGTGAACTTTCACCGAAGGATTTCATCGAGAACAAAGTGGTCAAGATTCATGATGAGGTTGAAGTCGATGTCAGCATCCTGGCCTGGGTTGTGACGTATCTCGAAGCGGCGCCGAACGCACTTGCTGTGACCATGGATGGAGTGTGCATACCTTATCTCGGCCTGAAGGATTTGATTCGAAGCAAACAGACCTACCGGGACCAGGACCGGCTCGACATCAAACTGCTGTGCGAGTATTCACCAGCGGCCAGGGCGGCGGTGGCAGACTCCAGATCAGACCGGCACGGCTGTCTCGGATTGTTATTTGGAGATTCAATACGACGAACGAAGAAATGAGTTCGACGATGTTCGCCTCCCAATCGCCGCAATCGTCGTCGCCTTCCATCGCGTCCAGCTACCTACCATCATCGGGCTTCGATGAGATGTGTTTTCCCGACGGCACGCTGCGGCCGCATTGGGAGACGTTTGGCTCGGTGCTGCGCGGATTCTCATCAGCCGACCTCGATGCGCGGCGCGACGCCGTCCAGCGCCTGCTGCGCGATCACGGCGTGACCTACAATGTCTATGGCGACGCCACGGGCTTCACGCGCCCGTGGTCGCTGGACCCTGTGCCGTTCATCGTCGGCGCCGACGATTTTCGTTTTGTTTCCGATGGGCTGAAACAGCGCGCGCTTCTTTTCAATCTTATCCTCGCCGATTTGTACGGTCCGCAACGACTGATCCGCGATGGGTGGATCCCACCTGCCGTGTTGCATGCGAATCCGGGTTTCATCCGCGCCATCCAGGGCGTCATGCCGCAGGGTGGGAAGTTCATGGTGGTCTCCGGCACCGATCTTGTCCGGCTAGCGGATGGCTCGTGGGTGGTGTTGGCGGACCGCACGCAGTCGCCCTCCGGCAAAGGTTACTCGCTCGAGAACCGCATCATCATGACCAACGTCTTCGCCGACGAATTCAAGGAGTCGAGGGTACAGCGGCTGGCCGCGTTTTACGACACAGAGCGCGAGGCTTTTCGCAGCCTTGCGCCTTCGCGGCGGGGAATGCCATCGGTGGTGATGCTGACGCCGGGGCCTTACAACGAGACATACTTCGAGCACGCGTTCAAGGCGCGCTACCTGGGCTTTCCGCTCGTCGAGGGTGCGGATCTCACCGTGCGAGACCGGCGCGTCCATTTGAAAACGCTCGAAGGCCTGCGCCGCGTCGATGTCATCGCGCGCCGCGTCGATGAGGGGTTTTGTGATCCGCTCGAGCTGAACGCGGAGACGTGGCTGGGTGTGCCGGGTCTTGTGGAAGCGTGGCGCTTAGGGAACGTCGCGCTAGCGAACGGGCTGGGCGCGGGTGTGGTGGAGACTCCGGCGCTGTTTCCATTTCTCCCCGGCCTTTGCCGCCATCTTCTTGGTGAGGAATTGAAGCTGCCGTGCGCGCCGACGTGGTGGTGCGGACAAGAGCGCGAGCTGAAGCTGGTCTTGGAATCTCCCGAGCGCTGGGTGTTGAAGCCCGCGTTCGCCGTCGGTTCGCGCGATCCAGTTTTCCTCGCGGAGCTGGATGCGGGGAAGCGCGCCGATGCCATCAAGCGTGTGCGTGAGGAGCCGCATGCTTGGGTGGCGCAAGAGGCGCTCACACTTTCGACCACGCCCACACTCGTGGAAGGTTCCCTCCAGCCGCGCTCGCTGGTGTGGCGCGCCTTCACGCTCGCCGCCGGAGACAGCCATCACGTGATGCCCGGCGGGCTTAGCCGCGTGAGCGCGGAGCCGGGCCGTTTTGTCGTGACGATGCAGAGCGGCGGCATCAGCAAGGACACATGGGTCATCGCTGAAGGGCAGGTGGACCAGACCACGCTGCTGCAGGGCCAGACGCTGGTGATCCGGCCCGCGCGACCGCCGGGCGGCGTGCCGAGCCGTGTGGCGGATCATCTGTTCTGGCTCGGACGCTACGCGGAGCGTCTTGAGCAAACGGCGCGTGTGCTGCGGACGATCTGGCAGCGGCTGTCCGGTGAGGGCTCCGATGTGCAGGGCAGGGAGCTCGGCGGCGGCGCGCAGCTTCTCGCCGCGTTGAAGCTGGTGCCGAAGGAAATCGCCACCGGTGGTGAGATGCGGCCGCTCCTCACGCAGCTCCGCGCCTTGCTGCACGATCCGAAGTGCGAGGGCAGCGTGCGCGAGCTGCTCGGCAAGCTCCGCTACAACGCCGCGGCGGCGCGCGACCGGTTGTCCGATGACACATGGCGGCTCTTCAACCGCATCGAGCGCGATGTGCAGACGGGCCGCAGAGGCCTGGCTGTGTCTGACGCAGTGGGAATGCTCGACACGCTCATCCTCGACCTCGCCGCCTTTAGCGGGATGCAGATCGAGAACATGACACACGGCCACGGCTGGCGCTTCCTCGAGATCGGCCGCCGCGTGGAGCGCACGCTCGTCGTGCTCGTGCTGGCTGGAGAGGCGGCGCGCGTTTCATCCAGCGACGATTCCGTGCTCACGCCGCTGCTCGAAATTTGCGACAGTTCGATGACCTACCGGCGTCTCCACTTCGCACGGCCGCGGCTCGTTCCGGTGCTGGATCTGCTTTTGCTGAACGACTCGAATCCGCGTTCAGTGGCCTATCAGATCGAGGCGCTCTGCGGTCACAGCCAGCAGCTCCCAGTGGATCCGCAGTCCGCGCTGGCAGGGCGGGAGAAGACTATGGCCGAAGGGCTGCGCGGCACACTTGCGACGCTGAGCCTGGATCGCTTGGCCCATCGTGAGGATGCCGCGTTTGCCGAAGTGTCCGGGTTCTGCTCGCAACTGTTTGCGGAGACGGAGACATTCTCCGACCTGCTCACCGAGCACTATTTCAGCCACGCCACGCGTCGCGTGAGATGACGGCACTGACGACGATGCGCTACTACATCACCCACCGCACCACCTGCACCTATGAAAGCTCCGTGTCCGTGTGTCACTACATGGCGCGGCTGATGCCTCGCTCGCTGCCGTCACAGCAATGTCCGTGGCACGAGATCACCATCACGCCGAAGCCCAGCGAGCGCGCGGTGCGCGAGGATTACTTCGGGAACGTCACGGTGTATTTTGAGCTCGAGGGCGCACATCAGAAGCTCGAGGTGATCTCATCAAGTTTGGTCGAGATCGTCACCGCAGCGCTGCCCCTGCCCGTGCCGACAGCCACGCCGCCATGGGAGCAGGTGCGAGATGCGTGCCGTGCCGCTACGTTCAATTCAGCGTCACGCGCCGGCGAGTTCGTGTTTGCATCGCCCCTCATCATTCCGGCGCAGCGGTATGCGGACTACGCGGCGCTGTCTTTTGCGCAAAACAGGCCGGTCCTCGATGCCGTGTGCGATCTGAACCACCGCATCCATCGTGACTTTGTGTTTGATCCCGCCGCGACGGACGCGGCGACGCCCATCGACAAGGCCTTCAAACAGCGGCGCGGCGTTTGCCAGGATTTCGCGCAGGTGTTCATCGCGTGTCTGCGCTCGCTTCAGCTTCCTGCGCGTTACGTCAGCGGCTATCTTGAAACCGTGCCGCCGGCTGGGAAGCCGCGCCTCGTAGGCGCCGACGCCTCGCATGCCTGGGCCTCCGTCTGGTGCGGTGAGCACGCCGGCTGGATTGATGTGGATCCCACGAACGACGTGCTACCCTCGACCCGCCACATCACCGTCGCTTGGGGCCGTGACTTCTCCGACGTCAGCCCACTGCGAGGCGTGACCCTCGGCGCCGGAGCGCAAAAACTGACCGTCGCGGTGGACGTGGTGCCGGACTTGGATGGGTGACGCATGATGATTTCGGCCGTGTGACCGGGCCCTGAACTCCGAGCTTCGAGTGCTGTTTGTCACCGAGCTGTTCAACATCCGCACGCCGGGTTAATCGAAAAAGGTGTCTTCGTGCGAGTACGGCGGCGCGCAGCAGCAGAGGAAGCGGAGCGTTTGTGCGGCGGTGATCTGGTGCCACGCACCAGCAGGAATAAGCACCGCATCGCCGGGACCGACCTCGCGCAGATCGCCGTTGATCTCCATTGAGCCCGCGCCTTCGAGGATGAAATAAAATTCTTCCGTCAGCTTGTGGTGATGCCGCTGTGTGGCCCAGCCAGCAGGCACCGTGGCCTCCGCCAAACTTTGTTTCTCCACCGGAGCGTTGGTGCGGTCGAGTATGCTGCGGATCGTGGAGCCGTCCTTCGTGGTGAAGGGTTGCTGTCGGGAAAGCGTGTTGATCGTCATGGGCTGGCCCTGATCCTAGGCCTGCATGTCCCGTGCTGGCAAGCGCACTCCTGGCTTTGGAGCTCGCGCCGCTTTTCTCCGCCGCAACTGGATGAGCCAGTACGGATCGACCTTCCCGATGGACTCGATGCCGAGCTCCTTCTTGAGCAGGAAGCGGATCGTCTCCTTGCTGATGGTTGCGGCGCCTGCAGCTTGTTCACGGACGACGGTGGCCAGGTGCTCCAGATTCCAGTGTAGCGCTCCGACCGGCGGGCGGCTGGACAGACAGGTGCGGAGAATTTTCGCTATGACCGCGACGTCGTAGCGCCTTTGCGCCGGGGCGCGGGGCGAGCCGAAAATCGCTGCCGACACGCCATGCATGCGCATGCGTTTCACCATTTCGCGTTGGGACTGGATGGCGACTGAGGTGCGCTGATACACAACTTCCGGGGAGACGCCGTCATCCAGGAGAATGAGGGCATGGGCGCGTCTGCGCGCGCGCGGACTTTGAAAGCGGTCCTGCATGACGGCGGCCAAATCCGCGCGGTCACCGGGTGCGAGCTGCGCGCGGGTTCGGGGAAGGGAAGGGGTGGTTTGGATTTCGTTCATGGAAGGGGTTTGATTTGGATCGGAAACGACAGGTTCTACTTTCTCCGGCGGCGATGAAAGACCGCGAGAAGCCCGAACATCAGCAGCAGCATGCGGCTGGGCTCAGGCACGACGACGACCAGGAGGATGCCCTGCGAGGCGAAGAGGCTCGTGTCCCAAAGGTAGCTGCCGCCGAGTTCGAAGAGATCAAGATCGGTGCCGCTCTCACCGCCAGTGCGGACGTTCGTGCCGGGATTGAAGAGGCCGGACGCGACGTTAAACCAGTCGAAGAGATTGAAGACATCGCCTGCCACAGGAGTGTAGCCATTGTTCGCGAGGGTCACCTTCGTGCCGGCGGCCCAGGTGAGGGTGCCGAGCACGTTGATCTTGTCATGCTGGGTGGACAGCAACGGATCATCCAGCGCGGACGAGTAGCCGTCTGTGGGAATGCCGTTGACCCAGTTCGTGTATGCAGCGCCGCCGTCATAGGGGACGTGCGCTGCGTTGTTGTATGTGGCGCGCTGCACTTGCATCGCGAGCGTGGAGCCTGAGGCAAAGGTGGCGTTGCCGTTGAAGGTCAGCGTGCCCTGTGCGTTGCCAGCGAGATCACCTGGATTCACAAATGCGCCGTTGTTGATGGTGCTGGATCCCTGCACCACACCAGTGCCGGCGAGCCGGGCACCGGAGAGCACCGTCGTGCCTGCGGCCGTCACAGCGCCTGTGTCACCGATGTTGTTCCGTCCGACCTGCAACACGCCGGCGGCCACGGTGGTGGTGCCCGTGTAGTCGTTGTCCAATGTCAGGGTGGCCCAGCCGCCGCCGGCTTTCACGATGCTCAGTGCCGCAGATGGTTGCGTGGTGTTTGTGCCGGGAGCGAAGAACTGGCTGTTCAGTGTACCGTCTCTAAACTGCGCGTCCCAGGTTTGCTCCACGGCGACGGGCGTCGTCTGGGTGATCGTCAGGGAGCCTGCTGTGCTCGCTGCATTCTCGATGATCTCTGTGCTGCCGTTGACGCTGGCGGACATCGCGTTGGCGTTTCCGTAGAACGGTCCGGCACCGCCATTGGTGGTGAGACCGCCGATCGTGGCGGACTGACCTCCGACCTGAAGGATGGAGTTGAAGTTCATCGTCACGTCGTTGGCGGCCGTGAGGCCTTGGGCGTGTCCCAATCGGACGACAGCAGTCTGATCTTGGTCGTATCCCGTGTTCGCGCTGATGTTCACGTCGCCGGTCCATTGGCTGTTGTTGTTGTTCAGGACGAAGTAGCCGACCGGGCGGCCGGTCGTGTTGTCGTTGGCGCCGCCGGTGTCGTCGTTCCAAAAAACGATGTTGCCGCTCGTAGTGGCACCGTCCTTGAACTGGCCGTTGAAGTTGACGTAGTTCTGGCTGCCGCCGACCTCCGCCGCGTCATTGATGTAGAGCTGAAGATTGTCGTTCAGCGTGATGTCGCCGTTGACGTCGTTCCTGCCACCGTTGGCCAAGGTCTCGAAGGCCAGCCGCTTGGTCTGGGTCGGATTGTAAACGACGTCGATGTCGTGGTTCAGTTCCACCGTCCAGCCATGCACGGCCGACTCGCTGCTCATGAAAAGCTCGGCGATCCCCTGGCGCTCCGCAGAGCCCAGCGTGATCGTCTTGCCAGTCGCATAGCCCGTGCCAAGCACATCGGCCTGGCCCTGGCCATAAACCTTGCCCTGCTTGATCACGAGGTTCCCCGTCCAGTCAGGAATGTTGCCACGGAACTCGAGCTGGCCCTGACCATCCTTGATGATGTCGCCGTTGCCGGTGACGTAGCCGGCCCCGCCGTTGTTGAAGCGAAGGATCTGGCCCGGAACGGTGTCGATGGTTGTCGTTCCGTTGATGGAGATCACGCCATTGAGATTGATCGGGCGCTCATTGTTTGGGTTCGGGAAGCCAGCGGGCGTCACACCAGTCTGCGTGTTGATGGTGCCCACGCTGATGTAGTTGTTGCCTTCAAAGGTGAGCCACTCGTCGATGTTCCAATCGCTGACATCGTTGCGATTGCCCATTTGGATCGCGAAGTTGGTGCCGGTGCGGAAGACGGTGCCATCCGCGTAGGAGTTGGAGGTTCCCATCACGGTGGTGGTGATGGCGACGGAGCTGGTGGTGGCCGCGAAGTCCGCGTTCAACCGCAGCGTGCCTTCGCGCACATCGATCATTCCGCCGAAGTTCGGGTTTGCCCCATTGGTGCCCTCGAGGACCAGCGTTCCTGCGCCGACCTTGATCAGATCCCCGCGATACGCGCCCTGCGATGTGATGGAGTCCGTGCGCAGAGCGGCGCTCGCCTCTACGACGTCGATGGTGCCGCCACTGCCCTCAAAGCTGAACCCGCGATTGCTCATGTCGGTGAAGCCGCGGCCCGAGAAGCGCAGCGTGCCGCCATTGAACGTGATTTGATTCGCGGTGCCCGCTCCGGGGTTTGCGCCGAGTGCGCTCACATCGCTGAAACTGAGAACCGCCCCATTGATGATCGTGCGGCCGGTGTAGGTGTTCGCAGCTCCCATGACCACCGCCCCGGTGGTGCCAATGGTGGCGGCATCGACGGATGACGGACCGTTCACGGTCACGTTGATGGCACCTGTAATGGGCACGTTCACGTTCAGGTTTCCGGTGCTGTATTGATGAATGACCAGCTCGGAAAGTCCGCCATTCGTCGTCAACGCACTGCCGGCCGCGCCAGTGATCGTCTTGTTCGCGTTGCCGACATTGGAGGCCACGAGGATCGCGCCAGACGATTGGGCGAGACCAGTGCCATCGACTGTGAGCACGTTTGTGCCGAGGTTTACCACACTGTCGGACGGCGCGTTGAAGCGCAGCGTGCTGATGCTCAGCGGCCCCGCCATCGTGCCGTTGAATCCGGAGCCGTCGAGCTCGGACACATCGATTCCCGCAATCCAGCTTCCCACCGCATCAATGTACTCGTCTGCCGCGCGGCCAAAAGCACGCACGTCATTCCCGGCTCCCATGTCTGACATGGCAAAGTCGATCGCCGTGCGCGGGGCGGTGCCGTAGGTGGCCCACGGGATCACCGCGTTCTTTTGCAGCGCGGTCGTCGCTGAATTGAACTGAAGCGTGATCTGCGCCGTGCCGCCATCCGCGTTGTTCTCCACGAAGTTCACCGTGGCACCGAGCGCGCGGGTGAGGTTCGACGTCGCCGTGGTTCCGTTCGCGTTCACGTTGCCGAGGTTGACGATCATGTTCCTTCCCGCTGTTGTGGTCGCGCCGATCTCAGTGCCGCCAAGACGGAACTGGACGACACGCGCGGCGGCATTGTCCGTGGCGATGTTTGCCGTCGAGTTCGCGTTGACGTTCGCGAGAGACAGCAGCGTGCCGCCGCTGAAGATCGCATTTTGATTGCCCACCCGCGCCACATTCTGGCCCGCGTGGTTGAGGACGAGCGTTCCGCCACCGAGTTCAAAATTGGAGTCAGCAGCTGTGTTGAGAAGCGTGTTTTGAAGTTCCACCGTGCCGCGGCCGATCTTGATGATGCCGAGGCTGTTTGGCGCGGTGCCGCTGTTGCCGGCCATGCGCTGATTAAAGACAACGGTGCCGCCGCTGGCCGCGTAGAGCTGCGACTGAGTGGTGTTGTTGGTCAGCGTGCCTGTGCCGTTTCCGTAGGTCACGCTTCCGGTTTCATTGAGGCCGCCGATGTACTTCGCGCCGGAGCCCACCGCGGACCAAGAGGCCATGTTGAACACCTGGCCGGGGCGGGTGAGCAACACGGATGCAATGCCGTTGTTGTTGTTCGTGCCGGTGACGGTGCCCAATTGGAAGCCTTGCTGGGTCGTGCCGCCGTTGACAGCGAAGGTCGTCGTCGTCGAGTCCGCGTTCGGGATGCGGCTCATCGCGGTGTTGGTCCAGAACCCTGTGCCGTCGAGGCCACCTGCCGAAGGATTGTAGGTGATGAGAAGATTGCCTTGTTCCACGGTCAGCCTACCGACTGCATTGTATTGCCGTTCAAAAAGGAAGTTCGACTCCACGCTGCCGCCGAGATCGACGCGCAGGACTTCGTTCTCGTTGGTGCGCGTGCCCGCGAGGGTCGGCAGGGTCGAGATGGCGTTGGCGATGGGGATCGCGTTGCCGCTTGCATCACTCTTGTCACCGACCTGCCCGCGGATGATGAACACATTGTTGCCCGCTGCATTGAATGAGACGCGGCGTGAGTCCGTGGCGATGACGTTATCGGTAATCGGCGTGTTTCCGCCGTAAAGATTGCCATTCAGGATGCTGGTCGCGCTGTTGTCGGTGCGGATGCGCGGTGTGAAGACTGCCTGGCCTGACAGATCCACATTGTCGATGGTGACGTTGCTGAACCAGTTGGTCACGTCGTTGTCCACCCGCATGATCTGATTGTCGCCCGTGAGCGCGCCGACGTAGATGTCCTCGCGCGCCGCCGCCGTGCCGACCTGGATGCCGTTGCCCGAGTTCAGGCCGCCGTTGCCGGTGATGACGATCCCATTGCCAGCACCGCCGGCTCCCGCCGCCGTGCGGCCATGACGCAGGAAGAGCGTGCCGTCATTGATGGTGGTCACGCCGGAGTAGGAGTTCTGGCCGTCGAGCACGACTTGGGCCAGGCCCGTCTTGAGAAGGCCGCCATTGCCGGTGATGTTCGAGCGGATCTCCAGGTTTCCGGTGTTGATGGTGCCCGATGGCGTGGCCAGCACGGCGTTCTGATTGTTGATGATCGCCTCCCGGGCTCCGAAATCGAGAGTGCCACCCTGGATGATCGTGCTGAGCGCGGACGAGTTCCCGAGGCTGAAATAGGCGCTGCTGATCATGCCGGAGGCGATGTTCAGGGTGCCGTCCAAATACAACGCGACGGAATGATGATCCGTCTGGCTGGTCAGCGTGGTGCCGCCGTTGATGGCGCCGCCGGAGCCGTTGTTGTCAGCGAGCGGGCCGAAGCGCAGCGAGTTGATGCTCAGCGCGCCGCCATTCATGATCGTGTTCACTCCGTTGAGGCTCACATTCTGTCCGGCCGCGCCGTTCGTGCTGTTGAGCAGGCTGTCGGTGGTGAGGTAGTACTCGGAATCGTCGAGCGGGCGCAGATAGCCGCCGTCATAGGTCATGAAGTGGCTGCCGGCGAGGAACTGCAAATTGCGCTGCTGATTGTAGAGGTCGGTGACGTTGCCGTTGTTGAATCCGAGGACGCGCAGGTCATCGGTGAGCAGGTCATAAGGCACGGTGCCGCCGAGAATGCCGATCGCGATGTTGCGGTTCGTCGTTCCCGGTGCGCCGCCACCGCCCACCTGTGTGATGCCGACGGGGGAGGTGAGGGCCACGCGCACGCTCTCTCCCACGCCAGCCGTGCTGAAGGTCGAGGTCGAGTCCAGATTCTGAATGCGCAGCACGCTGCCTGCCGAGCGGTTGATCTGCGCGATGGTGAGCGTGATGTTCGTGCCCGCGCCATCGGTCGGATAGAGATCGATGATGTTGGTGCCGCTCTGGATATTCATCACGCCGAGGGCTTCGGAGTTGTTCACCGCGCCGCCGTTGATGCGCAGCCAGCCGTCATTGAAGTTCAGGGCCGCAGCATCGTTGATGCGGTTGTTGTTGTTTGCCCCGACAACGCCTGAGGTGGCATCAAGACGGTTGGTGTTGTCCAACGTGATCATGCCGCGGCGCTCGAAGTTGATGTTCGCCGCACCCGAGATCGCGCCGTTCGGACCGTTGAGGGTCACGCCCCATTCCGCCCAACCTTCGGCGTCGCCCAAGGTCGGGTAGTCCACGCCGTTGATCTGCACGGTGTTTGTCTGCCACGGCGAGCTGCTGGTGCCGTTGCGCAGGATGTTCAGGTCACCCGTGAAGGTGTTGTTGTTCGTCAGGCGCAGCTCGCTGAAGCCGGTCTTGGTGAACCCGCCCGTGCCGATGATCTGGCCGCCGATGATCAGCTTGCTGCGCAGGCCGACCGTGAGATTGCCCTGTTCCTGCACGCTGAAGTTTCCGCCTGCCTCCGTCTGGATGAAGTTGCGCTTTGAGTCGCCCAGCAGCGTGAGCGTGCCGTCGAGGAAGGTGCGCGGCGCGACGATCGTGTCGGTGCCGATGTCCAGATAGTTGTTGCCGCTGTTGGCCGCCGCAGTCACGCCATCCATCGTGATGTTCACGGTGTGGTGGATGTTGTCATTGCGATAGAGATTCAGCCGCGCGCCGACGTTGGGGCCGAGCCCAAGCGTGGGGTCCGACGATTCTGCCAGCGAAGCTCCGCCGTAGGCGATGAGGATGCCGTTCGTCACGTTTGCCGCCGTGATGCCGTTCCAGCTCGTGTTGGGCGGAACGTCCTGCTCGATGCGCAGCGTGCCTTCCTTGACGATGATCGAATTCAAGGGCGAGGCGAAGTTCGGCTCATGCAGCACGGTGGCCTGGAAACCTGAGCTGCCGACGATGGTGAGGTCGAAGTTGTTCCCGCGGATCACCGGCTGATTGCGCGTGAAATTTCCCGGGAGGACGGAGCCGTTGTTGATGTTGGTGTCGAAGCTGGCGATGTCGAGACGTGATCCGTTCGCGAATCCGCCGGGGCCGATGCTCGCGTTTCCGTCGAGCGTCAGGAATGACACTTGCGCGGTGCCGGCCGAGTTCATCAGCGCGCCCGTGCCATTCACTCCATTCCCGGCGATGCGGAAGATTTCGCGGGTCGGGCTATTGTCATCGCCAAAGTTCAGATCCGCATCCCGCAGATCGACCTTGGCGCCGCTGGCGACGATGGTTTCATTGCCTATGCCCGTGGCGCCGAGCGCGCGGCTGTTGCCGACGCGTAGCGTGCCTTGATTCACGAAGATCTGGCCGCTGAGGGAGGCTGTCATGTTGGCCCCGGTGAACCCATCGATGACATCGGTGAAATTGTTCGCACTGAGTTGGAGGATGCCGTTGCCGGTCTTGGTGAAGCCGTTGCTGCCGTAAATGATTCCCGAGATGTTCAGGCCCGTTGTGGTGGGTGTCGTCGTCGCGGGGATGTTGAACGTCAGGCCGGACGCCGTCGTGTTGTTGAAGGTCTGCTTGCCGCTGAGCGTGCCGGCGGTGTCCGCGCCGTTTGTGGTGACGGTGGCCCCGTCGAGATAGGTCACGAACTCGCCGGTGTTCACGTTGGAATTGAACTGCAACGTGCCGGCAGTTCCGATGGTGGTGATGCCGCGGTTGGAGCCGAGCGCGTTGTTGTTCGCCGCGATTTGCAGCGTCCCGCTGTTCACGGTGATGTCGCCGAAGAAGTTGCCGTTGTCGGTGTCCATCAGCACGGGCATCACATTGCCGGCGGCGAGGGTGATCTGTCCGCCACCTTGGATCGTGGAGAGATCCTGCGCGACGGTTTCGGTGGAGAGGAAGGTGAGGGTGGTGCCCTGGCTCATGTTGATGGCGACGTTTGCGCCGCCGAGCCGCGCTGCTGTTGCAATCGTGGGTGCCGCTGCCGTTCCGCCCACTTGCAGCTCGCCTTCATTGAGATTGAGCGCGCCCGTCTGTGTGTTCAGCGCGTTGAGGAACACCTTGCCCGCACCGGACTTGGTGACCTGCTGCGCGTTTGTGTTATTTTGAATGATGGAGTCGATCTGCAACGCGCCGGCCGTGTTGTGCTGGTGAAGGATCACGGCTTCAAGGTTCGCCGTAGTCGCCGCATTTTGGATGGCCCCACCCGTGATGATCGAACTGAAGGCGCCCACATTCGGCGTGACGAGGATGCCTGCCGACTGAAGGCTGAGCGTGCCTCCAAGCGTGAGCGTCGTCGCCTGGTTCGTGTTGAAGCGCAGCGTGTTCGTCGTGGCCGCGCCGACGGTGGCGGACGCAGGAAGCGTGACATCGGTGTTGGTGCCTGCGGTGTAAGTGTCTGCTGTGTAGCCCGATGGGGGCAGGGCGGTGATGGCGATGTCCGTGCCCGCCGCGGCAGTCGTGGCCCAGTCGGTCTTGTTCACGGTGGCATACGCGCCCGTGGCGGTGCCCGCGCCGCCGCCGGTGGTGTTCAAGATGTTGCCGACGCCGTTGAGATTGTTCGTGGTGGCGATGCTGCCCGCGCTGAAATCCACGGTCGCGCCGCTGCCGACCGCGCGAGTGATGGCCTCAAGGTTGATCGTCGCCGTGCCGCCGTTGCGTGTGACCGCATTCGCTCCATGTCCAAGCGTCGTGGACACGACCTGCTCGACATGACTGCCGCCCTTGAGCTGGATCGCGCCGCCAGCAGTTCCGTAAACAAAGGTCTGGCCGGGAACATTGTCATCCACGCCAACGGTGGTCAGACCTCCCGCTGTGCCGAGTGTAAGGGCGGCAGCATCCGCCAGTTTGCTGGTGTTGTTCGTGGAGTAGTCGAGGACCAGCGTGCCGCCGCGCACCGCCGTTTGTCCGGTGAAGCCGGCGCCGTTCACGCCGGAGAGGATCAAGGTGCCCTCACCAGCCTTCAGCAGCGTGCCTGCGCCGGTGAGGGATGAAGTGGCGTTGTTCAGCTCGATGGATGCGCCGGCGTCCACATGGATGCGCGTGTTTCCGGTGGTCGCGGTGACCAAGCCGGTGAGCAAATTGACGCCGCTGCTCGCGCGGACCGAGCCATCGGCCACGGTGGTGGTGATGTTATTTGCCAAAGTGATGCCGCTGCGAATCTCAAGTCCCGTGCCACCTCCGCCGCCGGTGATGTTGATAAGGCCGGTGCCGAGCGCGTTGCCAGCCTGGATCGCCAGCGTGCCCGCCGCGATGGTCGTGGTGCCGGTGTGGGTGTTGCCCGCCGCGCCGGGATTGATGAGCCACAAGCCCGCGTCTTGTTTCGTCAGCGAGGTGGCTCCGCCGCCGTCGGTGATCTGAGGACGGAAAACATTTTCGCTGAGCGTGCTGCCGCCAAGCGTGAGCGTGCGTGCCCCAGCTCCGCTGAGGACGATGGCGCCGGTGTTGCTGAACGTGAGTGTCGGCGCGGTTGTGCCGATGACTGTGCCGCTCGCATTGATGCGCGCCGCCGCCGTGCCGAGGCCCATCGTGAAGAGTCGGTCCGTGCTCTGATCGGTGAAACCGGCCCAGCCGAGGATGCCGCCTTGATTGTTCGCCGTGTTGCTGATGAAGACCAGATTGCCCGCCGCGCTCGACGAAGCGCCGATGCCGCTGTCCACGCCGCCATTGGCGAGATGCCACACGGTGATGCCCGCGCTCGCGGTCGCCGCGCCAGTCGCACCGATGGTGGTGACGCCGGTGTAAGTGTTCTTCGCTGACGCGCTCAACGTCCCGGCCGTCGTGCCGCTGACGGACCGGTTCAGGCCGCCCGCTCCGGTGATGAGGCCGTTCATCGTGCTGCTGCCCCCGACGATGCTCAGTGTCTGCCCTGCATCGATGGAAGTGAAGGAGCCAATGTTTCCGACCAGCGCGCCGATTGCTTCACTGCCGACCACACGGAACGTCGCCGGCGTGCCGGTGGCGAGACCGTCCGACCCAGCGGCACTGACAGTCACCGTTGCCCCATCGGAGATCGCGCCGCCGCCAAAAACTTCGAGCGTGCCGCGCGCGATGTTCACACCGCCGGTGAAGGTGTTGGCTCCGCTCAAGCGCCAAGTGCCGGCGCCTTCCTTGTTCACGCCCACCACGTTGCTCGTGCCATTGGAGATCACGCCGCCGATGGTGTTCGTCAGTGTGTTGGATCCGTCGAGCACCCAATTGCGATTACCGGTCGCGCCGGAAGTCAGGTTGCCATTAATGATGATCTGCTTGGTGCCGATGTTGCGAATTTGACCCGCGCCTGGATTGGTGGCGCTGCTGAACGACTGGGTGAAGGTGATGTTCGTGCCGAGAGTGGCCACACCAGCGTTAGGATCGTTGAAGATGATGGTTCCCGTCGAGCCGTTTGGGATCAGCGTGCTGGTGAAGGTGCCGACACCGACGGCGCCGAGCTGATCCCCGCCGCCGGTGCCATCGTAGCGGCGGCCGTCGTAGTTGTTCGTCCCGAGATCGATGGTGCGTGTGGCCGTGAGGTCGCCCATCACGCTGGTGGTCTCCACACCCGTCTTCAAGTCGCCGTTCAATTCGATGTTGCCCGTGTTGACGATGATGCCGCCGGAAAAATCATTGTTCGAGTTGGTCAGCGCCCACCGGCTTGTCACGCCAAAGCGGTCGTCATTGCCGTTGGCAGGCATTGAGATGGTGACGACGTTCGCGCCTTCGGAGATGATGCCGTCCACGCGGTTGATGATGGCGGTGGAGGTGATCCCGCCGCCCGTCTGGCCGGTGAGGAAGAGCGTCTTGTTGCCCGCGCCCGTGTTCGTGATGTTGCCCGAAAGGATCAGCGCGCCGCTGCCGCTGGCGGTGATGCGAGCGCCGCCCGTGGTGCCGGAGAGATTCAAATTCTCGGCGAATGTTTCCCCTCCGCCGACATACTCGAGATTTCCCGCATTCGCTCCGGACCCGAGGTTCACCGTGGTGAAGCTGCCGATGGCGTTGGTCAGGTTGTCGGATCGGATGGTGCCGTTGTTCAGCGTCAAGGTGCCGGAAATGGTGTTCGTGATGCCTTGTATGGCCATGTAATTTCCGCCCGCCACGGTTAGATTTCCCGCACCGGTGAGCGTGGCGTTCATGAGGCCAGCCACCGCGTCATCCACGGTGAGTGTTTGTCCGGCAGTCGGGATGCTCACCGTCGCACCTTGCTGGCCGTAGAGAGTGCCGATGGTTTCCGTGTTGGCGATGTTCAGCGTCGCGCCGCGCTGGACGTACCAGTCGTTGTCATCGTTCGAGGCCGCGCCGCCGACGAGCGAGACGGTGCCGAGGTCAACATAGGCCGCGTTGTTGAATGCATTCGCACCGGAGAGCGTTGTGGTGCCGGAGTTGCGGAACACCCACGGGCTGTTGCCGGAGAGCACGCCGTTCCAGTTGTTGCTGATGCCGCCGGCCATGACGACGACGCTGTTGTTCGTGAGGTTCACCTCGCTGCCGGCCGGGCTGTTCAAGGTGCCGGCGAAGACGAACTTGGTGTTGGCCGTGATCAGCGCGCGCTGCGTGCCGGGCGCGGTGACGTGCGTGCCAACGTTCATCGTGCCGATGAAGGTCATCGTGCCGAGCCCTTCCTTCACAAAGTCCGCGTTGCGCGCTGTGGTGCCGTCCGCATTCGGGTTGAGCGTCACCGTGTTCGCGATCGTGTAATCCTCGATCAAGTGGTAGCGGATCTGGCTGTTGCCTGCGGTGGAGGAGTTCACCGTGATCGCACCCGAGCCGGTGTTGCCGGTGTAGGTGTCGTTGCCGACGCGGACCACCGCGTTCTGCGTGGCGCTGCCGATGGTGGTGGTGCCGCTGTAGGTGTTGTCGGCGGTGAGGTAAACGTTGTTGCGGGTCTGGACGAAATTGCCCGTGCCGGAGATCAAATTGCCAAGCACGAGGTGCCCGTCATTGGTGTTGGTGATGAGCGTGCCGTTGTTGATGATGTCACCTCGTCCGCCGATGGAGCCAGCGGAGTTGAGTCCGAGTTGCAGCGTGGCGCCGGCATTGATGGTCGTCGTCCCATTCCATTGGTTGGCGGCGTTCTGTAGCGTCACGATGCCCGAGCCGCCAATGACCAGACCGGCCGGCTGAAGTCCGGCGGTGCCACCGTCCGCATCCGGTGTGCCGATGATTTGCGCGGTGATGCGGGCTTCATCTCCAGCGGTGACGGTCGAGATCGTGTTCGTGGTGCCGAGCAGGGCGATGGCTCCGCCAAAGACGGTCTGCGCGGCCGCCGTCGTGTTGTCCCGCAGGGTGCCGCCCTTGAGAGCGATGATCTCGCCGACGTTGTTGCTGCCCAGCAGGGCACCTGCGCCGTTGCCGAAATCCAACGTCGCGCCCGAGCTGACCGAAGTGATGCCGGAGGCAGTGCCGAGCGCGGTGTCGCGCAGGGCCACCAACGTTCCGTTCAGCACGGAAGTGCGACCGGTGTAGGTGCTCGCGGTGGTGGCGTTGCCAAGCGTGAGCGTTCCGCCCGCGCCGTCTTGAATGAGCCAGCCGTTGCCTTGGATCACATTGCCGACTGTGAGGGCGTTGCTGCGGTTGACGGCGAGCACGCCGTTGTTGGTGATCGCGCCGGTGCCGTTACCCAGACTGCCTGTGGTCGTGCCATTGCCGACCTGAAGACGCCCTTGGCCCACCGTGACCGCGCCGGTGAAGCTGTTGTTTTGGTCGAGGATCAATGTGCCTTGGCCGGCTTTGGTCAGGCCGATGGCCCCGGTGATGTCCGCGCTGATGAGCAGGGAACCGGCTGGATTGTACTGATGCACGATGAGATCAGATCCGTTTCCACTGGTGAGTGTGTTCGCCGCAGTGCCGCCATTGGTGAGGGTGGAAAGATTCGCGCCCACCGCGCCTGTGACGAGGATGCCGCCCGACGCCACACTCGCAGCTCCGCTGAGCGTCACCGTGTTTGCCGCCCCTGTGTTGAAGCGCACGGTTTCGGTGGCACCCGCCGCACCCGCGATGCCCGCCACGACGTCCGTGTGCGTACCAGGAGCCCATGTGTTTGCAGTGTAAAGGCCGGCGGCGAGACCGGTGATGGGATTGCCCGCTCCATTCGCCACCGCCCAGCTCGTAGGACTGTAATCAGCGCCATGGACCGCGTAGCCACCGAGAATGCCGGAGGCGAGATTCGCCGTGCTCGTGGCTGCGGCGGGACCACCGATCTGCAAGGTCGAGCCCACATTTCGTGTGATCGCACCGAGATCGACAATGGCGGTGATAGAGTTCACCGGTGCGGTCAGGATCGCCGAAGCGCCGGCATTCAAAGTGGTGCTTCCCGCCGCATCCACGATGCCAGTGCCGCCGGTCACAAAGAGCGTGCCCCCCGCAAGAGTCAGCGCGCCGGTGTTGCCGATGAGATTGGTCGCGCCGCCCAAGTAGTCGAGAACCAGGGTGCCGCGGGTGACGGACGTGCCGCCTGTGTGATTTGCCGCGCCGGATAACTTCAAGCCACCGTCCTGCACATTGAATGCGCCCGCGCCCGACAGCGTGCCGGAATACTGTCCGCTCGGAGCCGTCGAGCCACCCGCGATCACAGTCAGGCTTTGAGCCAGCGCGACGTTACCGCTGCCAGCGAGCGAGCCAATCGTGTCGGCGAGCGTGACGACGAGTGAGCCGTTGGCGAGGTTGACGTTTGCCGCGTTCGTCACCGTGCTGTTCAGCGCGCCACCTGCGCGGTTCAAGGTCAGCGTCTCACCGCCGCCGACATTGATCGTGCCACCGAAGCCGGTGTTGTTGCCCGTGAGCGTGAGATTGCCCGTGCCATTCAGATTCAGCACGCCGTTCTGATTGGAGGTGAACACCGTCGCGGTGGTCTGCGTGGTCTGGTTTGAGAATGTGAGATTGCCGCTCCCGATGGCGATCGTGCCGCCCGTCGAAGTCGCGCCGAGGCCGGTCACCGTCTGCGTGGTGCTATTGAGGTCGAGGGTGCCGCCTGTGAGTCGAAGGTTGCTTGCGGTCGATAGCGTACCGTTTGACCCGACGGTCGGGGCGCCCAGGCCTGTGGCCGCGCCGAGCGCACTCATGCGCACGACGCCATTGGTGATGATGAACTGTCCCGTGTGCGCATTGGAACTGGTGCCGAACAGACTCAGCACGCCGGTCCCATTTTTTTGCAGCACGCCCGCGCCGGTGATGTCGGCGTTCAGACCCGTGGTCGTGCCGCTGTTCAATTGGAGCGTGCCGGTGGCGAGGTTGACTGTGGCTCCCGCACCCGAGATGTGATTCCCAAAGAGTCCGCCGACGATGCCATTGGGGAACACGCGACTGACTCCTGCGCCGCCCTCCACCAAAGCGACCACGTCACTCAAACCACTCGTGAAGGTGACGCCATTGTTGGTCATGCGCACGATGTTGGCCGCGTCCAGCCCGCCCACGCCGCCGCTGGTGAATCCGCCGCCGGCAACCACGATGACGCCGTCGAAGACATCTGCGGTCGGATTGTTCCAGGTGAAGGTCCCGGTGCCTTCTTTGATGAGCCAGGTGCCTCCGTTGTTACCGAGAAAGCGGCCGGAAAATGTGCTGCTCTTATTATCACCACCGATCGCGAGCGCGGCGACAGAACTGCCAGTCAGCAGGTTGATGGAGGTCGTGGCGCTGCCGCCCGCGACCGAGCCGATGCGCTCGAACTGCAGCAGGTTGGTGGCGCTGTTGGCGAAGTTCAGATTCTGCGTGCCGGTCGCGGCGAAGACGATCTGCGAGTTGTTGCTAAGCTGGTCCTGCACGGAAAATTCGCGGCCTGTCCACAGGCCGCCGACTTGCACCGTGCCGTCATTGATCGTGGTGTCGCCGGAGTGCGTGCTGTCACCCGCCATATAGAGAAGGCCCGGTCCGTCCTTCGTGAAGCCACCCGCGCCCGACAAGCTGCTGGCAAGCACGCGAGTGGCAATGGTCGTGGGCGCAAAGTCGGTCGTGGTAGGCGTGGGCACCGCATTGATGAGCACCGAGTCGCCGTCGAGGATCTGCACGATGTAGGACCCGGCCGGAATGCTCGTGCCGCTGATGAGCGAGCCGACGGTGAGATCGGTGGTGTTGATGCCCTTGACGATGCGGCCGCCCGTTGAGTTCGTGTCCGCAGTCGCCGCGCCGATGACGGGCGCGCTGTCCGTGTAGTTCGCCGTGAGTGTGGCTCCGGTGCCGAGCACGAGCTTCGTTCCCTGCGCACCTGAGACAGTGCCGACGGTCTCGCTGTCTAGCACCGTCAATGTTGAGCCAAGGCCAAAGGTCCGAATGTTTACCGTGTCCGCGAGCGCGGAACCGCCTGCGAGCGTGACGCCGCCGGAGCCGCGACGTATCACCAGATCGCCGACGAATGTGTTCGTGCCTGACAAGGTCATCGTGCCATCGCCCACTTTGATGAGCACTTCGGTGCCAGCCGTGCCGCCGCTGATGTTGCCCGCAAAATTAGTCGTGGAATGATCTCCGCCCACCGTGAGACGACCAGTCGTCCCCAGCGTGACATTTCCACCCAGCGGGCCCCCACCGGCCAGCGATCCGATTGTCTCCACGTTGCCATTGAGATCGAAGCCCACGCCGGCCGCGTTTGCCAACACGACTGCGGAAAGGTCGGAGATCACTTGGATCGGACTTGCCGCCGCAATCTGAATGATGCCGCCGTTGATCGTCGTCGCGCCGGAGTAAGTGTTGCCGCCGCCGAGCACCCAGGTGTTCGAGCCTTCCTTGATGACGCTGCCCGAGCCAGGCCCGACCACTGAATTGATCACTCCAGAGAAAACGGAAGGCACAGCGCCGTTGTCGGTGACCGTGAGGGTTGTATTTCCCGCGCCGGCTTGAAGGAAGACGCGGCTGTCAGCGACGCCCACCAAGCTCCCCACGCTTTGATTGAAGCCGTTGTTGATCTGCCAAGTGGAGCCCGCGCTTGCGAGATTCATGGCGGTGGTCGAATTCACGCCGAGGGAATTGGCGATGCCGGAGATGAGCGTTGAATTGATGCCGAGCGAGTTAGGCGAGTTATTGATCGTGACACTGGAGGTGGAGAGCACCTTGTTCGTTTGAAGCACGCCGCCGTTGATCGTCGTGGCACCGGTGTAGGTCACAGCGCCGCCTCCGGTGAGGCTTTGCGTGTAGAGTCCGTTTTTGACCAGCCCGCCCGTGCCGGAGATGATGCCTTGGTAGGCTTGGGCGGTGGAGTTTGAAACAGGGTCCACTCCGGTCAGCGTGAGGTTGTTCGCGCCCAGCGTGAAGAACGCGGTGGCTTGGTCGCCCCGCAGGGCGGACACGGCAACGGCAGCACCGCTGTTGTTGATGGCACCCACTCCGGCAGCGTTCAGGATCATCCTTGAGTTGGGTGAGAAGCCGCCGGCTGAGTCGGCCTGCAGCGAGCCCAATGTCACGTTCGTGTCGCCCGCATACGTGTTCGTCCCGCTCAGCACGGTATTGCCGCGGATGTTCGTGAATGCGCCGGATCCGGAAATGTCGTTGGAGATCGTCCTCTCGGCCAAGGTCGCGGCGGTGGTCTTGTTCATCTGAAGGAGGCCGTGGTTCACGATGGCACCGGGGCCGAAGGTCGCGACATTTCCGGCCGCGACATTGTTTCCCAGATTGAGAGTGCCCGCAGCGATCGTGGTCACGCCGGTGTAGGTATTGAGTCCGGCCAGCGACAGCGCGCCAGCTCCTGCCTTGGTCACGTTCACCACATCGGTCGTGATGCCGTCGGTGTTGTTGGCGATGGATGAGGTCACGCTCATCGTGCTCTGGTTGTTCCATAGGAAGAGCTCGTCGGCAGTGCCGTTTGGCACGCCACCGGCGGTCAGTGTTCCCCCCGCGATCGTCGATCCGGCATTTTGATTCCGCAGGATGCCGCCCGAGGTGACATTCAGCGTTTGCCCCGTCAGCGTCAGCGTCTGAGCCGTGCCTGCATTGAGCTTCAATGAATTCACCGCACGCGATCCTGTGAGCGTGATGTTTGCGGTCTGGACTTCGTTGAGGTCCGCCGTCCACGCGGACTCCGCGTTGGTCGTGGCGACGACGGGAACAAAGGCGTTGGTCGAGAAATCGCTTTGATTGATAACGGCCCAGCCGCCGAGGATGCCGTTGACGTTTGCGTTCGTGGTGGTCGCGATGGAGGCGGTGCCGACGTTCAGCACCGCGCCAGCCGAGCGGGTGATGGCGCCCATCGCGAGCACGCCCGTGCCAGCGGTCCGCGTGATTGCGTTCTGGCCGGCGCCCAGGATCACGCTGCCCACCGTTTCCGTTCCGCCGCCGGTCCCTTGAAAATTGATCGCGCCGCGATCAAGCGTGAGGGACGCCGTGTCGTTGAGCTTGTTCTGGCCTGCCGCGGATTGATCCAAGTTCAGGCGGCTATTTCCGGCCACGACAGTCGTGCCGAGCCCGGCCGCGCCATTGTTGCCAGAGAGTGTCACCGTGTTTCCACCTCCCACATTCGCCCCAAGAATGGTGAGGTCGCCACCGCCAGTGATGCCGCCCGCCGCGCTGCCGAGCACCACGGTGCCGGCGCCGGTCGTGCCGCCCGTGATGATGAGATCGTTGCCGCCGTTGTTGATGCCGGTGGCGATGGTGAGCGTGCGGTTGTCACGGACGGCGAATGTCTGTGGCGCGCTGAGCGCGATGGAAAGCGAAGCTCCGCCTGTGGTGTCGCTCGAGAGCGTCAGATCCTGCGTGGCAACCGACATGTCGATGCCGGCGCTGCCGAGAGTCACGGTCTGTGCTCCGAGGGATGCGCCGTTTTGAATCGTGATGGTGCCGCCAGGATTCAAAACGGTGATGCCTCCCAGCACCAAATTTGCCGCTGCCGTGTTCGAGACGCGGTAGGTCGAGGCAGCGGTGATCAAATTGTTGAACACAAGAATGTCCCCGGCCGTGACTCCCGTGCCCTCCGCATAATTTTGTATGATCGCACCCGGCGATGCAGGAACGGTGACAGCGGTATCGAGGAAGGTTCCCGTGCCTCCATTTGCCCGATAAAGCGAGTCTGCGTAGCCGAACGTGCTCCAGTTCACGAGACAGGCCAACATGATGGCGGAAGGTGCAAACCGATATTTGCGAAGATCTCGAAGGGTGTTCATTTTAGGTTGGGGTTGAAAGAGCTGCGGGAACTTGTGTGGGCGGTCCGAATCCAGCGGGATCGTGACATCCCGGCTGACTGGATGTTTATTTTGACCAGAAAGCGCGTCGCACTGCCATTGGCGATGGACTTGCGGTTTGGTAAAGAAGCTCGGTCAAGAACCTGACCGCATCTTTATGCCGGCTAAAGCTCTCCGCGCCGCGGACGCGGTGCACCTTATCTTCCTTCGTCGATACCCGGTCTCTCAGCTATGGCCGGACGCCAAAACGGGCCGGATCCGGACGGCGGCGTCTGGCAGGCAATCGGATTCCCCGGGGCCGGATGGGGCTAGGAGCGCACTTGGCCGTCGCCGAAGACGAGATACTTGTAGCTGCACAGCTCGGCGAGACCCATCGGGCCGCGGGCGTGCAGCTTGTCGGTTGAAATGCCGATTTCGGCACCGAAGCCGAACTCGCCGCCGTCATTGAAGCGCGTGCTGGCATTGTGCAGCACGACGGCGGAGTCCACCTCGTGCTGAAAGCGGCGCGCGTTTGCAGCGTCGCGTGTGACGATCGTGTCGGTGTGGCGCGAGCCGTGGCGGTTGATGTGGTCGATGGCCTCATCCACATCCGCCACTGTCTTGATGGAGAGGATGAGATCGAGGTACTCTGTGCCCCAGTCTTCCTCGCTCGCTGACTTTGATCCTTCTGGCAGATGTTTCAAAGCCTCGGCATCGCCACGCAGTTCCACGCCTTTCTCCCGCAGCATCGCCCCCACGAGCGGATAAAAATTCGCAGCCACAACGCGGTGGACGAGCAGCGTCTCCACCGCGTTGCACACGCCGGGCTTCTGGCTCTTGCCGTTCACCGTGATGCGGGCCGCCATGGCGAGATCGGCGCTGGCATCGACGAAGACATGGCAGACTCCGTCGTAATGCTTGATCACCGGCATGCGTGCGGTGGCGACGACTTTCTCGATGAGGCTCTTGCCGCCGCGCGGAATGATGAGGTCGATGAACGCGTCCATGCGCGCCATGTGCTCCACGCTGGCACGGTCGGTGAAGGGGATGAGCTGCACGCTGTCGGGCGGCAGTCCACCGCGCTCGCCGCCTGCCTGCAGCGCGTCTGCCAGCGCGCGATTGGAATGTATCGCCTCTGATCCGCCGCGCAGGATCGTGGCATTGCTGGTCTTGAAACACAGCGAGGCCGCGTCGGTCGTCACGTTTGGCCGCGATTCGAAAATGATGCCGATGACGCCGATTGGCACGCGCTCCTTCCGGATGCGCAGGCCGTTTGGCCGCGTCCACTCCGCCAGCAATTCGCCCACAGGGTCGGGCAGGGCTGCCACTTCGCGCACGGCATCGGCGATGGCCGCGAGGCGCTTCGGATCGAGCATGAGCCGGTCGATCATCGCGCTTGAAAGGCCGTTGGCGTGCGCGTTTTTCAGATCCTCCGCATTGGCGGCGAGGATGATCGCTTCACGCGCGTCGATCTCGTCCGCCATGGCGCGGAGGATGTCGTTCTTCTGCGCGGTGGTCAGCTTGTTCAGCTCGCGCGAGGCCGCTCTGGCGCGGCGGCCCATGTCGAGGATGGTGGATTGGATTTCGGAGTCGGTCACGGCGGAGGCGGGTTCTTTGCGGTGTGTTTAGACGGCGGCACGTTTGACGGGGAACCTGGTGCAGACGCCGCCGCCATCGGCCAGCAGCACCAATTGTTCTGCATGGCGCCCTGAGGCGATGATGCACTCGACGCCGCTGTTCACGGCATCCTGCACGGCCCGGAGCTTGGAGATCATGCCGCCGGTTCCTAACGTGGTTTTTTTCTCCTCGGCATGGTGGATGACGGCGTCCACATCATGGACAACGGGGATCGGCCCGTCTTCCGGCCGCGTGACGTCGCGTAGCAATCCGGCGGCGCTGGTGAGCAGGATCAGAAGGTCCGCACCCCACAGCACGGCCACGCGCGAGGAGAGCTTGTCGTTGTCGCCAAAGCGCAATTCCTCGATGGCGACGGAGTCGTTCTCGTTGATGACGGGGACGATTTGGGAAAACTCGAGCAGCCGTTCCATCGTAGCCTTCACACGCGGGGCGCGGTCCTCATTCACGAGATCCTCGTGCGTGACGAGGAGTTGGGCAACGTGGAGCGCATGATCGCGGAGAAGCGTCTCATACATGTGCATGAGGTGAGTCTGCCCGACTGCGGCCAGCGCTTGGAGTGTCGTCATGTCCGTTGGGCGCGTGGTGAACGCGAGCGGCCGCAAGCCGCAGGCGACCGCGCCGCTGCTGACCACGATGACCGTGTGGCCGGCGGCTTTTAGGAGGGCCACGGCCTCCACCAATTTGCGCAGTTGCACCGGGTCCGGCTCCGGCGCGTGTGGCTTCGTGAGAATGCCCGTGCCGAACTTGAGAACGATGCGTTTGCGTGTCTGACTCATGAAGGGCGCGCAGTATGACGCAGCATGGCAGGCTCGCAAGCCACCGCTCGTTGCACGGGAGTTTTTGTGCTTGCCGAGGTGAGGAATCAGTTTATCATCGGCGTCCATTATCCAGGCGAAGCGGCGCAAGCGGGCTTCACGGCAAGAGTGGGATTCATCCCGCTCTTTTTTGTCTGGAGACCAGACGATTTTATGATCAGCGAACTTAAAGCACTTTTTGATTACTACGAGAAGGAGAAGGGCATCGACCGTGGAAAGATGGTCGAGGCTTTGTCGCAGGCTTTGCTCGCCGCCTCCAAGAAGAGCATCGGCCCTGCGCGGGAACTTCGCATCGACATCGACCCCGAGAAGGGCACGATCAAGGCTTTCGCCAAGCTGCTCGCAGTCGAGACGGTGACGAACCGCTGGGAAGAGCTGCCACTCGCGACCGCGCGCCGCATCAAGAAGGACGCGCAGATCGGTGATGAAATCGAACTGGAGGTCACGCCGCAAAACATGGGCCGCATCGCCGCGCAAACGGCCAAGCAGACGATGCTCCAGCGCCTGCGTCAGGCGGAGAAGGAAAATCTATACGACGAGTTCAAGGACCGCACCGGCGATGTCGTCAGCGGCGTGGTGCGACGGTTCGACAAGAGCGACGTGGTCGTGGACCTCGGCAAGTTTGAAGGTGTGATGACGGGCAAGGAGCGCGTCTCCACCGAGGATTACAACACCGGCGACCGCATGCGCTTCTACGTGAAGGCTGTGGAGAAGGAAGGCACGCGCGGACCGGAGATCGTGCTGTCACGCGCGCATCCGAATTTTGTGCGCCGGTTGTTTGAATTTGAAGTCAGCGAGATCGCTGACCGCACGGTCGAGATCGTGAGCATCGCCCGGGAGGCGGGCTACCGCACGAAGCTGGCCGTACACAGCGCGGACGACAAGGTGGACCCGGTGGGCGCATGCGTCGGACTGCGCGGCGCGCGTGTGAAGAACATTGTACGCGAGCTGAACAACGAGAAGGTGGACATAATCCGCTGGAAGAGCGATCCGGCCGAGTTCGTGCGCGAGGCGCTGAAGCCGATCAAGGTTCTCTCGATCAAGGTCGATCCCGAGAAGAAGCAGGTCTCGCTCACAGTGACCGAGGAAGATCTGTCGAAGGCCATCGGGCGTCGTGGCCAAAACGCGCGGCTGACCTCGCGTCTGGTGGGCATGGATCTCATCATCGAGAAGGATGAGCACGCCGCCGAGGTGTTCGAAGGGCAGCTGGGCGGTGCCGCAAAAGTTTTGGTGGATGGTCTTGGCATCAGCGTCGAGGTGGCGCGCAAGCTTGTGCAAAACGGGCTGATGGACCTTTCCATGTTCAGCCAAGTGGACGCTGACGATCTCACCGAGATGCTCGAGGGTGACCGTGCGCTGGCCGAGCAGATCATCGAGAAAGCACAGGCAGTGGCCGATGCCGCCGCTGTGCCAGCCTCACCATAGACGCCGCTGTCCTATGAGCGGCTACCTGACATCTCCCAAAATTTTAACAGACAACCTTTCTTTCTACGCACCCAGTTTCCCGCATGCCCACACGACCCCCATCACCCAAAATCTCACCCACGCCCAAAGCCAGCGGCCGCCCCATCAAGGGTAAGGCTGAGGAGGAGAGTTTGGCCGATGAAACAACCCCGCCTGTGAAGAAGGCGGTGCCGAAAGATCCCAACGCGTGCTCGCTCGCGACCGTCGACGCGCAGGGCAAGCCGAGCGTGCGCGTGGT
>JANOBO010000318.1:0-17374 GCA_031411695.1 Verrucomicrobiaceae bacterium
CGGCAGCTCATCGACTCGATGGACGGCGCGACTCTCACGATGGGCCAGCCGCGCCCGGAGGAGATTGTGATGACCTTTGACAACCCCTGGGAGGGGGGATCGTCGGCGGCCTATCCCACGGTGATCAAGGACGGGAAAACCTACCGGATGTACTATCGCGGCGGTGCCCGTGGTGCGGACGGGCTGTTCAAACCGGGAACGGAGATCACCTGCTATGCCGAAAGCGCCGACGGCATCACATGGGTGAAGCCGAAGCTGGGCATCGTGCCTTTTGAGGGCAGCACGGCGAACAACATCATCCTCGCCCCGGACCGGCGCGGTTTTTCGCATAACTTCACCGCCATGCTCGACGACCGGCCCGGCGTGCCGCCCGGTGAGCGTTACAAGGGAGTGGGCGCGGGCACCCGGGGTGAGGAGGGATTGCTGCGCTTCGTCTCGCCGGACGGCATCCACTGGAAAATCTTCTCCGACGAGGTCATTTTCGCCGGCTACAAGCTGGATTCGTGCAAACGTCCTTTCGTGGCTGCCGCCGGAGGATTGTTACGCGATCTACATGCGCGGCTGGAGCGAGGGCGGCACGCCGGGCGAACCCAAACCGCGGAACGCGTATCGTACAATTTCACGCGCGGTGTCGAAGGATTTCAAGCAGTGGTCAACGCCGGAGCGGATGCAGTTCACCGGCGATGCCAGACCGACGAACCTCTACACGAACGCAACCGCCCCGTATTTCCGCGCGCCACACATCTTGATCGGGCTGCCGCACCGCGTGGTGAGCACAGAAGTGGTGCCCCGCTCCGAACTGGAAAGCTACGGTGTGACGATCCGCGCGATCGGCGTCTCGATTGGCGACATCATGCTGCTGACCTCGCGCGGCGGAAACATCTACGACCGGACGTTCATGGAGGGATTTGTCCGGCCGGGCCCAGAGCGCGGCGCATGGCACGCCCGGAGCCTTTTTGCCTCGATGGGAGTCGTGCCGACCAGCGAGAGCGAAATGTCGTTTTACGTCTCGACGAACTACATGCTCCCGTCGCACCACATCCGCCGCTACTCGCTGCGCACCGACGGATTTGCCTCGCTGCGGGCACCGCTGGCAGGCGGCACGGTGACGACCAAGCCAATCGTTTTCTCGGGCGGCAAGCTGGTGCTCAATTACTGGACCTCGGCGGCGGGCAGCATCCGCGTGGAGATCCTCAGCGAGTCGGGCAAGCCGCTCCCTGGGTATCGCATGGGCGACTGCCAGGAAATCGTCGGCAATGAACTTGCCCGCGAGGTGATCTGGACCGGGGGCCGGAATGCGGAGAGTCTCATCGGCACGGTGGTGAGGCTGCGTTTCCGGATCGCCGATGCCGACCTGTATTCACTGCGCTTTGTGCGATGAGCAGGCCGGTGTCCGCTTTAGCAACCGGAAAGGCACGCTTCACACCGAGCCCATTTTCCGGATTGTAAAGAGGGCGCAAAGAGTGGGCTGTGGCCCTTTCCAGCCGGGGGTGAGCAGGTAGAATGCGGGCATGAAGGCTTTCCTTTGCTGTGCGCTTGTTGGGCTGATCCGGTCGTCGATGCTGGCGGATGACGTTGTGACTTCTGCGGGAGATCTGCTGGAGCTGTGGCCTGAGGAAATCCAATTGACCCTCGGCGCTCCGAATGTGCAGCCGGCCGTGGTTCTCGCGAACAAGGTGCTGGCTGAGAAGGCATTCGGGAGGGAAGCGGCGATGAGCCTGAAATTCAAAGCGCTCGAGCATCAGGCGCAGGGTCTCTACGGACATGCGATCGCGGCGCAGGCGGAGCGAATGAAGTGCGGGCCGGTCACGGTGGTTTGCACGGTGTACTTCGCGCCGGATCAGCTCCAAACTCTGGCGACGCGCGATCTGGCGGAGGCTGCGCTGGCGTTCCATGGCGTGATCGCCAAGGCGGAGATCGTCCGAGAAGATGATCTCCTGATGTATGTGGACATAGTCGCAGCGCGGGCCGGTGAGTGGGCGCGCAAGCCGCAACCCGAGCGTGTAGCGGCGAAGGTGACGGTGATCTCCGCTGTGTATGGGGGCGGGAAGCATCAGGCGGATGTGACGGAGCGGGTGCGAAAGTATGTCGAGCAGGAGAAGAAGGCATTCGGGGTGACGCCGGCATACTTGGGGGCCGATCCGACTCCAGGCTGGAACAAGACACTGACCGTGGTGTACACCAAAGACGGGGTACGCCGCCTCCAGGCGCGCACCGAGACGGAGCATGTGCTGCCAGAGAGCTTCTACATGCCGCAGGACGCGAAGGAACTGGAGAAGTGGTTGATGGGCACGCGCTGGAAGGTTGACCGGGAGTTTGTCTTTCTACCCGAGGGCCTGTTCCTGGCTGCGGGGCAGGTGGCGTGGTGGCGGGCGGTCAGCGACAGCAGGATCGAAATTACCTGGACCCCTGCGATCAAGCTGGAGTGCCGATTCGACTTCGTGTGGGGATCGTTCACCGAGCAAGGCGGGCTCAACACGAAATTCACGCGGGTCAAAGGGCGGTAACACTGCCGTGCGGAGGGTGGATTCTTCCGGTGCGCTGCCCACCGAGAGCACGCCGACTAACCCCAGCTAAGCCACTGGCCCCTTCGAGGGCGCGGAGTCCACGGGAAGTGCAATGAGTGGGGCCGAAGCTAGTTTCCTTCCCACGTATCCGGGACGGGATACGTGAGGTGCCCTATTGGGCACGGTTGATGGCAAATTTAGACGTTTGCTTCCCCTTACCCAGCGACGCGGACGACGGAGGGGCTCCAAGCGCTCTGGCCGCCTTTGCCGCCGAGGGTGGCGATGCGGAAGAGGTAAGAGGTGCCGAGCTTCATGCCGGTGAGAATCTTCTTGGGCTTGGTCACGACTTCGAGCGTCCAGGCGACATCCTGCTGCCCGAGCGTGCCTTCGGCATACTGGAGAAGATAACCTCGGGTCCGTTTTACGGGCTGCCAGGTGATCTCCATGGAGCCCGCGTTTTGATTCAGCGTAACGGTGAGCGCGAGTGGGGAATCGAGGTAGCCGACGGGCTTCGGTGCCCGCTGCGTGTTGAAGCCTATGGACATGATGGCGGTGGATGCTCCCTGGCCTCTGAGCTGCACGTAGGAAATCCGGGAGCGGGTGCCGCCCTCCAGCGCGGCGCGCTTATGGTCGCGCCGCGCGTAGGCCGCCTCGAGCTTTGATTTTAGATCGGCGATCTCGATGACGGACGCGGAGAAGTCTTCGATCAAGAACTGGAACTCGGCCTCGGAAGGCTGGAGGTCGGGGAATAGAGGGTTGTCGTGCGCTGCCAAGGCGTGAGATTTGCAGGTCTGGAGGAGATCGATGTCAGAAAGGCGGGCCACGTTCAGCCGGACCTTGGCAGTGCCGGGAAGTGAAACGTCTTCGGTGGCGACTGGGCGGGTCAGGATGGGACGCATTTCGCGCAGTACAAGGGGGTGGGAATTGGGTTTCATGGCTGAGGATGAGGGACTTAGACGACAGTTAACCAATACTATAATTACCAGAAATAGTCAACCTTTTGTTCGGCGACTGTGGTCCACCCGTCTCCGCTCGCACTCTTGGGTTACGGGATTCGAGGCGTGGGGCGGAGGATGTGGGTCGATGACGGCAAGCGCCGAATCGCGCGAGTCATGAGGTGCGTCGTGAAGGACCGGGCCCAAATCGGTCGGCGGTATGCAGCGGTCAAACGCCGTTTGACGGCGGTCGGGCGGCTGCGGACGTCGCACTCTGTGGCGACGAGAGCATTGGCTGCGACGACGGGAGTGTCAGTCCGAACGGTCCGGGCCAGATGCCTTTCGATGGCCCCAGAAGGACTGACCGGCATAAAGCAGACCGCCAATGGCGGCGATGCCGAGCATGACGGCGAGCATGCTCATGGAGATGGCAGCGCCGACCTCGGCCTTGCTGCCCAGACCGGAGAAGAGGCGCACGGCAATCCAGTCGCGCACACCCACTCCGGCGACGGTGACAGGGATGACGGTGGAGAGGCTGGCGAGACAGAAGAAGACGGCACTCTGTGCAAAGGTAATTTCTTGGCCTATAAAGTCACATATAGCGCTCACGCTGAGCACTCCACACACTTGGTTTAGCACGCTTACGGTGGCGATGAGAGCGAGCGCGCGACGACCGGGCCACGGACCTGCGGCGGCGGCGATGAGTTTGGAAAAGGGCCGGGCCAGCACGCCCGGCAGGACACGGGTGGCGAGGCCGCTAATCAAGGCGCGCCCTGCGGTGGAGAGAATCGTGGCCACGCCGATGATGAGGACGCCGAGCCCGCCGGCCAGCCACATCATGATGTGCGACCATACCTCGCGCACGGACTCGCCGCCCAGCCCAGTGAGGCCGGCGACGAGGGCGAAGAGGAGCATGATCATGAGGCCGACGACGCGATCTCCTAGGATATAGGTGGCGGTGGAGGCGTTGCGGTGATCGGGGTCCTCAATGGCGAGGTGAGCGCCTTTGATGACATCGGCAGAGACGGAGCCGGGCAGAAACAGGCCGAAGAAGGATGAAACGAGGACGAGGCGGGTGGCGCGCCAGGGGCCGATCCTGCCGCCGGTGAGCAGATCCCAGCGCCAGGCGGCAAGGCCGATGCTGAGCAGTGACCAGCCGAGGGAGGCGGCGAAGGACTTGGGGTGCCCCTCCCGGATGAGCCGCAGCGCATCCCGCCAAGCGAAGTGATGGGAGGCGTACCATAGGATGACCAAGGAGACGGCCACCTTCAGCGCCAGCTTCGTTGCGGCGGACCTGCTCATGCCAGGGCTTTGCAGATGCGCTCGGCGGCATCACCGGCGCCGTAAAAGTCGGGGTGCTCGGCGGGCGGGGTGATCTTGCGAACGATCTCGAGGATGGTATCGGCCGAGGTGCCGGCGATGTGGTTCCAGCCGCTGGTCACTGTTTCCGTCCACTCGGATTCCTCGCGCAGGGTGACGCAAGGCACGCGGAGCCAGTAGGCCTCCTTTTGCAGACCGCCGGAGTCGGTGAGCACGAGGCGGGCGTCAGCGAGCAATTGTACCATCTCGAGATAGCCCACGGGATCGATGACGCGGAGGCTGGGATTCTTCAGGGCGTCTTGGAGTCCGAAGGCCTCGATGCGGGCGCGGCAGCGCGGGTGCATGGGGAAGACCACGGGCATGCCGGCATGGGTGAGCGCGCGGAGGAGGCCGCGCAGGATGTCGGCATCGTCTGTGTTCGAGGCGCGGTGTATGGTGGCGAGGGCGAAGCCTTTCGGCGGGAGGCCGAGCTTGGCGACGATGGAGGGCTTGGCTTTAGCGATCTCCGCCGCGCGCAGCAGGGTATCGCACATGAGATCGCCCACGATGTGGACGCCCCGGGTGATGCCTTCCCGCGCGAGATTCTCCGCAGAGACGGGGGAGGGGCACAGCAGCCACCGGGAGACGTGGTCGGTCACCACGCGGTTGACTTCCTCTGGCATCGCACGATTGAAGCTGCGCAAACCGGCCTCGACGTGGGCGACGGGGATGTTGAGCTTTGAGGCGGCCAGCGCGCCGGCAAGGGTGGAGTTTGTGTCGCCATAGACGAGAACGGCGTCGGGCGTTTCGTTCAAGCACACGCGCTCGATGCTGGCCAGCATGGCTCCGGTCATCTCGCCGTGCAGGCCGGAGCCGATACTGAGGTTGGCGTCCGGCTGCGGGATGCCGAGTTCATCGAAAAACACGTCCGACATCGCGGCATCGTAGTGCTGCCCGGTGTGGACGAGGAACTCCGTGTGGCCCCGCGCGCGGAGAGCCGAGCTGAGTGCAGCTGCCTTGATGAACTGCGGCCGCGCGCCGACGATGGAGACGATTTTCATTCGATGAATGGGAGAAGCCGGTGGGCAAATGAGGCGCTGTTTAATGGCGAGCATCCCACCATCGTCAACCGTCGATGCGGGACCCTTAGCAGTCAGCAGACAAACAGATCGCCGTGGGGATCTGTCCACGCCATTCGGACTGAGCCCAAGTCGTGTCGGCCACGGGCCTGGAACTTTGCGCGGAAACTGGGCATGACAATTGAGCAATCCGGCGGGTAAGGGGATCTGAATACGGCGTTAATTTCTAGGCGGAGGCACAATCGGAGGATCGCCCGATCTGAAGCTTGACCAAAGGCGATTAAAGTATGATAATTATAGTTCGATGCTGTTTAGACTTTTAAGTTCTACTGTGTTGTTTCTCGCCCTGGGCGACATGGCTGCACACAGCGCAGAGCCGGGTAAGTTCCGCGGCTCTGGACGAGGGATTGCGCCATCTTCCCACGTGGATTGCGTGCATTGCGTGGACCGCGCGCACATCGGTGGTTTAGCGGCGAGGAGCCTGCGGAGCATGAAGGGAACTCGCTCAAATATGGTTCCCGGACCCTCAGTGGCGTCCGGAGTCAATGGCGCGGCGGGCATCGGAGCTGCTGGGGCTGCGGCTACTCAGGCCGCAGGACCGCCGCCGCTTGGCACGAAAAAGTTTAAGTTCTTTCCCCAAGGGGGCACACTTTGGGGGGACTTGGGCCCAGGAAGTTTTGTGGACATGGATCCCACGGCGGCGATTCGGGATTACAACAATGGCCTCTATACCTACAATGGGCACCTCGGCATCGATACCTCTCTACTGACCTTTGCCGAGCAAGACATCGGCGTGCCCGTGTTTGCGGCGCTGGACGGAACGGTGGTGCAGACTCGCGATGGAGAGAAGGACCGGAACACGGTTTGGGCGGGGCTGCCCGCAAATTATGTGGCGCTCGATCATGGGGAAGGTCACATAACCACGTATTACCATCTACGTAAAAACAGCGTTTCAGCGACTGTGGGACAGGTGATTAAGGC
The DNA here is from genome assembly GCA_031411695.1 of Verrucomicrobiaceae bacterium. Classification (GTDB taxonomy): domain Bacteria; phylum Verrucomicrobiota; class Verrucomicrobiia; order Verrucomicrobiales; family Verrucomicrobiaceae; genus JAIBCL01. Next base: position 6,802 of record JANOBO010000318.1, read on the forward strand.
TGGCACCCAGATCGGCCTCACTGGGAGTTCCGGGAATAGCAGCGCCCCGCATCTCCATTTCGAATCGATGGTCAACGGCACCTCCGTCGAAACCTTCACAGGACCGGGGAATCCGGGGGAGAGCGGCTGGGTGAGCCAGCCGGCTTTTCGCAGCGAGCTGTATCTGCGAAACTTTGTTCTGACCACTGATGACCTCACGCAATGGAGCGGCCCGCCGACGAACACCAGTCGCACCGGTACGCTAGGTACGGGCGCACAGGGTCATTACTTCTGGTTCAGCGCGATGAGCGTGCCCGCAGGCACCACCTACCGGCTCCGCTACCTGCGGCCGGATGGCTCCGTGCGGTATGACTCGGCCGCGCGCCAACTCACCTCCGCCAGCGCAGGTCTTTATCAGAGCGCTTGGTTCTGGCTGAACTACATCATCGACTTCGATGTCCAGGGCGCTTGGACGATTGAGTTCACTCTCAACGGGAACGTCATGACTCGCGCGCCTTTGCTCATCAGCAATGCCGCGAAGGTGAACCGCCCCCCGTCTTCCATCACGGCGGTCTTTGATCCCCCCACTCCTGCGGCATCCGACGTGGTTTTCTGTCGAGTGCCCCTGCGGGTCGTCGGCGATCCCGACTATGACGTGGTGCGGTACAGATACGAGTGGCGTCGCAACGGAACCGTGGTGCGCGATGTGACGAGCGCGGGCCTGGCCGATGCGATCCCGGCCGACACATGCGTGAATGGGGACACCCTCCTCTGCACCGTCACCCCCTCGGATGGGGTGCTGAATGGAACAAGCACCGCGCTCACAGCGGTCGTCGGTGCCACGCCGCCGACCGTCCTGACCCAAGCCGCGTCCAGTGTGGGTAAAAACAGCGCCATCCTCGCGGGCAGCGTCAACGCGCGCGCCCTTACCACCTCCGCACTCTTTGAATACGGCACGACCTCGGCATACGGCAGCAGCATCCCCGCCACGCCAGCCACGCTCGCAGGCGACGGGGCACAAGGCGTGAGCGCGACTGTGCCCGGCCTGACTGGGGCGACCACGTATCATTACCGAATCGTCGCCACCAATGTGGACGGCACCAGCACGGGCACGGGCATGACCTTCACCACGCAGTCTGACGCCGAGATCGAGGTCACACAGCCGGGCGGCGGCACGCTCGCGGACGGCGGCGCGCCCTTCACGGTGCCCGCCACCGGATCCGGCAGCAGCAGTGCGGCGCTCGTTTTCACGCTGGGCAACAGCGGCACCTCACCGCTCACTGGCATCGCCCTTTTAAAAGATGGCGCAAACGCCGCCGACTTCACCATCCAGTCGCCGCCGCCGACCACCCTCGCGGCTGGCGGCAGCGCGACGTTCTCAATTCTATTTTCTCCAGGTGCCATCGGCACCCGCACCGCGGCGCTGCACATCACCAGCAATGACGGTGACGAGAGCCCGTTCGACATCGCCCTCAGCGGCGAGGGCCTCGACCCGGCCGCGCGGCTCGTCTCACCTGCGGATGGCGCGGCGCTTTCCAGCGCTTCGGTGCGTTTCACTTGGGATGCAGGGCTGGGAGTCACCAGCTACGCGCTGTGGGCCGGCTCCACGCCGGGGGCCTATGACCTCTACGCGGGCAATGAGGGCACGAGCCTTTCCCGCCAGCTCACGCTGCCCACGGACGGCCGTGTGATCCACGTCACGCTGCACTCCTTGGTCCGCGGCGCCTATCTCGGCCGCGCGTATACCCTCACGGCTTGGCGCGCACCCGCACCAGTGAAGGCGCGCTTGCTGAGCCCGGCAAACGGTACCGTCCTTGCCGATACCACCCTGCCGCTCGTGTGGGACGCGGGTCGCGGCGTGACGAGTTGTTACCTCCAAGTCGGATCGACGGCGGGCGGGGTGGACCTATGCAACAGCAACGAAGGCACGAACACGCGCCGCACCCTCACCGTGCCGGCGGGCGGCGGACAGGTGCACGTCACGCTCTGGTCGCTCATCGACGGCGCGTATCAGCAGAGCCCGTACGTCTTCACCACCGTTCCGGCGTCGAAGGCCCAGCTCATCTCCCCGGCAAATGGCGCGCAGCTCACCGGCGGCACGCTCAATCTCACTTGGTCTGCCGGCACCGGCGTCAGCCGCTACTACCTCTTCCTCGGCTCCAGCTATGGCGGATACGACCTTGGCGCGGTCGATGCCGGCACCACACCCGCAGCCAGCATCGGCGTCCCACAGGATGGCGGACCGGTCTATCTCACCCTGTGGTCGCTCATCAATGGCGGCTATCAGGCGGAGCACTCGTGGTTCACCACCGCGTTGCCCGCCGGGGGCGTTTATCCGGCGCGGATCACCAGTCATCCAAACACCAGCACGCTCACGTCAGCCACGATGAACCTTCAGTGGGAAACCGGAGCTGGCGTCGCAAGCTATGCGTTGTGGGTCGGCAGCACGCCGAATGGCTATGACCTCTACTGGGGCCTCGAGGGATCAAACTTGGCGAAGAGCCTCGCCATCCCTGGCGATGGACGGCGCATCCACGTCACGCTGCACTCGCTCATCAGCGGCGCTTATCAGTCAAACGCATACTGGTTCACCGCGCCGACTTTGCCCGATGGTGGCGCGGCGCAGATCACCAGCCCGGCTAGCGGCAGCACGCTCGCCGATGCAAATCTCCCGCTCACCTGGAGCGCGGCGGCTGGCGCCACGCAGTATCACATTTTCGCAGGCAGCGCGCCCGGCGGGTATGACCTTTATTCAGGCGGGCAGGGCACCAGCCTTTCGAAAACGCTCACCGCTTTGCCGCTGGATGGCCGCCCCATTTACCTCACGCTCTACTCCTGGCTCAATGGCGCGTGGATACAAAGCAGTGCGTGGTTCACCACGGCGAACACCGCCGGCGGCAGCAAGCGCGCACTCATCACCAGCGCGGCCAACGGAACGACGCTGCCCGGCGCATCGACCACGTTTAATTGGGGTGGCGGCGTCGGCATGACGAGCTACGCGCTGTGGATCGGCAGCAGCGTCGGCGCGTATGACCTGTGGTCCTCCGCAGAGACGCTCGCCACCACCTCTCGCACCGTGACGCTGCCGACTGACGGACGGAAGATCCATGTCACGCTTTACTCCTTCATCAACGGCGCGTGGCAAGGAGTGAGCTACCAATACACCGCGGCAAACGTCGCTGTCACCAAGGCCGCCATACTCTCGCCAGTGAGCGGCAGCACCTTCACCGGCGCATCGCAGCTCTTCACCTGGTTCCCCAGCAACACTGCCACCGCCTATGCGCTGTGGATCGGGCGCGCGCCCGGCGGCTACGATCTCTACGCGGGAGCCGAAGGCACCAACACCGCGCGCACCTTGACCACCCTGCCGACTGACGGCTCGCCTGTGTACGTCACGCTCTACTCGCTGATCAAAGGCGCGTGGCAGAGCAACGAGTACCTCTACAACGCCGCACTGCCGCCGTGAGGTGGCGCCGTCCGCCGGCTGGCTCTGTGAGACGATGAGAAACCGGGACGGAGGTGTCCTTCGTGCGATGCGAGATGGCATGCGCGTGATGCGCGGACGTTGAGGGCGATGGGAGCCATGCTACCCTCCGCGTATGTCAGCCACCCGCGCCCTGATCGAATCCTATTACAGCACCTTCAACTCTGGAGACCGCGATGCGCTGCTGGAGTTGCTGACGGATGACGTGGCGCATGATGTGAACCAAGGCGGCTGCGAGGTGGGGCGGGATGCGTTTCGGACTTTCCTGAAGCGCATGGACCGCTGCTATCGCGAGCAGGTGGTGAACCTAGTCGTTCTCGTCAACGAATCAGGAGACCGTGCAGCAGCCGAGTTTTTCATCGACGGTGCCTACATCGCGACTGATGAAGGCCTGCCTCCCGCCAGCGGCCAGACATACCACCTGCGCGTCGGTGCATTCTTCGACATCCGCGATGGGAAGATCGCCCGCGTGACGAACCACTACAATCTACAGGACTGGCTGCGGATGGTGGCGGGCATGGGGGAGACTATTAGACTGGGAGACCGGGAGAAAAACAGACGTGAGAATTGAATGACACGTTTTAGTGACACGGCACGCGATTCGGTCTCTCCGGAATTCAAAAGTTGACCGTGCGCCTTCAAGCGCCGCCGCTCGCCCGCTACCTTCCCGAACGAACTTCCTCTTGTGCCTCCATCGCGCTGCTTCACATTCGCCGCCCTTATCTTCTCATGCTTCGTTTTCAAATTTTTGGTTTCCCGGTGTCAGTCCACTGGATGTTCTGGATCGTCACAGCCCTGCTCGGGGGGGCGGAGCGCGCCAGCTCGCCGCAGGGGATGCAGTTGCTGGGGATCTGGGTCGCGTCCGCGTTTGTGTCCATCCTTTGGCATGAGCTGGGCCATACGTTCATGATGCGCCGCTTTGGCGATCCTCGGCCGGAGATTCATCTGTACGGCGGAGGCGGCCTGGCGATGGGCACGCGGCATCGCACGCGGTATGAGCAGATCCTGATCAGCGCGGCGGGCCCGGCGGCGGGGTTGGCGCTGGGTTTTGTGGTGTGGCTCACGGCCCGCGCCTTCCCGCCGATGTCGCTCTATGCGGATAGGACGTTCAGCGTCCTCATCCAGATCAATATCTTTTGGTCGCTCATCAATCTGCTGCCGATCATCCCGCTGGACGGCGGGCGCATCATGGAGGCCACGCTGGAGGGCAGGGGTCGGCTCGTCTTGCAGATCAGCCTGGGCTGCGCGGTGGCGATGGCGGTGTTTGCCTTTACTCAATGGGGCAGCTTTTACACCACACTGCTGTTTGCGGTGATGGCGATGGATAATTGGCGCAGGCTCACCGGCCAGCCTGAATCCGGCGTGTTAGGCCACTGAACCAATCTCATGAACAACGGACTCGACGATCTCCTCACAGTGCTGCGCTTTCCCAGCGTCTCGACCAATCGCGCGCATGACAAAGATGTGCGCGGCTGCGCGGACTGGCTGGTGGGCAAGCTTCAATCACTCGGCCTCAATGTGGATCTGCACGAGACGCCGGGCCATCCCGTCATCGTGGCCCGCAACGCGCACATCGCGGGACGCAAGACGGTCTTGATCTACGGTCACTACGATGTGCAGCCGCCCGAGCCGCTGGAAGAATGGAAGAGCCCGCCCTTTGAGCCGACCCTCCGCGACGGCCGCATCTACTGCCGCGGCGCGACGGATAACAAAGGTCAGTTCATGGCGCACCTGCAGGGCATCGAGCAGACGCTCGCTGAAGACGGATCACTGCCAGTGAACTTGATCTTCCTCATCGAGGGCGAGGAGGAAATAGGCAGTCCGAATCTGCGGCCGTTCCTCGAGAAGCATCGCGACGCGCTCAAGTGTGATGTCGTGGCGATCTCCGACACGGGCATGATCGCGCAAGGCGTGGGCACCTTCACGTATGGCATCCGCGGCATCGCGTGCATGGAGGTGAAAGTGAAGGGGCCCACGATCGACCTGCACTCCGGCATCTTCGGCGGCGCGGTGGCAAATCCGAACACGATGATCGCGCGTCTCGCCGCGACCTTGCACGATGAAGACGGCAAGGTGGCCATCGCTGGCTTTTATGATGACGTGCGCCCGCTGCAAGAATGGGAGCGCGCCGCATGGAATGCGCTGGGCGACAGCGAGCCGGAAACGATGGAGCTGACCGGCGCGCCGGAACTTTTCGGCGAGCCCGGCTTTCATGAGCGTGAGCGCCGCTGGGCGCGGCCCACTGCGGAGATCAACGGCATCGGCGGAGGCTATCAGGGACCGGGATCAAAGACCGTGATCCCGCGCGAGGCGATGATGAAGCTCTCGTTTCGACTCGTGCCGGATCAGGATGCGGAGAAAGTGCTCGACCTCGCCGTGGCGCATTTTGAAAAGCACAAGCCGCGTGGCGTGCGGCTCGAGATCATCCGTGGTCACACCGGTCCGTCGTATGTCATGGACCCGCACTCGCCCTTCGGCAAGGCGGCGCAAAACGCGCTGCTTGAGACATTCGGCGGCAAGATCGCGCTGATCCGCGAGGGCGGCAGCATTCCCATCGTGCAGGCCTTCAAGGATGTGCTCGGCGTGGACACGTTGCTGCTGGGGCTTGCGCTGCCTGACAGTCAGCTTCATGCGCCGAACGAGAACTTTTCCATTCAGTGCTTTCACGACGGTGTGCGCCTCAGCCGCACGCTCCTGAAGGAGCTGGCGCGCTGAAAAACACGACCGCCATTTTGTATGGCAAAGTTTTTTTTCTTCGTCGCAACTACTTGAAACACCTTCTGTTTCACAACTCGCAAATCCCAAACCAAAACCATGAAACCAAAACACATTGTTCTATTCGGAATCAGCATGATCTGCCTTTGCGCAGGAGCGGCCAACGCCCAGCAAGGCGCGCGTCCTGGAGCACCAGGCGGTGAAGGCGCGGGCGGCCGCGCTGCTGAATTCATCAAGAAGGCCGACGCCAACAGCGACGGCAAAATTTCAAAGGAGGAGTTCGTGAAAGCTTCGACCGCCGAAGCCGAGGAGCGCTTTGGAAAAATCGACGCGAACTCCGATGGCACCGCTGACATGGCGGAGATCAGCCAGCTCGGCCAGCGGATGCGCGAAGGCGCGAGCGGCGGCCGCCCCGGTGGCGAAGGCCAAGGGCAGGGGATGCGCCGTCCCGGTGGTGAAGGCGGCAGTGAAGGCACGGGATTTCGTCGTCCACCGGGCAGTGAAGGCGCGCCTCCTCAGGGTGGACCTCCCGGCGGCCCGCAAGGCGGCCCTCCAAGTGGTGGTCCCCAAGGCGGTCCTCCGAGCGGCGGCCCGCAGGGCGGTCCTGGCGGCGGGATGCGCGGTGGCCAAGGGGGCAACATCATGGGCATGAATCCTGACGAGCTGTTCACGAAGATGGACAAGAATACCGACGGCAACATCGACCTCGCTGAGTTCAGCGGACCTCAGACCTCGGAGATCGAGGGGCGCTTCAAGAAGATGGATGAGAACAGCGACGGCAAGGTCACGAAGGAAGAGATGAAGGCCGGCGCCGAGAAAATGCGCGCGATGATGATGCAGCAGCGCGGAGGCCAAGGCGGCCCCGGCGGCATGCGCGGACCCGGCGGCCCTGGCGGCCAAGGTGCTCCTGGCGGCCCCGGCGGTGGCGAAGGCGGATTCCGTCGTCCCCCATCAACCGAAGGCGGCGCGCCAAGTCGCCCGCGTCCGGAAGGTGAAGGCGACGCGCCGAAGAAAGAAGGCGGCGTGTAAGCTGATCTGAATCAAAACTGAAAAACCAAAGGTGGGATGCCGCGAGGCGTCCCACCTTTTTCATTCTGTGGCACGAGCAGATGCGCTCTGGGAGCGGCCGCGAGCCATCATTGGAAAGGCTTTGAGATGCTCGACAACAAGAACACGAGCACCGCCACACACAGGCTCACGATCAGCAGCCCGAGGAAGGCGACGAAGGCAAACACGGCCCAAGTGCCGCGCTTCACCGCAGTGTGCTGGCCGGCTTGCCAGCGGTGTAGCAGTTGCAGATTTCGTGAGTTGGATTTGAAGAAAATGGAGGCGACCGGACCGATGCCGGGCACCGCATCGAGCGCAGTGTTGAACAGCATGTTCAAGCCCATGCGTGCGATGACTGGAATGGGAACACCAGTTCGCGCGGCCTCCACCAGAATGGCGAAACCAGCGCCCGAGGCGAGAAAACTGCCGACGAACGGAAGGATCGCCAGGATGGGGTCGAGCCCGATTCGCACCTTTGTGCCGGGGATGCGGATGAACTCATCGAGCCAGTAGGCCAGAATTCGCGAAGTCTCGCCCCGCACGCGCGGATCACCAGCAGCCCTCGGCCTGCCGCGCTCGGGCGGCAGAACCTCATCGACGTCAATGTGATTGCCGGAACGCTCGCTCATCGAAGATCAGAATTGCTTGCTGGGCAGCTCGACGAGCATCTGGTTGTTGCTCGGGTAGCGCTCGAGCAGGCTGGTCACACGCTGCATCGCCTCGATGGGCTTATGGCCGGCCAGGCCGCGGCGCAGCATGTGGATCTTCTCCAGCTGGAACGCTGGGATGAGCAGCTCTTCGCGGCGTGAGCCGGACTTCAGCACGTTCACCGCAGGATAGACGTACTGCTCTGCGATGCGGCGGTCGAGCACGAGTTCCATGTTGCCGGTGCCCTTGAATTCCTGAAAGATCAGGTCGTCCATCCGGCTGCCTGTTTCGATCAGCGCGGTGGCAAGGATGGTGATGGAACCTGCTCCGCGCGTGTTGCGCGCGGCGGCGAATAGCCGGCGCGGAATCTCGAGCGCGCCGACGCCGACACCGCCGCTCATCGTGGCGCCGCCGGACTTGGAGTTGTTAAACGCGCGCGCCATGCGCGTGATGGAGTCCATGAGGATGAAGACGTGCTCACCGCACTCGCAGAGCCGCTTCGCACGCTCGATGGCGAACTGGCAGATGCGCGTGTGGCTCTTCACATCCATGTCGTTCGAGCTGGCGAAGATCTCCGCGCGCGGCAGCAGCTTTTTGAACTCGGTGACTTCTTCCGGGCGCTCATCGACCAGCAGGATCATGAGATGCAACTGCGGATGAAGCTGCGTGACGGCCTCGGCGACGTGCTGGAGCAACGTGGTCTTCCCGGCACGCGGCGGCGCCACGATGAGTCCGCGCTGACCGCGACCCACGGGCGTGATGAGATCGATGGTGCGCGTGGTGAGCCGGCCAGGCACCGTCTCAAATGCGATGCGCTTATTTGGATTGATGGCCTTCAGTTCCTCGAACAACGGCAGGTCGCGCATCGCCTCCGGCGCGCGGGCGTTCACCTCGGCGATCTCGGTGACCTGCGGGCCGCGGTGCCCTTTGCGCGACTCACCCTTGATCTGCATGCCTTCCCGGAGGCCGTATTTACGGATGAACTCCGGTGACACGAACGCGTCGTTTGGCGTCTGATTGTATCCGCGGTCACGTTGGCGGAGAAAGCCGTAGCCCTTCGGTGATAGCTCAAGAATGCCATCGACTGGCTCCGGCGGACCGAGCGGACGCTCCGGCAAAGGCTCGCGCGGCTGCTGGGGATCGCGTTGCTGGTGCGGCTCCCGCTGGGGTTCCCGCTGTTGGTGAGGATCGCCATTTTGCTGGGGATCGCGTGGTTGTTGCGGGTCTCGGTCACGGTCGCGATTGCGATGGCGGTCACGATGACGGCCATGCCTGCGGTCATTCCTCCGGTCGCGCTCGCCATTGAAGCGCTGTTGGTTTCCCTGTTGTCCTTGGCCGCCTTGCTGTGGGTGAGGCCCGCGCGACTCGGTGTTCTGTGCGGGCTGTCCCTGAGGGATCGACGGTGTTTGCTCGATTGCGGAGTCCGAGGCTACAGGCGCAGGAAGCGGCGATGGTGGCTGTGGCTGCGACTGTGGCGGGGGTGGTGGTGTGGGGGTCACTGGCTCGGCAACCACGCGAGGTGGCTCCATCGCAGCCGTGCTGGCGGAACCATTTTGATGCGGGGCGGACTCGAGAGGCAGCTCTGCCTCGGAGGTTTTCGCCGGGCGCGGTTTGCGCGCGACGGTCTTCTTCGCGGCCGTTTTTGCCGCAGACAGCGCGGGCGCCGCTTTTGTGCGCCGCACAGCTTTCGGCTTCGGGGCTTCTGCGACAACTGCGCTTTCGGGTGAGATTTCCTCGCTCATGATAAAGATGAAAGTGTGATGGGGATGCCGTGTTGGATTTCGGCTCGGTGGTTCAAAAGGTTCTGCGGGCCGGTTCAGGACAAGCTGGCCATGACGTCGTCCGGGATTTCAAAATTTGCGTGCACGTTCTGGGTGTCGTCATAGTCATCGAGGATGTCGTAGAGTTTCAGGAGCTGCTCGATCTTCTCCGGCTCATCGACCGTGACGGTTGTGCCGGCGCGGTAATTGAGCTGCGGTGATTTTGGCGTGACGCCTTTCTCCTTGAGCGCGGCCACGACGGCAAAGAGCTGATCCTGCGCGGTGTGGATGATCCAGTCGTCGCTGTCGTCGATCACATCGTCCGCACCGGCATCGAGCGCTAGCTCCATCGCGGCGTCTTCATCGAGCGGGCCTTTGTCGAGACGAATCTCGCCGATGCGCGAGAACAGATAAGCCACGCTGCCGGCATCGGCGAAGGTGCCGTGGTTCTTGGCAAAGAGAATGCGCAGATCATTCGCCGCACGGTTGCGATTGTCGGTGACGACCTCGACGAGAAATGCGACGCCGCTTGGGCCGTAGCCTTCATAGACGACTTCTTCAATGGCTGCGCCGCCGAGCTCGCCGGTGCCTTTTTTAATCGCTCGGTCGAGCGTGTCGCCGGGCATGTTCGCGGCCTTTGCGGCGATGATGCCGGATCGAAGCCGCGCGTTGAGGTCGGGATTCCCGCCGCCGTGTTTCGCCGCGAGGGTGATCTCCTTGGAGAGCTTGCTGAAGATGTTGCCGCGCTTGGCGTCAATGATGCCTTTGCTACGCTTCACCTTCGACCATTTGTTGTGGCCTGCCATGATTGCTGGAAGTGCGGGGGATGTTCGGGATGCAGCCGTGGACGCTGTGCGTGCCTCGCGCTGATCGCGGTTGTGGATTTCGTGATTGGAAGTGACGGAGCAGCCTCGCTGCGGGTGCTGCGTGAGCGGGTCAG
>JANOBO010000319.1:0-10656 GCA_031411695.1 Verrucomicrobiaceae bacterium
AGATGCCGACGAGGCCTGCTGCCCCTTCACCAGAATGTGATGCGCGTTCAGGATGTTCAGCTCTCCCGCGCCGAACACATTGTCGTACGGTTTTGCATTCGTCTGACGCTGCCACGCGGGGAGATTTGTTTTGGATGCGCCAGCGAGCAGGATGGCCTTCACCACCTGGGGATGATCCGCCGCAGGGAATGCCGGCCGGAGCGCATCGTAGAGCAGCGTCGCGGCCGAGGCTATCGATGGTGCGGCGAGGCTCGTGTAAGGCTGGTCCACGACGAGGTCAGGCTTCATCCGGCCGGGCCCATCCTGATCCGACAACGTGCCGGAGATGCTGTGGCTGCCGCTGCGCAGCCCCGCGCAGATGGCGTTATAAGAAGGGGCCATGAGATGCGGCACGGCGCCGATGCCGTTGTTCAGGGCCACCACGCCGAGCAGCCCGTCGCGCTCCAGCACAAAGTCATAGCGCCGCACCGTGTCGCGAAAATCCGCCGCGGTCGGCGCATTGTCGGCCAAGCCGATCCAACTGTGATTCTGCACCGAGCCATAGCCGATGAATGACGGCGGCGTGAGCCCGCTGTTCACCGCGTCATAGAACTGCTCCGCCTCGTGCATGAACACATCCGTCACGCCGGCCGAGATGCTGGCCACCGCGCAGAACGTGTTGCACACCGAGTCCGCGTGGCCGCTGCCGCTGCCCGTGCCGCCGAGCGCGTGAAACGTCTTTCCGGAATAATGCGCCGTGCCCGCAAACGGTGTAAGCGCCGAAGTCTGCGGGAGGTAAACGTAAGGCGCGCCACTCACCCCATCCGCGTCCGCCTCGCACTGGAAAACAGGGATGCCAGCACCCGTCGGCATTGCCGCGCCGAGCTCCGCACTCAAAAAATAAAATCCTGCGTCCGCCCGCCATTCAGCCACCGCGCACCGCGCCGCCATGACGAACACGGCGACGAGCACGGACATGGAGGGATTGAGCGATCTCACAATCTAATGGCGCGGATTCTACCGTAGAACCCGGGATTAGACCAGCGCGGCAAAGATTCGTTGAGCCAGTGCCGCAATCCGTCATGCTGCGCTCGTGATCCAGCCGCCCAGCCCGCCCCCGCTCATCGCCATCGTCGCCATGGCCAGCAACCGCGTCATCGGCCGCGATGGCAGGCTGCCCTGGCATCTCCCGGAAGATTTGAAGTTCTTCAAGCGCACCACACTCGGCCACCCCATCCTCATGGGCCGCAAGACATTTGAGTCAATCGGTCGGCCGCTGCCAGGTCGGCGGAACATCGTCCTCAGCCGCACGTTGGAGCCGCGCGATGGTATCGAGGTCATCCGCGATCTCGACGACCTGCCCCGCGTGTCCGGCGACGCCGAAAAAATATTCCTCATCGGCGGCGCGCAATTGTTTGCCGAACTCCTGCCGCAATGTGCCGGCCTCTACCTCACCTACATCCAGCAGGAGCACGAAGGCGACGTGATGCTCCCGCCCTTCGAGCACCTGTTCAAACTCCGCGACATCCTCGGCACCGGAGACGGCTACGAGTTCCGCCATTACGAGCGCGCGTAGGCGAGCCCGTCCCCAGCTCGTAACACCCCACCCCGCCACCGATCACCGCGCGCCGGCTTCCCATGTAGGCCGCCAGCGCACCACGATGGCGCGGAGATTCGACAGTCGGACACAAACCGGTGTCACCGCTGCCGCAGCTCGCCTTTTGGACATAGATGACGCTGCGCGCATTCCGTTGGCTGACGCCCGCGGAAACGCGAACAAAAGACACACAGCAGCACCGGAACCGCGTCAGCGGTGACACCCGCCCGGCGTGCATCGGAAATGCGGCAAACTCCGCTCTACCCCGGCGGCATCCAGTTCCCCTCCAGCCGCGTGCTCTTGACGACTTGATACTTATCGTCCTTCCGCGTGACCTCGTAGCGGTGCTTCTCGAAGGTCTTTTTGTATGACCAGCCCACGTCGGCCGTCCATGTGGCGGGCGGTGTGAACTTGATCGTGCGGATCTGAATATAATAGGGCGCGAGGCCAGTCTCGGGATCGACGGCGGCATTCGGCTCGGTGATCCGGAGCACGTCGCGACTGAGAAAGCGCAGCTTCAAATCGGCAAATCGTTTGGCGAAGCCCACGCTCATCGGCGCGAGCGCGGGACCGGTGACGAGGCAGTAGCCCTTCGGGATGCCGGGCGCTGGGTCGGGGATGTTCGCGATGAGCTGCCGCACGATCGCCTCGCCGAGCGGGCCCTCATACTCCGCCTGCGGCACTGCGCCCGGCTCACCGGAATCACAGCCGACGATGCAAAGAGCGAGGAGGGGCAAACAGATAAACGAGCGGGACATGGGGCGACGGGGTTCAGGATTTGAACCAATGTTCAATGTTGAGACTTCAATGTTCAATCCTCAATGTTCGGCTAGTGTGGGCGCGTGTTTGATATTCGAGAAAAGCCGAGCCGGGTGGAGCGGGCGTTGCTGATCGGCGCTTATTTTGACCGCCGCGAAGAAGAAGAGGGCGCCGCATTGCTTGAGGAGCTGCAGGAGCTGGTGGAAACGCTGGGCATCACCGTGGTCAGGGCCGAGCTGGTCTTCGTACGCGAGGCAAACCCGCGCTACCTCCTTGGCAAAGGCAAGGCCGCGGAGCTGATGGCGCTGGCAAAGGAACTGGAGGCCGACTGCATCGTGATCGACAACGAACTCTCACCCGCGCAGCAGCGCGCGTGGGAGCAGGACTCAAACACCTGCGTGATCGACCGGCAGGAAGTCATCCTGGACATCTTCAACATGCGCGCGCGGACCAAGGAAGCGCGTCTGCAAGTGGAGCTGGCGCGCATGGAATACTCACTGCCCCGATTGACGCGGATGTGGATGCATCTGGACCGTCAAGGCGGTGGCGGCGGCGCGGGCAGCAGCGGCGGAGCGAGCGGAAGTGGTGGTGCCACACGCGGCGAAGGTGAAACGCAGCTCGAGGTGGACCGCCGCCTTTCCTCCAAAAAAGTGGACAAGCTAAAGGCCGAGCTGGAAGAAGTGAAGAAGCAGCGCGAGACAGCGCGCAAGGAGCGCAGCCGTGTGCCGATCCCGCAGGCGGCCATCGTGGGCTACACGAACGCTGGGAAGTCATCGCTGCTGAACAAGCTGACCAGCGCGGACGTGCTGGTCGAAGACAAGCTCTTCGCCACGATGGACACGACCACGCGCCGGCTCGAGCTGCCAGACGGCCAGCAGATGCTGATCACGGACACCGTCGGTTTTGTGCGCAATCTGCCGCACAATCTCGTGCAGTCATTCCGCGCGACGCTGGAGGAGTCAGTGCTGGCGGACTTTCTCATCCACGTCCTCGACGCGAGTTCCAAGCACGCGAAGGATTTCTACAAGACGACGACGCAGGTGCTGGCGGACCTGGGCGCTGGGGAGAAGAAGGTGCTCCTGGTGCTGAACAAAATCGACCTCATCGAAGACGACCGTCTGCGCGAGCTGCAACGTGAGTTCCCGGACGCCGCGCCGATCTCGATCAAGACGGGCCTCGGCATCGAGGATTTGATGCACCGGCTGCACAACTTGATGATCGACCGCGTGGTGCGCCTCACGCTCACCATCCCGCTGGACCGCATGGACCTCGTGGCGCTGGCGCATCAGGAGGGGAAGGTGCTCAGCGAGGACTACGAGCAGGGTGTGGCTGAGATTCAGTGCGTCATCCCAAAACGCTGGGAGTCGCGCTTCGCGGCCTTTGCCACACCGGTGAAGGCGCTGGCTTCTTGAGGCGCGGGCTAGCAGCCTGTTGAAAAACATCTCCCGGCCTGGAAATCCGCTCAACGAGCCGACCTACAACGAACGCACCGTCTTGCTGTAGAACCGGCCAGTGGCCGGTTCTCGGGGTTCTTAAACAGGCGGCTAAGGCTCTCGGGTTGGCCGCCCGATTCGGACGGGTTTCAGATCGCCCGGAAGGAAGCGCAGACAGACTCCCGGCGGTTTCAGACCGATTCGCAACCCTCTCAGACAGACTCGCAATGGTTTCAGACAGATGCGAAGCACTTTGAGACCGATTCGAAACACTTTCAGACAGACCCGCAATGGTTTCAGACAGATTCGAAGCACTTTCAGACAGATTCGAGGGAGCTTCAGACAGACCCGAAGGTGCTTCAGATAGATCTGAAAGAGCTTAAGACAGATCTGAAGGAGCCTCAGACGCCGGTATAAAGGCGGTGGCGTGTGATTAAATCGTTCAATATCCGCAAACAATCGTGGCGGAGAATCCAGGCGGCGAAGTCAGGGTGGCCACACGAAGGCGCAAGACACACCAACGGCGATGAAGGCAAGGGAGCCGATAGACTCACCGTCCGGGTGGACGGCCCATGCGCGCCAGTCAGGGAAGCGCTGATTGAGTCGGCTGGACCCCATCTTACTCGTCCTCATCCTCCTGGCTCCGTATGCCCACCTGTGGGGACCGCCGCTACTCGATCTTGAGCTTCGGCGGCGGAGCGAGCTTGATGATGGCTGAGGTGTCCTCCTGGGGATCGGGCTCGATGATCTCGGGCTTCTTCACCACCATGCCGTCGTTTTCGATCACGGGCCGCGCGCGCAGGACGGGCTGCACGGAGCCGTAGGGATCACTGCCCAGCACGGTGAGACCCTGCATCTGCACAGGCTCGACGCTGGTGAACTTCGAGGCATCCGGGTGCGTGGGCATGTCGAACCCCTGCGATGAAAACGCCGCGAGCGTGCTGGCACCGGATGGCAGCCCGTCACCCGTATGGACGGCGCAGTAGCTGTCGAACACGGTGCCGGGCCGCATGAACTCGAAATAGGTGTGGCGGATGGATTTTACCTCGTTGTTCGCGTCCTTGATCTTCTCGTAGCAAAAGTCAGTGGCCCTCATGCCGCTCTTCCGGCACAGCTCGATGCGCTCAGCGCCTTCGGGCGGCAGGATCTCGCCAGCGGGATGATCTTTCTGGCTGGCGTTCATGATATCCGACCACACAGGCAGCGCGATGCGGTTGGAGAAGGCGCCTTCATAAATGGGCTTCTGTTTGTCGAAGCCGACCCAGACGCCAGACGTGATGGCTGAGGTGTAGCCGAAGAACCACAGGTCCTTGAACTCGTAATGAGTGCCGGTCTTCCCACCCGCAAGGTAGGGACCGAGGCCGAATTCGGCGGTGGCGACACTGCCGGTGCCGCGCCGCAGCGCCTCCACGAGGCACGAGTGCGTCTGATAGGCGGCGATGGGATCCATGGCCTGGACGGTGTTCTCCTCGTCCTCGCTGATCTGAAAGACGACCTTGTCGGCTGCATCCGTGATGCGGTGGATAAGATGCATTTCCTTCGGCCGCTGGCCCCGGTTCGGGAAGACGGAGTAGGCCAGGCACATCTCGTCGAGGTATGCCTCGCTGGCACCGAGATAGCTCGAGGGGTAATCCTTCAGCGGCGATTTGATGCCAGCCTGTGTGGCGAACTCCTTGAGCGCGGGCACGCCGACCTTCTCGCCGAGACGGACGGTCGTGGCGTTGCGGGAGTTCACGAGCGACTCGCGCGCGCTGATGCCGGCCATGGTCCATTTGGAATCCGCCGCCTCCGTGCCCCACTCCCCGAGGATGCCGGTGAAGCCGCCGATCATCACCCGCTTGTTGTCGATGGGCGCGTCCTCGAGCTGCGTGCCAGGAAAAAACTCCGGCTTGCTGAACGCGGCCGCATAGACAAACGGCAGGAAGGCGGTGCCGACCGGCCGCGTGGGCGGGCGCGACAAGGAGAGCGCGCGATTAAACTGGCTGTCGGTGAAGTCACGGCCGCCCACCATGGCCAGGATGCTGCCGTCTTTGTTGTCCATCACCAGCGCCGCGCCCTGGAGGTACTCCGGCTTTGGCTGCGGCGTGGCGGGATTGATCTGGCCGGATGATACCTTGGATTTGAAGTCGTTCAGGATCGTCTTGTATTGTGCGAAGGTCTGATGCTTGAACTGCGGCTGCGTCTCCACTTCGTTCAAGCGTCTGCGGATCGAGTCCTCGGCGGCCTTTTGCAGCACGGGATCGATGGTGGTGTAGATCTGAAAGCCACCGATGCCCGCCCGGTCCTCGCCCACGAGCTTGCTGACCTCCTGACGCACCTCCTCATAGACGTAGGTGAGCTGCGGATCGCCCGCCAGACCGGTGGTGACCATCGGCTTCTGCGAGAGCTTTGCGTGCTCCTCGCGGCTGATGTGCCCCTCCTCCAACATGCGGCCGAGCACCATGTTCCGCGAGGCGATGGATGCCTCGGGGTGGCGGATGGGGGAGAGGCGATTCGGACTTTTGATCAGCCCGCACAGCGTGGCGGATTCCTCGATGGTGAGGTCCTTCACATCCTTCCCAAAGTAGCCCTGTGACGCCGCTTGGATGCCGTAGAAGCCGGCGCCGAAGTAAATCTTGTTCAGGTACATCTCGAGGATCTCCGTCTTCGAGTAGTTCTTCTCGATCCGCGCGGCGAGGAAGGCCTCGAGGATTTTCCGCCGATAGGTGCGCTCGAGAAGCTTGAAACTCTGTCGCGCGAGCTGCTGGGTGATCGTGCTGGCGCCCTGCGTCACGCCGCCGGCGCGGAGGTTCAGGTACGCGGCGCGGAAGAGGCCGATGAAGTCCACTCCCTTATGCTTGAAGAACCGTGAGTCCTCCTGCGCGGTGAGCGCGTCGATCAGCGATGTGGGCACCTCGCTGATCGAGACCGGGCGGCGGTTTAGGATGAAGATCCTCGCCATCTCACCGCCATTGCGGTCGTACACGATGCTGGCTGACTCGAGGTCACGCATCAGCTTGAGATCAAACGTGTCCGCCTTGTCCCTCAGCGGCTGGACGAGAAAAAGGAAGCCGCCCAAAGCCGCGACAGCACCGAGGATAATGAGCACCAGCAGGACGCTGAACCAAGTGCGCTTGTAAAACGGCAACTTCCAGCCGGCCGGCCCCCGCCAACTGCTGTGCTCTTTGATTTTGGATCTGTCACCCCACATCGTGCATGGCCAGGAAGTTTTGGACGGCTATGGTAGCTCCTTCCGGCCTGTGTGCCAGTTGATATTCAAGACCATGGAGCCAACAGCCATCGACACGATCATCCGCGACCGCATCGCGCGCGCTCCGGCATGTGCCATCTCGTGGGCGGAGGTCATGGAGCTGGCGCTGTACCATCCCGAGCACGGCTACTATGGCCGCGGGCCGTTGCGCATCGGGCGCGGCGGTGATTTCCACACCTCGGTCAGCGTCGGCCCGCTGTATGGGCGGCTCCTCGCGGGGCTGGCAGATCAAATCTGGCGCGCGCTCGGGGAGCCGGGTGTGTTTTCGATCCTCGAGCAAGGCGCGCACGATGGCCAGCTCATGGAGGACGTAGCGCGCGGGCTGGAGGCGATGGGCGGCCCGCTCGCTCAAGCCGCGCGCTATTGCATCGTTGAGCCGAATGACAAATACCGCGCCGCGCAGGCAGCGAGGCTCGTCCCGATGCTGGGCTCCCGCGTGAAATGGGTTGCCGATCTGGCCGCACTAGGCGCCGAACCGCGACACGCCTTCTTCATGACGAACGAGCTGCTCGACGCCTTCCCCGTGCATCGCGTGAAGTGGACGGGCTGCGCGTGGGTGGAGCTCGTCGTCGGGATCGCGGCAGACGGAGCGCTCGAATGGCGGGATGCGCCGCCCAGTGATCCTCGGGTCGCGGACGAAATCGACCGGCTGCCGCGCAATCTGCCGCCCGGCCACACGACCGAGGTGCATCCCGCATCGGTGGAGTGGGCGCGGCAGCTCGCGGCCTGCGCATTCCAAGGCGCCGTGCTCATTGCTGACTACGGACTTGATGAGAGCGAGTACTATTCCGCCGAGCGGAGTGACGGCACCCTGCGCCGCTACCACGACCACAAAACGGACGGTGAGGTGTTGCACAGGCTCGGCGAGTGCGATCTCACCGCACACATCAACTTCACCCGCGTGAGGCACGAGGCAAAGTCGAGATTTGAGGTGGCACGCTGCATGGACCAAGGCCGGTTCCTCACACGAATGGCCGCCCCTTGGCTGCGCAGTCTGGAAGGTGCCGCGCCTTCACCCGACACCGCCGCGTTGCTGCGTCAGTTTCAGACCCTCACGCACCCCGCACACATGGGGGATCGATTCCGCATTTGCATTCTCTGTCGCGGCATCGGCTCCGCGATCTTTCCCGAGTAGGCGAGTCCGTCCCGGCTCGCAACATCCCGCAATCACGCAGCGCGCCGGAGTTTGAGACACTCCCGCGCTGAAGCTAGAAAGCGCGGGCTTGTTCGGGGCGTGGGATGAGATCGACGTGTTGCGAGGCGGGACGCGCTCCCCTACGCCTTCTTTTTGCCCGCCGCCTTGGCACCGGGCCGCGATGCGGCCGGCGCGGCCTCCCCGCGCGGCAGGGTCGCCTTGACCTTCTCCCACTCGGGATTCAGCGTGGCCTCGGTGATCTTGATGTTCCGGAACTCAGCGGATTGCCCGGCGACCGTGAAGCCCGGCGCCATGCGCACCTGCTTGAAAAGCTCGCTGGTGCCGGTGGCGATGATGTCATCCACTTGGCCGATCATCGTGTCCCCCACCATTTCCATGCGCACCTTGTGCCAGGTGCCGGGCTTGATGTCCGCTTTGAAACGGCCATACACCACGGCCTTGTCCGGCCCTTCGTGATCGTTGTCATCGCGCTGTACCTGCACAAAGTTCGGGCCGATCATGATCCGCGCCATGTGATCCTTCACCGCGTTCAGGGAGAACGTCGTGCCCTTCGCGCCGTCGAGCTTCACCTCGTACTCGGCGATGAAGTCACCCAGCTTGTTCGGCAACCGCGCTACCGCGCCGTGCTTGTCCTCGGGCTTCTCCGCGCCGCGCACCGCACCTTCAGCGGGTTCCCATTGCCCCTTTGCCATCTTCCACGGCGCGGCGAGTCCGGCGTCGAGTTTGCTTTCGTAAATGACCTTGCCGGGGATGGCCAGGAGGGCGGAGTCAGCGCCGTGTGCGGAGAAAGCGGCGGCAAGAGCCAGGGGAAAAAGCGTGCGGATGTTCATAGGCGCGTTGAAACGCGCGGGCACACACCACATTTCAAAAAAGACTGCCAGGGAACCGCGGCAAAGAAAGGCATGCTGCCGTTGCTTCCGTCAGGACCTGGCGGGGTTCGCAAGCTCACCATCCACGGCCCCTGACAGCGCGCGGAGACTAGACTGAAATGCATGTGGCACAAGCCGGAATCTTGTTTTGCCGCGCGATCACAATTGGGACTCCGAGTTTCTTCTTGCCAGATGATCCCCGCCCACGCTACAACCCGTCGCATCCTCACTCTCGAATGAATTTTCTCTCCCGCGAAGCCACCGTCGCCGCACCCGGATTCAACCGCTGGCTAGTCCCTCCCGCCGCCATCGCCGTCCACATGTGCATCGGCCAGGTGTACGGCTTCAGCGTTTTCAAAAAGCCGCTGGCGAAGCTGCTCGGTAACGAGTCGCCCGGCGTCGTCGCATGGACGGAGGCCGATGTCGGCGTGGCCTACTCCATCGCGCTGGCGCTGCTCGGTCTCTCGGCGGCGGTGTTCGGAAAATGGGTGGAGCGCAGCGGGCCGCGCAAGACCATGCTCGCCTCGATGCTTTGCTTTTGCAGCGGCTTGGTGCTCTCCGCGCTCGCGGTGCGCTGGCATCAGCTCTGGCTGCTGTATGCGGGCTACGGCCTCATCGGCGGCGTGGGCCTCGGGCTCGGCTACATCTCACCAGTGTCCACGCTGATGAAATGGTTCCCCGACCGCCCCGGCATGGCCACGGGCATGGCCATCATGGGCTTCGGCGGCGGCGCATTGATCGGCGGTCCGCTCGCCGAAGAACTCATGAAGCGCTTTGCATCCGCCACCTCCGTCGGAGCGACGGAAGCCATGCTGGTGATGGCCGGCCTTTACTCCGTTTCGATGATCTTCGGCGCGCTCATCGTGCGCGTGCCGCCGCCGGGATGGAAGCCCGCCGGCTGGGAGCCGAAGGAGCATGTGAAGCCGCTCGTCACCAATGCCAACGTTGCCGTCGATGTCGCGTGGAAGACGCCGCAGTTCTGGTGCCTGTGGGTCGTGCTTTGCATGAATGTGAGCGCCGGCATCGGCATCATCGGCCAAGCATCGCCGATGATTCAGGACATGTTTGGCGTCTCCGCCGCAGCGGGCGCAGGCTATGTCGGGCTGCTGTCGTTGTGCAATCTCGGCGGCCGGTTCTTCTGGTCGTCCATGTCCGATCTCATTGGTCGCAAAGGCATCTATTGCATCTACTTCATCCTCGGCGGGCTGCTTTACATGAGCGTGCCGTGGACGCAGGGCCATGGGAATGTGACGTTCTTCGTCATCGTGACCGGACTCATCCTCACGATGTATGGCGGCGGCTTTGCCACGATTCCGGCTTATCTGCGCGATCTCTTCGGCAGTTATCAAGTTGGCGCCATTCACGGTCGCCTCATCACCGCGTGGTCGATGGCCGCCATCCTTGGTCCGCAGTTGGTTGATCGACTCTCAAAGGCGAACAAGGACGCCGGTGTGACACCAGCGCATGCCTACAACTCCATTTTCTACCTCATGGTCGGCCTGCTCGCCGTCGGTCTCATCGCGAATCTGCTCGTACGACCGGTCGATCCGAAATACCACGTCGTCGAAACCCCCAAAGCCTGATCTCTTATGAACATCAAACTCATCATCGCC
>JANOBO010000320.1:0-7501 GCA_031411695.1 Verrucomicrobiaceae bacterium
GCCGGGCCACTTCTTCGGATTCAATCGGGTGAGCGTCCCCGCGGCCACCATCTCATCGCAGAGCTGATCGTACTCCGACTTCGATCCATCCACCCAGTGGATGCGGTCCGGCTTGCAGAGCGCGGCCATTTTCTTCACCCAGCGGAGGAGGTGGACGTTTTTGCTGAGAGGCGTTGAGGGTGGGGAATCGGGCATGATGAGATTGTCGGACCGAGGATTATTCGCCAGCCTGGGGCTTTGTCAGCAGCTCAAATGCGAGGCCGGCGAATTGCCTTGTGAAAACGGTGAGCGGCATGTCGCACAGGCCGTCCTTCCGTGGGTATCCGGACTCGGGTCCGGGCTCACCTTTCGGCGTGAAGCCGTCACCGTGCGGGTCCCAGGTGCGTATCTCGTCGGTCGTCTCGTCGTAGCTGATCACACCATACGCATGGCCGCCAAGAAGTCCGGGCAGCGTGGGCTTCAGCGTGCCGGTGGTGACGCAGCGATGCTCGGCAAAGGCGGCGCGGAGTTTGGCGCGGAGTTCCTTGAGCTTCGCCGCGGCTTCCTCAGTCGTGGTCTTGTCGTCCTTGGCCCACTTGAGTGTGAAGCGCTCCATCTCGTTGCCGGTGATGAAGGCCAGCATCGTGCCCGCGGAGCCGCCGCGTGCGATGGCGTCGAGCGGCGTTGTCACGCGATCCTTCTCGGCGCGCAGCTCGTTGCGCGCGACGCCGGCGGCTTTCTCATAAACGTTCGACCATAGGCCGCTCGACTCCGTGCTGGATGACAGCGCGATCTCCGCATCGGTCGGCGCGGCGATGTGGGTGCTCTTTTTGCCGATCATCACGTCGTAAGTGCCGTCGGCGTTGAGCGTGAACATGCGCTTCACCTGCGCGGGATCGCGGCTGAGCATGGAGCCGAGCGGAGCGAGCGAGAAGCAATTGCCCATCTTGCCTTGGTGCAGGCATTTCAGATCCGGCGCGTCCGTCGTGAAGAGTTCGCGCGGTGCTTTGGCGATGCGCTTTTGTCCGTCGGCAAACATCGCGCCGAGATCTGGGCCATCCTTGGTCTTCGCGCCGGTGGCGAGGCTTGTGAGGTTTCCCAGCGTGCGCGGAAGGGTCGTCCATGTCTTGCTGCGTGAGACGCGCTTCACCACTGCGAGTGCGGCGCCGGCATCGCCTTTGATGTTCGCGTCAGCGAGCGCGTGATCGATCTCGATCACGGCCAGTGTGCCGTCGTTGTCACCGTCCCACGCGGCAAACGATGCGCTGAGCGATGTGACGAATGCGGCTGCGGCTGCGGAATTCTCAGCGGGCGTGGCGGCGATGATGCCTGGCTCTGACATCAAGCAGACGGCGCTCAAGAGTGCGATGGACGACAGTCTCATGGATCACTTTCCCTCCGGGATGATGCGCAGCGCGTGGCTGGCTTGTTTGAAATACCACGTCGTCGGTTTGAAGGCGCGCAGGTGGATGCCGCCTGGGATTTCGGTCCCGTTGGTGTCCTTGCTGCCGCTGCCGGTGCTGTCGAGGATCAGCGGATTGCCATCGGGCGAACTGCCGATCTTGCCGACCCAGATGACGACGTGTGAAAGCGTGCCGCCGGTGTTCTTCACAAACAAGAGATCGCCGGTGAGCAGCGTGCTCTCGAATTCGGCAAAAGCCTTCGGCAGCTCGATGCGCTTCACCGGGATGCTGCGGTTCGGCCCGGGGCCAGGCATGGTGGTCAGCTCTGCCTGCTCGCGCACCGCGCCGGAGGGCTTGATGCCGAGGGCGAGGTTATAGACGAAGGCGGTGAAGTTGCTGCAATCGAGGCCCTTGCCCACGGGCGTTTTCTGCTCCGGGTCACGCGGCCAGTCGGCAGGCGGCTCCCAATCGGGCGCGTGATGATGCTGGTAGCTGTAGCCGATGAAGCGCATGCCGGTGGCGATCACACGCTCGCGCGACCACTGCGCGGTTTTGCTGCCGAGGCCGGAAGGCGGGACGTGATGCTTCGCGGGCGGACCCCAGTAGCCCCACTTCTTCTGGTTCGCCGCGTCATACCAGTCGCGATACGGCGCGGTGGCCTGCTCTTTCCAATCTCCGCGCGGACCTTTCAGCAAGTCTCCGATGAGTTCCTCGTCCTCGAACGAGAAGGTCACCGTGTATGGCGATGTGTAGTCGGCGAGCGCCGGGCAGACGCACAGCCAGGTGATGAGCAGCAGTCGTGTGATCATGAAGAAGGCCCTTTCTCAAAATGCATCAAGGCGCATCAACACCGGCGGCCCACAGCGCGCCGCGCGGGATGAAATGCTCGAGGCCCGGTGTGTTCTCAGGATGCGGACTGGAGATGAAGACGCGGCCTTTGCCAAAGGTGCCGATGGCCTGCGCCGGGGAGTTCACCATCACGCCGACGGGTGATCCGAACTCGGCGATCTCGCTGCGGAAATACGCGACCGGCGTGTAGGCAGGCACATCACTGCGCCCGGCGGGCTTGATGATGGGGCCGTTGTGATAGCGCACCTTGAAGGGGCTCTTCACGTCGCCTGTGATCTTGCGGCCTTCGTCGGAAACCTCGAGATCCACGAATGCCTGGCCGCGCAGCCATTTGCTGGAAACGGTGCCGGCATTGAGGATGCCGAGGCCCCATTTAAAGTTCGAGCACGCGAGGTAAGCGCCCGCGCAGATGCCGACGTAGCCACCGCCGCCCCGCACATACTCGCGCACGTTCTCCCGCCCGGCCTCGCCGATGGCCTCCGCCTGCGCGCTGCCGGAGCCGCCTGAGAAGACCACGAGGTCGAAGGGCTTCAGGTCGATCGTGGCCCAGTCTTCCGCCTTCACCCGCGTCACGCTGGCTTGCGGGATCGACTTGAGGCGCGCCTCGGTGCTGTCGATGCCGCCGGCACCCGCGCCCTTGCCTTCAAAGATCGCGACCTTCACCGGCTTCGTGTGCGCGGGTGCCGCGATGATGGTCTTGAGGCCGTTGATGTCCGGCGGGATCACGAACGGCGGCGCTTTTGATTTCGGCTTGGTCTCCGTGGTGCTTGCCTTCCCGGCCGGGGCCGTCGGTGTGGTTTCCGTGGTCTGTGCCTGGAGCGTGAGCGTGGCTCCCAGCGTGAGAGCGGTGAGGATGCGGCGTGAGGTGGTTGTGTTCATGGGAAGGATGTGAGATTGCGGCAGCGGCGGGCATCTGTCGCCTCACCAAAATAGGTGATCGGAAGCATGAACGCGAGGGCGTGTGTGTTTGAGGGTGGCCCGATGGCTGACACGAGAACATCATGGAAACAAGCCGCGCTGCCGTTTGCGTCCGCCACACGTCGCCGCGCACTCGATGCGTGCGCTCGACGCCCACATCGCAAAGCACCGCAGCGTGCGCGGCGGCAGGCCGGTGAGCGCGCACTTCCAGCTCATCCACATCGCCAGCGCGGCCACCTCACCGAGCGCGACGTCCTGATGAAAATGCATCCCGCCCTTCGTCGGTCCGAGCGAGAGATGATGCTGCACGCGGTAACCGGGAAACACTTGACCTCCCCGCTGTCCATCCGCACCGGCACCGCGACGACGAGCGAGCGCTTCGGCATCTTCACGCGCTCACGCTCCGACTGCGGCATCTGGAGAATGTCGGCCACGAGATCAAACTGCTCGCATGCCATGTCAAAGGTCGGGTGCTTGTAGATGTCCATGATGGGAGTGGGGTGCCGCGGCCGCTGCCGTCGGTTTGGCGTGGACCAGGGTGGCGCGGCGTCCGCCAGCCGTCACTTCGCCAAAATGGGTGAGTCACCCAGAGGCTCGCACCCACAGAATCGCAGCATCCGCATCAGCGCTGGCCGGGCCGTATCGTTATGGATTGCGACTCGGCCGCAGCGTCCAGCCGACTCACTCGCCTGCGATGCGTAACGCTTCCATCCGCAGGGCATCACTGATGCGGAATCGATTCGCCGCCAGCGCATCGAGCAGCGGGCAGACTGCGCCGACGACCCCATGCTGCTTTGCTTTGAGGAGCAGGCCGACGGTTCCTGTCACGGCGATCCCGAGCCGCAGCGCCACGTCGCGCCCCTTGCGGTCATCCAAAATGATTCTCAGTTTCATCTCGTAGGCCAGGGCGATGGCTTCCGATTCACCGAGATCGACCACGAGCCGCAGCGCCTCCACCATTCCGACATCCGCTGGCCGCTTCACAATCATCCACGACGGAGTGGCCCCAAACTCCTGCTGCACGGCGGGCGGGACAAAGATGGGATCCAACAAATCAGGCAGCAGATCCAAACGCCGATGCGCTCCAATCCGATCAAGCACGCGCTATCCACAACGGCGGCGATTTTCACCATGCGATCTCGTCGGCGAGTTCAGCGGCCGGGTAGGCCGCCACAGGAATGCCATGGTGCCCCAGCACATCGATGAATGCGCGCTTCGTGTAGCCCGCCACCTCAGCAGACTGCCCGAGCGACCAGCGTCCGAGTTCAAAGAACTTCAGCGCCATCATCAGGCGTCCTTCCGCCGCATCCACGAACGGTGGCAATGTGGTCATGTCGAGCTGGGTTGCTGTTGCGGCCATGGCGGATCATACGTCAACGCCGAGAAGTCGGCAAGCAGGTGTGCCCGCCACGCCAACCTCAAAACCTGACTTCGCCAAAATTGGTGAGCCGACAACCCGGATTGTCGCGTTACCATGGCGGCCGTCCATGAAGCTGATCGTCTCCCTCCTTTCCGCCGCACTGCTTGCCCAGGGCGGCGACGCGCGTTGGGCGGAGCGGCTCGCGTTTTGGATGCGCGGGGATCTGCGGCGCATCGATCAGCGCATCACGGAGATCGATGCGGCGCTCGGCACCCTGCCGGTCATCGAGCAGATCAACAGCAGCTCCAGCATCGGCTTCAAGACGGACTTCATGCCGGATGAAGACGTGCTCTGGGTGGAGATCACGCTGGCGCAGCCCGAGCAGGTGGACTCCGTGGTGCTCGTGCCGCCGCTCGCGAAAGGCGCGACCGGCGTCGTCGCTGGCTACGGATTCCCGATTCGTTTTAAGATCGAGATCTTCGACGCCACGGACGCGGCGGCGCTCGCGATGGATGAGACGGCGCGGGACTACGCCAATCCAGGCTGCCATCCCGTGATCGCGAATTTTCACCCGCGCGAGGTGAAGCGTGTGCGCCTCACCGCCACAAAGCCCTGGCAGCGCGACGGCCCGCCGGTCCTCGCGCTGGCGGAGATGCTCGTCTTCTCCGGCGGGAGAAACGTGGCTCTCGGCGCCACCGTCACGAGCACCAGCTCACGCGATCTCCCGCTCTCGTGGTCACGCCGGAATTTGGTGGACATGGTGACGCCGCTCGGCCTCCCCGTCGCGTCGGGCCCGCGCGGCACGGCGGGCTTTCACAGTGCGGTGGCATCGAAGCCGGACGCGGCGAAGACCGTCACCATCACGCTGCCGTCCACGCTGCCGCTCGATGAGATCTGGCTCGTGCCAGTGAGGCGGCGCGAGGTGCCGCTGTGGTTCGACTATGGCTTCCCCATCCGCTTCAAGCTGGAAGCCGCCACCGCGCCAGACTTCAGCGATGCGCGGCTGATCTTCGAGACCACCGCCCGCACGCCGCAGCCTCCCGGGATGAACCTGCTGCGCTTCAAGGCGGGCCAGATTCCCGCGCGGCACATCCGCATCACCGCCACCGATCTCTGGAAGAGGCGCGATGATTTTGTCTTCGCGCTGGCCGAGGTGCAGGCCATGAGCGGCGGAAAGAATGTCGCGCTCGGTGCCACCGTCGTGGCTGATGACGCGCTGGCGGCGGGTGATGAATGGAGCCCTGCCGCGCTCACCGATGGCCGCGTCGAGACGGGTCCGCTCCTTCCGCTGCCCGCGTGGTTTGCGCAGTTGGAGCAGCGCCGCGTGCTCGAGCAGGAGCGCGCACGGCTCACCACCACGCGCGAGACCTTGCTCGCGGACGCGCAGCGCACCCTGGTCAATGGCAGCGTCGGCGGCACCTTGGGCATCACCCTGCTTTCCGGCGTGCTGCTGTGGCGTCAGCGCCGCACCCGGCTGCGCGATGCGCAGCGCCTGCATGACAAGCTCGCCCGCGATCTACATGATGAGATCGGCTCGAACCTCGGCAGCATCCGCCTCATCTGCTCCTTCGCCAGCCAGCCCGGCAGCACGCTCGAGGCCATGCGCGCCGACCTGCTCGACATCGAGCGCGTGGCCGCCGAGAGCGCCGACTCCATGCGCGACATGGTGCGGCTCATCAGTCCGCGCCACACCACGGAGAGCCAGGGCTGGCTCGATGTGCTGCACGGCCTCACCGAGCGCCTGCTGCGCGGCCACACGCTCGACTGCGCGCTGCCCGCCGCACCCCTCACGCGCGAGCCGGACATCGAGACGCGACGCGAGCTGTACTTGTTTTGCAAAGAAGTACTGCACAACATCGCACGCCACGCGCAGGCCACGCGTGTGCGCTTTCACATCACTCCGGCTGGCGATGGCCTGCGCGTCGAGATCAGCGACGACGGCATCGGCTTTGACCCGCAGCATGACGGCGCGGGCAACGGCCTCGGCAACCTGCGTGAGCGCGCCCACGCGATGGGCGCCGGCTTCACGCTCGAATCCCGGCCCGGCCATGGCACCACCATCCAGCTCGATGTGCCGAGGTCGCACCGCTGGCAACCCCGCTGAATCATGCACACCGACCCCATCCGCGTCTGGATCGTCGAAGACCACGACACCTTCCGCCGCACGCTCGTGCGCCTTTGCACCACCGAGCAGCGCATGGCTCCCGCGCGCGCCTTCGCCAATGCGGAGACGATGCTCGCGGCGCTGCGTCTCACCCCGGATGCTGACAAGCCTGACGTGCTGCTGCTCGATGTCGGCCTGCCAGGACGCAGCGGGCTGGACATCATCGGTGAGGTGCATTCCCTCGCCACGGGCTGCCGCATCGTCATCCTCACTGTGTTTGAGGACGAGGCAAAGATCAGCCAGGCCATCAGCGCCGGCGCGTGTGGCTATCTTCTGAAAACCGCGCGCGCCGACGAGGTGGCCGACGCCGTCGTCGAGGCGCACGACGGCGGATCCCCCATGTCGCCAAAGGTTGCGCGCAGCGTGGTGAAGCTCCTGGCCAATCTCACACGCCCGCCTGAATCACCCGTGTCACTTTCACCGCGCGAGCACGACCTGCTGAAGCTCATGGTCGAAGGCCTCACCGCAAAGGAGATCGCCGACCGGCTCAGCGTCAGCATCCACACCACCAGCACGCACACGCGAAACCTCTTCACCAAGCTCAACGTTCACAGCCGCGCGGCAGCAGTGGCGCGCGCGCTGCGCGACCGGTTGGTGTGACTGCGGCTTTCATCCCCTTCGGACCGCTGGCTGTTTCACTCGCGAACGAATCGCCGCTCGGCCCTTGCCCCGTGGTCCTTGATGAGACGATCGTCGCGCTCGCAAGGGGTGGCCATCGTTTGGCGGGCTTCGCGCCGACCGTCGATTGCACTGCCGCCGTCCGCCGAGTGCGCGCAAACGCCGCGCCGCATGAGATCGCCCCCGACCGCACCGGACCGCACCGGACCG
>JANOBO010000321.1:0-3357 GCA_031411695.1 Verrucomicrobiaceae bacterium
CAGTCTCGGCCTCGATGACGCCGGCCTTCACCAGCGCGTCGGAGACGATGAGTTTGTCCTGGCTGGCGGCGAGGAGGTCGAGGAACATCTGCAGTGCCTCCTTTTTCTTGTCCTCAGTGAGCAGCGCGGTGGCAAGGCTGAGCAGCGCGGACTCGAGATAGGGATTGTCCTTCTTCACCGCAGAGACGGTCTGCAGTGAGGCCATCATCTTCTTTCGATCGCCGAGCATCTGATAGGCGCGGCTCTTGTTGTAGGCGGCGGCCAGCTTGATTTCCGGGTAAGGCGACTTGGATTCGCTGAAAGCGAAGTACTTTGCCGACTCATCGAACTTCTTCTCGTTGAAGCGGATGGCGCCGAGGCGGTACGCTGCGGAGGGCGCGCCTTCGCTGGCAGGGTAGCGGCTGACGACCTCGAGGAAATACTTTTCGGCATCTCCAGCTTGGTTTTGATTCACGTAACTCTCACCGAGACGGAAGAGACACATGGGGACGTGGCGGCCGGAAGGAAATTTCTGGAGGTATTGGCCGAACGACTGAACGGCCAGAGGGAACTCCTTCCGCCCGTAGAGCATGGAGGCGTAATCGTACAAGTCCTCGTCAGGTCCCTTGGGTTTGTTGGGGTCCACCTGCGGCGGTTCGGTGACGACCGCAGCGCGCGGAGCGACGTTTCCGGGCTGAAATGGCGTGGCCTTTGGCACCTCATCCTCGACTGGCACGGCACGGCGCGCGGGCTGCGCCATCAGTGGCAGCGATGCGGCGATGAGAGCCCCAGCCAGCAGTCCCGCCCATCTTATTTGTCTTCGCGCTGGCACCATTTCCATCGGGTTCATCAAGGCTGCTTCGGTTGGTCCGGATCGGGCCGCTTGGTGGCGAAGGCGACATTCCAAATGCCGGCTTTCTGGCAGGTGTCCAGCACCTTCACGATGTGATCGTAGGCCACCTTGGTGTCGCCGCGGATGATGACGGCCTGATCTTTGTAAACGGAGGCAATGCTCTTCAGCTTCTCGAGCAGCTCGTCGTGCGTGTTGTCCTGGCCGTTCACCACCATGATGCCGTCGGCCTTCACGTTGATGACGATCTCGCCTACTGAAGTCTTGGGACGGTCCTTGCCTTCGTCGGCGGCGGGCACGCTGATGTCCATGAGCTGCTCGTCCTGCCCGAACTTGTACGAGACGGCAAAGAAGATCACCAGCAGCAGCAGCACATCCACCAGCGGGGCAAGCTGCATGGGCACCGGGTCGATGGTGTGCTGTTTGCGAAAATTCATGCCGGCTCAGATGCGGGTGCGGTGACAGGCGTTCGGCATGAGGCTAGGTCAGGGAACCTTCCGGCGCACCTTGTTGCCTCCCTGCCGCAGCACGCGCCGCGCGTTTGTATTGCACCGCCAGCAGCGCCATCAGATGCGTGGTCGCGGCCTCCATCTCGGAGATGAGCCGGTTCACCTTGCCGCGGAAGAGGGAATAAAAAATCAGCGCCGGCACGCCGATGATCAGGCCGGAGGCGGTGCAGAGCAGCGCCTCGGACACACCCTGCGCGAGGCCGAGCTGATTGGAGCCGCCGTAGCTCTTGCCACCGACTTCATGGAAGGTCGTGATCATCCCGAATACCGTGCCCAGCAGCCCCAGCATCGGCGCGATGGAGCCCACATCGCCGAGATACGCGATGCGCGAGAGCATCAGGCTGGACTGCCGGTTTCCCTCCGCCTCGGTCACCTCCTTCACCTCCTCGAAGCTCGCGGTCGGATTCCGCGTGGCAAAGTCCAGCGTCTTGGCCGTGATGCGCGCGATGCATTCGTTGCGCCGGTTGCACACGGCCAGCAGCCCGAGGTAATCCTGCTTCCGGATCAGCGCGTCCGCCGAGTTCATGAACGCATCGCTCACCACCGTGCCCTGACGGATGGTGAACGAAAAAAGCAGGATCAAAAAGAACGCCACCATCGACAGTCCGATCAGCGGATACGCCATCACGCCAGCGCGGCGCAGGAAGTTCTCAAACGTGACCGCCTCGCCGAATCCGCCCGCTTGCGCCGGAGTCGGCACGGCGGTCGGGTAGGTCACCTTCGTCGCCGGTGGTGCGGCCGCGACACCTGCCGGAGCGGGTGCGGTTTGCTGGGCCTCAACGCGAAAGGTGGCGAGCGAAACAAAGACGGCCAGCATGGCCGCGAGGATGGAAAGCTGTCGAAACATTGGCGGCCAAAGTAGGCGTCAAAGGCCCTGTTGCAATCGCTAACAGGTCTTGAGTGTTGATTGCGCGAAGGGAATTCCAACCAAGCTGCGCACCGGATCGCGCCGCCATCACGGCTTGATCCGGGCACCTGCGGCCTTGAGCTCTTCGATGAGCTTTTTCGAGGCGTCGCTCATTGGATTTCCGTCCACGTAGATCTGGCAATACGGTGCCCACTCACGCGGCCCGTCGTTGTCCTTCTTCCACATGCGGTGCAGCGGCGTAAAGTCGGCGATCTTGTTGCCCTCGAGAAACAGGAACTGCAGATCGGTGAGTGGCTCGAGCGGCGCGATGTCGGTGATGCCGCAGCCTTTGAGCGAGAGCATGGACAGCCACTTCATGGTGCCGATGCCCGCGATGCTGGTCACGGGGTTTCCCTCGAGATAGAGCGTCCAGACTTTCGGCAGCTTGAAGAGCGGCGAGGCGTCCGCGATCTGATTGCCTGCGAGGTAAAGGGAGGTCAGCGCCGGGATGCCGCCGAGCGCGGAGACGTCCTTCACCTTGTTGCCGGTGAGCTCGACGTATTGCAGCGCCTTGCACGTGGCGAGCGGCGCGATGTCATCGATCTGGTTCTTCGACACGTCGAGGAACTGCAACCGCTCGAGGCCAGCGATGGCCTTGAGGTTTGTGATCTGGTTCTCCGGCAGCGTGATCGATGCGAGTTGCACGCACTTCTCCAGTCCGGTGAGGTCCTTGATGTCCATGCCCTTGCCTTCGAGGATCGAAACCGTGGCCACGTCCTCCGCGGTGATCGGCTCCTTGTTCTCGCGCTTGGCAAAGACCTGCTTCCGCACCGCAGCCTCGAGATTCTTATCGGGAAAAATGGCGACTGGCTTCGGCGGCGGTGGCGGCGCTGGCTTAGCGGCAGCGGCTTTCGGATCTGTCTTCGCAGGAGTGGGCGTGGCAGGTTTCGCTGGTGCTGGCTTTGCAGCCGCCGCTTTGGGATCAGTCGGCTTTGCGGTTGCCGGCTTCGCCTCCGTCTTTGTCACCGCAGCAGGTTTCGCGGGAGTGGTGGGTGCCGGAGTCGTTGCAGGCTTGGCGGGCGCGGGCGCCGGCGCCGGCGTTGCGGCTGGCTTCTTCACCACGGGCGGAGTCTGCGCCGCTGCTGGCTTCACGGGCGCCGGAGCGGGAGCGG
>JANOBO010000322.1:0-36799 GCA_031411695.1 Verrucomicrobiaceae bacterium
GGCTGATCGAAGCAGCGGTCGGCCGCACATCCATCAAGAGGCGCGGCGGCGGAAGCCCAGCCTGTGCGAGCACCCAGCTCGTGCGCGCGCTGATCTCACCGCAGCACGCGGCGCGCGCATCCGTTTTGCTCACATCGCGCAAAAACGCAGCGTAACCGATGGCAGAGCAGATCGCGTCCGTGTCGGGATTGCGGTGGCCGATGACGTGGATGGGGTCCATGAGGTGGCGCAACCATCTTGGTTGCGGTTCGCATTAAGGTTGGAATGCAATCAGAATGATTGCACCACTTTCACACCCAGCCGAGCGCCGTCATGCGTTGATGCACGGCTTCTTTGTTTTCGAGCAGGCCTGCGATGGGATCCCACTGGCCTGTGGTCAGCGCCTCGCGCGCGGTGTGCGGCACGGTGATGCCGAACTCCTGATCCTCGAAGAAGACCTTGCCGGCGGCGACGTCGATGGTGACTTCGAGCTGCGGGTTGCGCTCAATCTCGGCGGCGAGCATGCGGATGTCGGACCCGGCAGCGATGGCGCAGGGGATGCCGAGCGTGGTGCAGTTGCCGAAGAAGATCTCGGCGAAGCTTTCGGCGATGACGGCGCGGAAGCCGAAGCGGTAGAGTGCCTGCGGTGCGTGCTCGCGCGAGCTGCCGCAGCCGAAGTTCGTGCCGGTGAGCAGGATGCTGGCGCTTTTGAATCGCGGATCGTCGAGGGGATGGCCTTTGAGCTGGCCGTCTTTGTCGTAGCGCACGTCGTAAAAGGCGTACTCGCCCAGGCCGTCAAAGGTGACGCACTTCATGAAGCGCGCGGGAATGATGCGGTCTGTGTCGATGTCGGAGCCTGAGACGTAAACGCCGGTGCCGGCGACTTGAGTGACTTTTGCGAGTGCCATGGGGCGCGCAGAATAGCGGAAATCAAGCAGGGGGCACACGCGCGGTGGGATGTATTTGCCCTGTGCCGGCACAGTGAGGGCGATGAGCGCGCAGCAAAGTGGCAGAGTCGGTCCGTGACTCGACTCTGCGACAGGATCGACTTGGTGATCGCAGAAACGATGCGAGCAGACGGCACCCGTCACGGAGTGACTGGGCTACTTTGGACGGCGTTTGCGCGTGCTTGGGTCTTCCCACGCAAAGCTGGCGGTCTCGTCCGGCAGCAGAAATCCTTCAGGGCCGCGCTGTTGGTTTAGATATTCCTGAAGAATGACCACGGCGGCTAGCTGATCGACGAGCTGATTCCGCTCGCGCTTGCCGGTGATGCCGGCGCGGGAGAGCGAGGCTTCGGCCTCGACTGACGAGAGCCGCTCATCGGCAAACTCAATGGGCACCTCGTGCCGCAGCGCCTTGCCGAGGTTCGTCGCAAATCTCTCCACGCGCTCTGCGGCTCCGCCTCTGTCTCCGCTCATGTGCAGCGGCATGCCGATCACAATTTTCGCGATGCGTTTGTCATGCACGATGCGAACGATCTCGCGCTCGGCCTCGTGCTGCGCGTCCAGCGTCTTGAGCGGGCTGGCCACGAGTTCCAACTCATCGCTGATGGCCAGTCCGATGCGCACCGTGCCATGGTCGATGCCGAGGATGCGAGGCATTCAACGCAACTCCTTTGGCAGCCCATCGACGAGCTTCTTGATGCTCTCCGCCTCGGCGCGACTGGCGACGAGGAGCCCGTCCTTCGAGGCTACAACGATTAAATCCTGCACGCCCAGCAAGGCGACATGCTGTCCCGTCTGGGTGAAGACGATGTTGTTCGCCGCGTCGTGATGGGACAGGGCGCAGTTGAATTGATTACCATCGTCATCTTTCGTGAGGTAGCGGCCGACCGAGGTCCAATTGCCAACATCATCCCAGTCAAACGTGGCCTCGATGTTGAGCACGCGGGAGGCGCGCTCCATAAGGGCATAGTCGATGGACAGCTTCGGCAGTTTTGAAAACTGCTTTTGCACCGTGGTGGCAAAGTCCTTGGAATTGCGCACCTCAGAGACAAAATCGGCGAGCGCGGGGCAGTGGCGCGTGAGCTCGCTGAAGATCGCGGGCAGCGTCCAGATGAACATGCCGGCATTCCAGGAAAAATTTCCCTGCGCGATGAAATGTTCGGCGAGATCGGGGTTGGGCTTCTCGCGAAAGCGGGCCACCTCATACACGGCGGCGTCCTTGATGCTGCTGATCGGCACGCGCTTCCCGCGCTCGACATAGCCGTAGCTCGGGCAGGGCCAGGTGGGCTTGATGCCGATGGTCACGAGCGCGCCGCCACTCTCGGCTGCCTTCATGGAGTTCGTGAGCACACGCTGAAACTCCGCCTTGTTCTGGATCAAATGATCCGCAGGCAGCACCATCATCGTGGCGGCAGGCGCACGCGCTGCGATCCAGCCCACACCCAGTGCGATGGCGGGCGCGGTGTCGCGCTTCTCAGGCTCGGCGATGATGTTTTCTTTTGGGAGATCTGGGAGGAGTTTCCGCACCGTGGCCTCCTGCTGCGTGTTGGTGAGCACGAGGATGTTCTGCGAGGGCACCAAGCCGTCGAGCCGCTCGACCGTCAGTTCGAGCAGGGTTTTCTCCCCAAAAAGTTTCAGCAGTTGTTTGGGCAGGGCGTCACGGCTCACCGGCCAGAAGCGCTGGCCGCTGCCGCCGGCCAGGATCAATGCATATCTCGGATGGGTGGAGTCGCTTTTCATAAACTGCGTCATCACGCTTAACCGAAAGAGCGGGGCTCGCAAATTCCACTTTAGACATTCTCCCGCGCACCTATAATGCCGCCATGCAAGAGTCATCCGCCGAGAGCCGCTACGAGACGTACGCCACCATCATCGCGCCAGCTGCGGCGGGCGCCGCGCTGGGTCTTTTGTTCGGCCGGGGAATGGGCCGGAAGGCATCGAACATAGCCGCGCTTTCGCTCCTCGCCGCAGGCGCGGTCGTGGCTGCGCCGGTGATCACCAGTTTGATTCAGAAGGCAGCCAACCGTCCTGGCAGCAGGCGCGGCAGCCGCAGACGGCTCGAGGGCATCCGCAACAGCGCGCTGCCGCATGACGAGATCGACGAGTTCTTCGCGGTTGACGAGCCCGCGCGGATTTCGGTTTTGTAGAGAACGTTGGCGGCGCGCGTCAGCGGCGCTGCGCGGCCTCCAGGCTCGCGATATGGCGGGCGATGGCGCGCTCGGTGATCTGTTCAAAACGGAAGCGGTCGTCGTAGTGCCCGTCTCCAAGATTGATGCAGCAAGTGCGGCAGGCCGAGTAGCGGCGGAACTTTCTCACGCGCCGGACCAGGAGCCCGCATGAGACGCAGACGTATGTGAATTTTCGTTTCACCTCATTGCGCGGCAGCGGCAGATGATGGTGTGCGCGCTCGTCCGGGATGCCGATGTCCTCACACGCCTTGCGCCATTCGGGACCGTGGGCGTCGATGCGAGTGTGGCCCGCGCGTTGGAATGCGACAAGGTGCGCGAGTTCATGCTTCAAGGTGCGCTCCACCTGGCCGTCAAATTCTTGGAGCCGTGGATTCAGCTCGATCCGCCATGACGGGTAGGAGGCAAATCCTGCGCTGCTCCTAAGCCGCGTGTTCCACAGCACCCGCAGTTTTCGTGCCGACGAGGCCATCCCGAGAAGCGCCAGAATCCTCCCGCACTCCGCCTCGAGCCGGATGTCCCTGTTGCCCGTTAAGTCGGCATTTTGATCCTCTGGAGTCCGGAGGTCGTCCTTTGAGATCAGGGTGTCGCCGGCCAATTGTGAAATGCGCCGGAATGGCCTGCCTGACTTCACCCCTTGCGTGAAGTCGAACACCAGTTGTCTGATCTCCTGTAGCATGCGGTTAGGTCGAGGATCTGGCTTTGCTGGATGCCTTCTTGTCGCGGATGCGGTGTTCCTGGTCACCCAATGCGTACAGTTTGTCCGGCGGCACGCTCTCCATGATGAACACGTTCGCGCCGATGGTGCTGTTCTTGCCGATCACCGTGTCGCCGCCGACGATGGTGGCGCCCGCGTAAATGGTCACGTTGTCCTCGATGGTCGGATGACGCTTCGTGCCCTTGAGCTGCTGGCCGGCCGCGAGCGATCGCGCGACGAGACCCACGCCTTGGTAAAGTTTAACGCGCTCGCCGATCTCGCACGTCTCGCCGATCACCACGCCGGTGCCGTGGTCGATGAAAAAGCGCGGCCCGATCTTCGCGCCGGGATGAATGTCGATGCCGGTGCGGCCATGCGCCCACTCCGTCATCATGCGCGGGATCAGCGGCACTCCCTCGTCGTAGAGGAGATGCGCCAGACGTTGTGTGGCGATGGCCTCCAGCCCCGGATACGCCAGGATCACTTCCTCAAAACTCTGCGCCGCCGGATCGCCCTCGAAGGCTGCTTCAAGATCGGTGCGCAGCAGCGCGCGCACTGCCGGCAGCCTCCCGAGCAGGCGGCAGACCAGCGAGTTCGCCGCCTCACGATGGTCACCGTTGCCGCTTTTCAGTCGGAGGCTTCGGCGTACCTCGCCCGTGAGACGCTCGCGCACGCTGGCGACGAGTTCATTGGTCAGCAGCTCGATCTCATCGGAGGAAACAGCCTCGTCTGAGAAAAATCCAGGGAACATCAGTTGCAGCAAATCCTCGCACAGCGACGCAATCGCGCGCTTTGACGGGAGATTGCCGCAATCCACATGATTGATCCCGCCGACCTCGCGATACGAGGTCATGAGGTTCTGCACGATTTCTTCCTGCCGGCAGTCCATGAATCAGGCCGCCTTCCTGGGTTGAAATGAGTGCGCTCGGAATCCGGCTGGCACCTTGAGTTGGAAGGCTTCGTCAGAGATGCGCCCCACGTACAGCCCTTTCTTCCGAGCTAGTTTTGCCACCTCATCAGAAATCGTCACGGCGGCGAGAATGCCGAACAATTTCTTGTCGCGATGCTCGGGGAAGAACTTGGGGAACCGGGCAAGCTCGCTCTCCAGCTGCGTGATTGACTCCGCATTCGCGTGGCTCTTCACCTCGACGATGTAGGCCTCGTTGTGTTGTCCGGTGGAATAGGCAAAAACATCCAGCTCCAAGCTGTCGCTGCGTTTGCGCTTCACGACATTTGGTGCAACAAAGGAGCAGTGGAACTTTGAATTCAAAATTTTGGTCATCGACGGAAGAGCCATTCCCTCGGCGAAACTGCCGAACTTGTTGTTCAGGCCGCCGATCTGCTTGTCCACCTTGTCGATCTGCCTCGTCAGCGCCTCGATAGCTTTCCATGCTTTCTCCTCTGCATTCATGACCGGACACTACCAAAGCGCGTGCGGATTGCCAACTGCTCAGCCGAGGAACTTCCCCGGATTGAGTATCCCGTGCGGATCGAGCGCGCTCTTGATTTTCAAATGCGCGGCTCTGGCGGCCTCGGGGATGGCGTCGTCCCACCAGCGGCCTTTGGCGATGCCGACGCCGTGCTCCCCGGTGATGACGCCGTCCCAAGCGAGCACTTGATGGAAAAGTTTGTCGAGGGCGGTCTCCGCGCGCTCGCGGATCACGGGATCATCCATCGTGGGGACCATGATGTTCACGTGGATGTTCCCATCGCCGGCGTGACCGAAGCAGGCAACGGGGAAGCCGGAGTCGGCCTGCAGGCGCTCTGCGAAATCAACGAGATCGACCAAACGACTGCGCGGCACCACAATGTCTTCGTTCAGCTTGATCAGGCCGGTGTTGCGCAGGCTG
Organism: Verrucomicrobiaceae bacterium; assembly: GCA_031411695.1. Lineage (GTDB taxonomy): Bacteria > Verrucomicrobiota > Verrucomicrobiia > Verrucomicrobiales > Verrucomicrobiaceae > JAIBCL01. The sequence continues at coordinate 5,657 of JANOBO010000322.1, forward strand.
TAGCTGAACTCACGGCGCAGCTTCCAGAAGCGGTCGCACGCATCATCACCCACCGCACGCTCGAGGCAGATGCAGCCGAGGCGGTCCACGAGATTGGAGAGCAGCGCGATTTCGCTATCGACGGAGTCAATCTGGCCGTCGATCTCCACGAGCAGATGCGCATCGCCCTCCGGCGTGACGCTCTCGCCGAGATAGGCCCGCGCTGCGCGCAGGGTGAACTTATCGGCAATCTCAAGCGCAGAGGGAAGAAAACCCGAGCCAAGAATCTTCTGCACCGCGTTCGCCGCTTGCGCAAAAGACGAGAAGCCGGCCGAGATCATGGCGCGCATCGGCGGATGCGGGATGATGCGCAGCGTGGCCTCGGTCACGACACCGAGCATTCCCTCCGAGCCGACCATGAGTCCGAGGAGATCAAAGCCGGTCTTGTTCTTGTGACAGCGGCTGCCCGTGCGCACGATGGAACCGTCGGCCATCACGACCTCAAGGCCGAGGACGTACTGCCTCGTGACGCCATATTTCAAACAGCGCGGTCCGCCCGCATTCGTCGCGATGTTGCCGCCGAGGCTGCACTCCTTCAGGCTCGCGGGATCCGGCGGATAAAACCAGCCGAGCTCGCGCGCCTGCTGTTGCAAGACTCCGGTGATCACACCCGGCTCGACGACGGCCACGCCGTCCTCTGCGTTGATCTCCTTGATGCGGTTCATCCGCGCCAGCGAGAGAGCGATGCCGCCGCGCAACGGCACACAGCCGCCGACGTAGCCGACACCCGAGCCGCGCGGGGTGACAGGAATTTTATTTTCATTGGCAAAGCGCAGCAGCTTCGACACCTGCTCCGTGTTCTCCGCGAAGACCACCACATCCGGAGGCGCGGCGGCGAACCATTTGTCGGTGCTGTGCGTGGCGAGATCCGTCCCCGTGGTTGAGACACGCTCCGCTCCGATGAGAGCACTGAGTTGATCAGCGAGCCGGGACATGATGGATCACACAGGCTGGGTGGCGCGGCGGTGCGTCACGAAAAACAAAACCACACCCACCGCGAGCGTGACCGCGCTCCACAGGAACACCTCCGGGAATTTCTGGCTCTGACAACGCAGAATCCAAAGCGACGCGGCGACGAAGACGAGCGGCGGCAGCGGATAGAGAGGCGTGCGGAAGGGCCGGTCTGCATCTGGCTTGCGCCAGCGCATGACCACCACGGATACCACGGCGAGCATGGCGCTAATTTGCAGCAGGCACATGAGGTAGTTCGTGATCTGCACGAAGGTGCCTTTGTATAGCATGACGAGCGAGATGAACGTCTGCACCACCAGCGCAAAGTGCGGCGCGCCCCAGCGGTTCACGCCGGAGAGAAAACCGAGCCGAGCGATGTCCTGGCCCATGCGCTGGTTCACGCGCGAGCCGGCCCAGGTGAAGCCTGCGACGGTCGAGATGATGCCGAATGAAATCAGCGCGCCCATCCACCAGCCGCCGCGCTCGCCGAAGATGGCCTTTGCCGCAATGAGTCCAGCCTCCTCATTGCCACGCATCGCATCCCATGGCGTGCGCCACAGGAAGACGCCGTTCAGCGCGATGTAGAGCGCCATCACCAACAGGATGCCAAGTGTGAACGACAGCGGGATGATGCGCTGCGGATTCCGCACCTCGCCCGCAACATACGCGGCACCATTCCAACCGAGATACGCAAACATCACGTACACCAGCGATGTGGCGAAGTCAGGACTGGTGATCAGGTTCCAATCACCGGCCTTCGGCGCGAGCGAGACACTTTGCCCGCCCGACAGGCACAGCGCGCCAACGATGAACGCCACGATGAGCGCCACCTTGAGAAACGTCATCGTCGTGAGGAAGCCACCGATGAAACGCAGCGAGCCGAAATGCAGCAGGGCGATCACGATGATGAGCGCCGCCGCAGTCACGTTTGGCGCGACCCCCAGCCCCAGGGTGTTCACGTATTTCCCAAACACCATCGAGATGCCCGCGATGGGCGCGGCAAAGCCTGCTGTCATGGACACCCACCCGGCGAGAAAGCCCGCCATCGGATGATACGCCTCACGCAGGATGTGGTACTCGCCGCCCGACTTCGGCATCATCGCCACCAGCTCCGCGTAGCACAGCGCGCCGCAGAGCGATACCACGCCGCCCACCACCCACAGCATGAGAATTGCGAATCCGGATGGCAGACCGAGCAATTGAAACCCGACCGAGGTGAAGACGCCGACGCCGATCATGCTCGTGATCACGAGCGACACGGCGGAGGGCAGGGAGATGGTTTTCTGGGTCATGCGTGCGCCAGATGTAGCGTCTCTGGCAGCGGCGGCAAAGGAGAATCAAACGCGGGGCCGCCTGACGGGCGCAGGTGTCGCGTCGCGTTCCGTTCTTATGGCTGATTCAGTCTTTGGCGAAAGAGTCCTCGCTGCCGCATGCTGTCCTTGGGCCGGTGGCGACGATTATTTGTCCTTCTTCATCTCCGGCAGATCATCCTTCCACCGCTTCAGCTTCTGGCTGAGCCGCGCGGTTATGTCGGCGTTCGCCGCAGCCACATCATCCTTCTCGTTCGGATCCGTCTTCTCATTGAACAACTGGTCGTCCGCATCTTTCGCGGTGATCAGCTTCCAATCGCCGTCGCGCACGGCCATCAGCTTGCTGGTGCGCCAAAAGAGAGTGCGGGCGGCACCTTGCACCTCTCCCGTGAGTACGGGCCAGATGTTTTGGCCGCCGAGCTTCATCTCCGCACTCACCGTGAAATCGGTCATCGCGGCAAAGGTCGGCAGCCAGTCGAGCGCGCTGATCACGGCTGTCTCGGTGCGCGGCTTGAGCTTTGCGGGCCAGTTCACAAACGTGGGCGCGAGGATGCCGCCTTCGTAAACGTCGCTCTTCCAGCTTCGCAGAGGCCCGTTGTCGGAGTGCCTGCCGTTTTGATCCTTGTAGCGGCCGTCATAGTTGCCACCGTCGGCCTTCGCAAGCCCGCCATTGTCGCCGGTGAAAACGATCAGCGTGTTCTCGCGCCGACCGCTTTTGTCGAGCGCGGTGATGATGCGGCCGATGGCGTCGTCCATGTGCGTGATGCTCGCGGCCACGAGCCGGCGCGTCTCCTCTTTGAACACGGACTGATATCGGTCCAGCCATCGGGGCTCCTCGCTCAAAGGCGTGTGCGGCACGCTGAATGCCACATAGAGAAACAGCGGCCCGGCACGCTTCTCACCTAGCACGCGCACGGCTTCGGCGGCGATGAGGTCAGTCGCGTGACCCTGCTCATCCACGAGGACATCGTTCCGATGCCAAGTGCGGTCGCCTTGTTTGTAGTCGTGCAGATAGGGGTCGATCTGGCCGTGAAGGTAGCCGTAAGTCGAGTCAAAGCCGTAACGCTTCGGCCCGTTCTCGATCTGCAGGCTGAGGTGCCACTTGCCGCTGATCGCGGTGTGATAGCCTTTCGATTTCAAGACAGTGGCAAGGTTCGGAATCTCCCGCGGCATCACTTGTGAGCTTGTGCCGCCGATGGGACCCAGAATGTTGAAGTCAGCGGGATTACGCCCGCTCATGATCGCGCAGCGCGTCGGCGAGCACGTGGGGAAAACATAATGATGCTCCAGCTTCACGCCCTCGCCCGCGAGTTTGTCGAGGTTTGGCGTCTGGATCGCGGGGTTGCGGTAGCCGATGTCGCGCCAGCCTTGGTCGTCACTTACGATGAAGAGAATGTCCGGCGCCGCGGAGGCGTGCAGGATGCTGGTGAGTGCGATGGCGGCGAGGAGGCAGGTTTTCATGGTGAGATTCGAGGGTTGGCGGACAGGCTTCTCAAACGGACGCTGTGCAGGTCCATTGCACCTCCTCCCGCCGTCAGGGCACCGCGCGCGAGGACAATTCGTTCGCCCCGGCCAGAGGCGATCTCTCATCGGGCGGATGGCGTTCATTCCAGCGAGATGTCGAAGATGAGACCGAGGGTGTGGCCTTCCGGCACGGTGAAGCCGGCGGGCTTTTTCTTTTCGTTGGGCGTGCCGGTGGGGTTGATGACGAGCGCGCCGTAGTCGCGGGCGTGGGACCAAAAGGTGCGGGTGCTGGATGCGTCGGGGGTGATGCGGATGGCGGCGGTGTCGGTGCCGTAGCGCCACCATTTGGCGGGGTGGCCCCAGGCTTGTTTTTCGTCGGTTTTGCCTTCGCTGGTGGTGATGTGGCCGGTGCCGTCGCGCACGCTGAGCTGAGGGGGCATGCGAAGGCCAAGACCGGCTTCCTCCTGGCCGTCGATGGTGAGATCGTGAGCGGCGCTGCTGAGCTGGGTATCCCAATGCAATGTGATGGCGTTGCCGTTTAGTCGCGCGGTGATGCGAGTGGTGTCGTGGGCGATTTCTGCGTTGTCTTTGCTGAGCCAGCGGCTGGTGATCTCGAAGCCAGTGCCATCGGGTTGCACGGTGACGCGCTCGACTTCGATGCGGCCTGCGTTGCGCCAGAAGTCGGTGCCGTTGATGCCGCCGAAGGCGAGCCAGAGGCCGGGGTGCATGTCGGCGTGGTCTTGCGGGTCGGCTTTGTGCGGCGGGAAATTGCGCGTGAGCTGCGTGCCGGCGCGGTTGCGCAGGTGGATGAAAAAGGGACGCCGCACCTGCGGATGCCGCCACACATATTCGGCCACCGGCTTGCCATCGTGTCGAAGGCTGAGGCTTGATTCGTGTTCCTCGATGCTGAAGCCGCGCGCCGCATCGCCGTGAATGCGCCGCAGTTTTCCTGCGACGACTGGCTCCACTTGCACCGGCTCGGGGGTCGTCTTCGTTTTATCCTTCTTGTCTTTCTTCGCGGGATTCGCGCCTGCTTTCTGAGTCATCAACCACGCTGCGATGTCGGCGCACTGCCGGGCATCGAGGGTGAGGTGGAAGGGAGGCATCGCGGAGATGGGCAGCGTCTCCTGCTTTGTGATGTCGGCGCGCTGGATGCGTGTGCGCTGGCCGGTGATGAGGCCGAGCGTAACGGCGAGGCCGCTCTCATCGAGGAGCACGCCCATCTGCGTGCCGCGCTTGGTGGTGACGACGTGCGAATTAAAACCTTCGGTGATGACCGCGCTTGGCTCGATCATGGATTGCAGCAGGTGCCTCACCTCGGCGCGGTCACCGATGCCGGTGAGATCGGGGCCGAAATGATTGCCGCGTCCGCCGATGTGGTGGCACGCGGTGCAGCCCGCGCCTTGCGGATGAAGGGCGAGCAAGCGACCACGCTCCGCGCTCGCGTCCTTCATCGCAGCCAGCGCCGCGTCGAGGGTCGTCGGTGTGCCGGGTGGTATGATCACGGGTGGCGTGCCTTTGATCGGGGCGACGTTGGCTGCGCTGATGCCGTTGCCTTTGACGAGGATCGCGTGGCTCTCGCCGCTCGTGTTCTCGATCCATGATTTCGCGAGCTTCGCGGTCTCGGCATCGGTGTCGTTGGTCAAGGCGGTGACTTCATCGCGACTCAGCGCGCTGTCTTCGAGCAAGGCGAGCAAAGCCGCGCGGCGCACACCCGCGTGCGAGTCCTTGAGCATGCGCTTCAACAGCTCGGTGCTCGCGAGATCACGCAGCGCGCGCCACGCGCAGTAGAAGGTGAGGCGGTCCGTTTCCTTCGACGCGATGCCCATGAGCAGCGGCACCATCTCGGTGTTGCGTGTCTGCCAGATGGCCTGCACGACCTCGAAGCGCATGCGCGCGCTTTCTTGTGTGGCCGCCATTCGCAGCACGTCGGGCACGGTGACGCTTTTCGGATTTCGCATCGAGCTGCGCAGCGTCTGAATGTTGACGTTGTCCTCTGTGAGCAGGCCGTCGTTGATGACCATGATCGGCGCGATGCGTCCGAGCGCGCCGATGCCCCAGGTCTGCTGCGCTTCGGTGAGGTTGTCGCGCTCAAGCTCAACGCCGAGTTCGTTTTGAATAGGTTTGCCGCGTCGCACGAGTTCGTCTTGCGCGTCAATGCGATGCACGGCCAGCGGGCTGTTGAATGCCGACATCAACTCCTTCACCGTGCGGTCCTTCATCGGCTCGAACGAGAGATCCGGTTGCTTCGCATCTTTCGCGACGATGCGATACACACGCCCCTCGCTCGTCATCTTGCCCGCTTGGTCGAACTCCGCGCCGTAGCCGCGGCTCCAGCTCATGCACCACAGCGCGCCGTCGGGTCCGAAGGCGATGTCCGTCGGTCGAAACAAGGCTTTGCCGCCCGTGATGAACGGCACCCACTGGCCGCCATCGCACTTCATGAGGGCGCCGTCCCACTTGGGGTTGAAGATGAACGTGGTCTTGTTCAGCCAGTCGTTGATGAAGAATACGCCGCGATGCTCGCCGAGCGAGCCGAAGACGATGCCCGTGCCGCTGCCGTGAAACACCGCATGGCTCACGGGCGCGGTGGGCAGATGATTCTCGCCGGTCCAGTCGCTGCTCCACGGATGATTCCAGCCAAAGTGCGCGCCGTAGAACGGCATCATCACGCGGTCGCCTTCGTTCTGATCGTTGTCTGTGCAGAGCCAGTTGAAGCCGTCGTCATGCGCGATGTCCCAGGGATTGCGGAAGCCGCGTGCGAAGACTTCCAGATTCTCGCCCATGTCATCGCAGCGCAGGATGCCGCCCATGATTCCCCAGTCATCCTTCGGGTCCTGGTAAGCGTGCTTGTAGTCGGCGGCGCTGAAGGTCTGCGCCTTCGTTGCTTCGAGTTGCGTGGATTGGCCGAATAATTCGCGAAAGGGTTTCGGCGCGATGTTGGGGGCCACGTTGAGGCCTTTGCTGTTTCCTTTGCTCATGTAGAGCTTGCCGTCCGGTGCCCAGACGAGGCCGTGCAGCGCGTGCTCGATGTTGCCGAGGTCGGTGAAGACCTTGGTGTATTCGTCAGCGACATCATCGCCATCGAGATCGCGCACGATCGTGAGGTCGGGCGCGTTGGCGATCCAGAGATCGCGACCATGCCAGGCGAGGCCTTGCACGGCGTTGAGACCGGTGGCGAAGATTTTCTTCGAGTCAGCGGTGCCGTCGTGATTCGTGTCTTCGATGATGCACACGCTGTCGCCCGGAGTGTCCGGCGTGGGATTGCGATACTGCGGCCCCATGCCGATGAAGAGTCGGCCACGCGCATCAAAGGCCATCGAGCACGGCTGCTGCACGAGTGGCTCTTTGGCAAAGAGGGAGAGGGTGTAGCCAGCGGGGACACTTGGCAGCGCGCTGAGATCGGCAGCGGTGTCCACCATGTCGGCTGAGAGGCGGCCTGCGGAACACACAAAAAGCAGGAGCATCTTCAATGATCGCCTGTCTTTAATCTGTGGCCGTCCCTGAATCTGCGGGATAACCTCAGAACTCTTTGTGTCCGATGAGAGGACGAGATTTTGAGTGGTGGTCATGTGCGAATGAGTTTTTCCCGAAGATTCAGGGACGGCCACAGATTGGAATTAATTTTGAATGACTGGGTGGTGTGATTTCTCGATGTATTTAATCTGCGGCTGTCCCTGAATCTGTGGGAGACCTCAGGGAGTTTTGTTGGGCGACGTGTGAAGATGAAAGTCTTTGATCATTTGAAGTGAGGTATTCCCGCAGATTCAGGACGGCCACAGATGAGTTTAGTTGCGGATCACGATCAAGGCTTGGGAGGGACAACCTATGTGGGGGTTGGTGGGGGTGATGATGAGCGCCGCACACGAAGGTGGCGCACCACGACGTTGAATGCGTTCACCACGAGCGCGCCGCTTTTGATGCAGATGCCTTCGCCCGGAGCAGTCTGGCCGGCGATGGTGAGGTTGGGTTGTGAGATGATGAGTTTGCCGCCCTTGGGTTTGCTCTCGGTGACCTCGGTCAAATCGATGATGCCGGAAATGGCGAAGACGATGATGCGGTTCGGAGCGCTCACGGCATCGGCGAGACTGCCGGGGCCGTCTTTGTTGGTGTTGGTGACGATGAAGACGGAGCCGCCGCGTCCGCCGGATGCCTGGGAGCCTGCGCCTTCTGCTGTTGGGAAGGCTGGCGTGGAGGCTTCGAGGAACGACGGAAAGGACAAAAAGGACAAAAGGGACGCTGCTGCGAGGTTGCGGTGGTGGCATTTCTTCATGGTCGTTTGTGTCGTTAAAGTTCTTTCCGTCCCTTCATTCGAGCGTGCGGCCTTTGGTTTCCGGAGCCCACCAGATCACCACCAGACCCAGCGCATAAACAAGGCCGGTGATGGTGCCGACCTTTGCATAGTCACCTCCGCTCCATGCCATGAAGGCCCCGGCCATCAGCACGCAGGCGGCGGAGATGAAGCGCCCCGCGTTGTAGGCCATGCCCGCGCCGCTGGCGCGCACGCGCGTGGGAAAGAGCTCGGGCAGATAAAGCGGCAGCCAGCCGAAGAACAAGGTGGTGACAAATCCCTGCCCAAACACGAGCGGTAAAAAGAAGCTGCTCGAGGGATGCGACCAAATGAAAATGCCGCACGTCATCACGACAGATCCAAAACTGATCAGCGCATAGGTCACGCGACGGCCCAGAAAACTGGCGAGATGCGCGCCGAAAAAGCTGCCGAGGATCGCGCCGACAGCCCACCATTGCTGCGTGGACGCTTTGAGTCCGGGATGAGCCGTGCCACCGACTGCATCGGCCCAGGGGATCATCCATTTGCTCGCGGCCCAAGCGCCGATGATCGGAATCGCGCCGACCGCGATGCCGATGAAAGTGCGCCGACGCAGCCCGGGACTGAACAACTCGCGCGTGCCGCTCTTTGTCGCGCCCGCCGCGACCCAGCGCTTCGACTCCGGCAGCGCGAAGAGCATCGCGACGCCGAGCACGATGGAAACAGCGCTCGCTTCAAACAACCAGCGCCACGAATCAGGCGTGATCGCCGTGAAGCGCCCGAGCTGCGACACGCCAAAGATACCGACATTCAATCCTGTGCCCGCGATGCCGGCGACCATTGGACGCGAGGCATTGCCCCATGATTCCGCCACGAGCGCGATGCCGTTCGGCCACATGCCGCCGACGCCGAATCCGGCGAGAAAACGCAGTGCGATAAGCTGCTCCTGCGACTGCGCAAACATCCCCGCACCCCCAAAAACGGAGTATGCCAGCACGCAAACCGCGCCCGCTTTGGAGCGACCGATGCGATCACCGAGCGCGCCGAGCGTGATGCCGCCGACTGCGGCGCCGAGCATCATCGCCGCCGTGTAGCGCGCCACCCAGTCGCCGCCGCTGCCCGCGTTGAATGCGGCGCCCATCAGCGACTTCGAGACTGAGAGCGAGGCGATGGGCATCAGTCCGAGCTGCACTCCCGCGAAGATGAGGCCGAGCAAGGCCGCGAGCAGGGAGATGACGCGGCTACTCATAGGCTCGGATGATCGCGCTGTTATCGAGATCGCCGCAGCCGAGCGCCTCGGCTTTCTCGAGCAGCGCACGGTGCGCCTCGCTCAGGGGCAGCGTCATCTCCGTCGCAGCGAGCATGAGGCGCACGTCCTTGAGGTGCTGCGAGAGCCTGGCCTGCGGCGTGAAGTCCTGCATCAGCATTTTCTCGCCTTTCGTGTCCATGATGCGCGAGTAGGCCATGCTGCCACGCAGGATGGCCAGCGTCTGCACGGGATCGAGGTCGAGATCGAAGGCAAACGCAAGTCCCTCGGCCAGCGCGGCGCGATTGAGGCCGAGCACGAGGTTCGACACCAGCTTCATCCTCGCCCCGGTGCCACACGCGCCGGTGTGAAAGGCGCGCGTGCCGAGGCAGGCAAACAAATCGGCGCAACGTTCAAACGGCCCGGCTGCACCACCGACGATGAAAACTGCGGAGCCATTGGCCATCTGCGCGCTGCTGCCGGAGACGGTGGCGTCCAGATAGTGAACGCCCTGGCTTAGCATGTCCCTCTCGAGCGCGATGGCGCAATCAGGATCGCCGGTGGTGGTGTCGAGAATGATTTTTCCCGCGCACATTGGCGAGCCGCCGAGCAGGACCTCACGCACAGCATCCGAGTCCGGCAGGCTGAGGATCACCCGCTGGCAGAGATCGAAGACCTCCGCCGCGCTCGCCGCTCCTCTGCGGCGGGCTTCGCTCATATCCCAACCAATCACCTCGTATCCCGCGTCTTGCAGTCGCGCCGCCATTGCGGCGCCCATCAGCCCGAGGCCGATCAGACCGACTGGCCCGCGGTGCTCTCCATTGGATGTGACGCTCGACATTCGCGCTATAAAACGCGGCGGAATACCGAACATTCCGCCAGATATCGGCTCGCGTCCGGTGTGATTCCGCGCCCGTTTGAAAAATCGTCAGGCAGAAAAACGCAGGCAATAAACAGGCGGGAGCTCGGCGCTCAGCCGCGACCAGGAATCGCCGCCGTCCTCACTGATCCAGACGGAACCCGTCGTGCTGCCGAAGGCTAGCGTGCCGCCATCGCCGGTGGAATCGAGACAATGGCGATAGACGAGATGATAGGCGTGCTCCTGTGGCAGACCTTTGCGGCATGGTTCAAACGTGCGGCCGCCGTCGCGCGTGCGCATCACGCACAGCGCGCTGTCGTGCGGCAGCCGTTGCTCATCCTTGATGGCTGGCACAAACCACGCCGTCGCGGGATCGGTCGGATGCACGACCACGGCGAAGCCGAAGTCCGATGGACTGGCCGTCTCAATTCTTTGCCACGTCCTTGCTCCATCGTCAGACTTGAAGATGCCATTGTGATGCTGCATCCAGATTTGATCAGGCTTCGCGGGGCACCAGGCGATGCGGTGCGGATCCTGAATGTCGGGATCGCGCGCCTGATCAGGCGGCATGAAGTCCGCGACGAGTCCATCACCGCGGCTTGTCCAGCTCGCGCCTCCGTCCAGCGTCTCCTGCACGCCGCCACACGAAATTGCGGCCAGCACACGACGAGGATCGCGCGGATCGACGCAGATCGAATGAATGCCCGGCCAGTCATAGCCGCCGCCAAACCACTTCGCGCGCGCCGGATGGTTCCAGAGCGACTCGACGAGCGACCAGCTCGCGCCGGCATCGTTGGATCTGAAAAGTCCGCCCGGAATCGTGCCGCACCACAGGACGCCCGGCTCGGACATGCCGCCCGCCTCGAGCGACCAGATTTTTTCCAGAGACCACGGCACCGGTGTCTGGCGCATCGGACACAGCACCTCGGCGAGGGCATCCGGCTTCGGCGGATAGGCAGGGCAGGCACGCTCCTCCCATGTCGCGCCGCCGTCGCACGAGGCATGAAACTTGGTGCCGAAGTGTCCGTGCTCCACCGCCGCATAGAGTGTGCCGTCGCGCGCATCCGGCAGCAACATCGGCACCTGAACGCCGCTGAAAGACGAGCGTGTGATGCGCCAGCCTTTCGAGCCGCGCTCCACTTCGAGGAGCGCCTTGCGTGTGCCGAGATACAATTTGCCGCTCATGATTTCATCCTCCCGAAAGCGCCTGCATGACGAAGACCTCCGATTCCGGGCGCAGCGGATCAGAGAGTCCCTTGCGATCGCGCACCGAGGTGCCGTCCGCAAAAATAACCACATGAGCGCGGACCGCGCCCTGGTCGTCGAGCACATAACCGCGCAGCGCGGGCAGCTCGTCAAACACCGCGCTCAATACCTCGGCCACTGTGTTCCCCGCGACGCGGCATGAGTGCGTAGTCGTCTGTCGTGCGAGGTTTGGCGTGAACTCCACAGTGGGCATGGTACGAGAGTATTCGACAGCGTGGTGGGAGACAAGTTTTGTGTGTGGTCAGCGGAATTGCGCGAGGCTCGCGGGTGAGACGGCGTTATGATCTGGTCTTTCGTGCCTTGCTTCTCAGACTTTCGCCACTCGCTCGCCTTCGCGCTCCTCATGCTGATGAGCGCGATGTGCTTTGCCGCGAAGCCGCCGTCACTCGCGGATGGACGGAAGCACTGGGCGTTTCAGCCGCTCAGCGCGGCACCGCCGCCGATGGTGAAGGATGCCGCGTGGCCGAAGAATGAAGTGGACCGCTTCATTCTGGCAAAGCTGGAGAGCGCTGGCTTGCAGCCATCGCCTGAGGCTGATCCCGCCACGCTGATCCGCCGAGTGACGCTCGACCTCACCGGCCTGCCTCCGACGCCGGAGGACGTGGCCGCATTTGTACATTCCCACGCATCACATGAGTCCCATAAGGCCTATGAAGCGCTCATTGACCGCCTGCTCGCCAGCCCGCGCTATGGTGAGCGCTGGGGCCGGCACTGGCTCGACCTCGCGCGCTACGCGGACACGGGCGGCGTGCATAATGATCTCGACCGGCCTTATGCGTGGAAGTACCGCGACTATGTCATCGCGGGCTTCAATGACGACAAGCCGTACGCACGCTTCATCGCCGAGCAGCTCGCGGGTGACGAGGTCGATGGTGCAAGCGAGCAGTCGCTCATCGCCACCGGCTTCTGCCGCAACGGCCAGAGCAATGACGACAACATGGGCAAGACGCGCGAGGTGCTGGAGCAGTATCGCGTGGACCAGCTCGATGACGTGATCTCGACGACGGGGAGCGTGTTTCTCGGCCTCAGCATCGGCTGCGCGCGTTGTCACGATCACAAAACGGAGCCGCTGCTGCAGCGCGACTACTACAGCCTGATGGCCGTCTTCAATGGCACCGAGAAGCTGGGCCTCGGCAAAGGAGCGAAGGATGTGAACGACAAGGACATCAAAGACGCGAGCAAGGTGATGGCGCTCATCGAAACCAAGCCGCGCGTGCCGGCCACGCACATCCTGATGCGTGGAAGCGCGGCAAACCCGGGCGATGAGGTGGAACCAGCCTCACCCGTGGCGTTTGGCGCGCAGTCATTCGCGTTTCCAAAACCCACTGGCAAAACTTCGCTGCGCCGCCGCGCGCTTGCTGAGTGGATCGCATCACGCGAGAATCCGCTGACGTGGCGCGTCCTGGCGAACCGAGTGTGGCAGCATCACTTCGGCCAAGGCATCGTGGCCACGCCGAGTGATTTTGGATTCTCCGGCGCTCGGCCCACGCATCCGGCGCTGCTCGACTGGCTCGCCATGCGGCTCATCGCGAACGGCGGCCGTTTGAAGCCATTGCACAAGGTGATGCTGATGAGCGCGACTTACCGGCAGAGCAGCGGCATTTATGATTCACGATTTACGATTGATGATTTGAAATCCAACGCGCCAGTGTCTGCTCAAATCATCGACGAGCCGAACACCCTACTCTGGCGATGAGCAAACAGCGCATGGAAGCCGAGGTCATCCGCGACAGCATCCTCGCGGTCAGCGGCAGATTGAATCTGAAAGCCGGCGGTCCTGGCTTCAAGCCTCGCATCCGCGCCGACCTGCTTGATGCCAGCCAGCGCAACAAATGGCCCGTGCTTACCGAGGATGGACCGGAGCAGTGGCGGCGCAGTGTTTACATTTATGTGAAGCGCCAGCTTCTCATGCCCAGCCTCGAACTCTTCGACGCGCCGACGACGACCGACAGTTGCGCTCTGCGAACGCAAAGCACCGTGCCCACGCAGGCGCTGGTGATGATGAACGATGAGTTTGTCGAGGATCAGGCGAGCTTCCTCGCGATCAATGTTGCGCGTGTTGGCGAGGAGCTGGACAGCGCCATCAGGCGCATGTTCATGCTGGTCCTCTCGCGGCATCCGTCGGACTCGCGAATGAAGCAAGCGCTTCAGTTTGTGAACGACCGTGCAAGGCAATCGGATCGACAATCGGCCTTGGCGGATCTCGCGCATGTTCTCTTCAACAGCAGTGAGTTCATCTACATCCAATGACACAGCCCTTCACGCGCAGACAGATTCTCCAGCGCGCCGGTGCCGGCTTTGGCTCGCTGGGTTTGCAGTCGTTGCTCGCGGGCGATGGTGCTCTGAAATCGACGAACCCGCTGGCACCGCGTGCGCCGGATTATGCGCCGAAGGCGAAGTCGGTGATCTTCCTCTTCATGTACGGCGGGCCGTCGCATGTGGATCTCTTCGATCCAAAGCCCGAGCTGGCGCGGTGGCATGGCAGGGCGATCCCGGTCTGGAAACAAGAGGACGCCTTCATGGGATCAAAGACGAAGAACGTGGCGATGCAGAGCTACTACAAGTTTGCGAAGCACGGACAGGCCGGCATCGACATGGCGGAGACGTTTCCGAATCTGGCGCGTCATGCCGACGACCTGTGCGTGATCCGCTCGATGCACACGGAGAGCAACAACCACGGCCCGGCGATCTTCCAGATGAACACCGGCTTCATCCAGCCCGGCAGGCCGAGCATGGGATCGTGGGTGACGTATGGCCTCGGCTCGGAGAGCGAGAATCTGCCCGCCTTCGTCGTGCTGCTCGATCATCAGGGCGCGCCGGTGAATGGCGCGCTGAACTGGTCGAACGGCTTCATGCCCGCCACCTATCAAGGCGTGCCCTTTCGCAGCAGCGGGGAGCCCATCGCCTATCTCACGCCGCCGAAGAACGTGTCGGCCGCCCAGCAACGCGCGCGACTCGATCTGCTCAGGCAATGGAACACCGAATACGCCGAGGCCAATCCAGCCGAGACGCAGCTAGCCGCGCGCATCAGCGCCTACGAGCTGGCCTTCCGAATGCAAATGAGCGCGAGTGAATGCACTGACCTCAGCCGCGAGCCGGAGTGCGTGCGGAAAATGTACGGACTCGACAACAAAGTGACGGCGCACTTCGGCAAGAACTGCCTGCTTGCCCGCCGCCTCGTCGAGCGCGGCGTGCGATTTGTGCAGGTTTACAGCGGCGGCAACGAAGGCCCGAAGGCCTGGGACGCGCACGACGACCTCAAAAGGAATCACGACCTGCACTGCGCCGAGACCGATGGCCCCATCGCCGCGCTGCTCGATGATTTGAAGATCAGCGGCATGCTCGACAGCACGCTCGTCGTGTGGGGCGGCGAGTTTGGCCGCTCGCCCGTCGCGGAGAACGGCAAGGGCCGCGATCATCATCCGAAGGGCTTCACCATGTGGATGGCCGGGGGCGGCATCAAAGGCGGCCAGATTTACGGCGCGACGGATGAATTCGGCTACAACGCCATCGAGAACAAAGTCTCCGTGCCCGACCTGCACGCGACGATGCTGCATCAGCTCGGCCTGGATCACGAGCAGCTCACCTACCGCTTCACGGGTCGTGATTACCGGCTCACGGATGTGAGCGGCGAGGTGGTGCGGGCGTTGCTGGCGTGAAGAGCTTCCCCCTCACCCCGGCCCTCTCCCATGGGAGAGGGAGTTGAAGGCGCTGCCGCGCCACTGGATAAACTCAACTTGAGCCAATCGAGCGGCAGCTCGTCAGGCTCCCTCTCCCTTGGGGAGAGGGCTGGGGTGAGGGGGAAGTCGTTCTTCCGCTCACAGGTTTTCCAAGTTCTCAGCGGCCAACTTATATTATTGCTCAACGGCATTGGGCTTCGCCGCCGAGAGCCGTGGCCGTCGATGCGCTGGGTGAGGAGATTGAGAAACGATTCTCCGTGCGACTGCGCGTGCAGGCTCTTGCCGCCGTAACTGCCGAGCACGCCACCGCAGAAAGGGGTGGCTTCGAGTTCGTCCAGCTCGGTGGCCCAGTTGTAAAAGCTCTCGGCGCGCAGGAAGAAGCCGTCCATCGGCCGGTTTGAGGTGCGTGACATGCTGATGTGCGGCGTGAGGGGCGATGCGTAATCGTGTTTCGCCAGACTTTTCACACGGCTGCCGCCCGCGATGCGAAAGCCGAGCTTCTCAGCGATGGCTTCCAGCAGCGTGGATTTCCCCGAGCCGTTCTCACCGACGAAGAAGGTGACCTTCGGATGCAATTCAAGCGTCTCCAGGCTGCGAATCGCAGGGACCGAGAACGGATGATGCTCCCAGTCAGCGACTGCGCCGCGATCCAGCGTGAGCGAATGAAGGAAATGGCGTGTCATTTCTTATTCGCACGCGGTTTCGGCCGCGAGGATTCGTAATCGGCGATGAAACGCTTCACCGTGATGGGCGCGAACGCCTCGCCGATCACATCAAGTGGCAGGTCATCGAGTTTTCTGAATCGAATGCAGCTCTTGCCCATGTCGAGCTTTTTGCCGGTGGCGGCCCAGCGTTTGCGGAAGCGCTCAACTTCGGAGTCGTCGGCGTAGAGGCAGCCCATGTAGAGTGCCATGTAGTTTTTCTGCGAGGCGATTGCGGCGTAGGGCAGCGGCTGTTTTGGATCGCAGTGGTAGCCCGCTGGATAAAGCATGTGCGGGACGCTCCAGCCGATCATGCCGTATTGCATGCCCTCGGCGAATGCGGGGTCAATATTCGCGCGGATGACTTTCAACACAGCCTGAATGGCTGCTCTACGGTCGGGCGGAAGCCCGGCCAGATACTGTGCGACGGTGGCGGCTTTGCTCTGCATCACGCTGACGTTATCGGACTGAATTCATGACGCAAGCCATGCTCAAGGCCGCCGACCCTCATCCACCTCGTAGAAGTCAAAGAAAGTGACAAGATCATCGCGATGAGCCAGACCGCTGGCGGCTTTGTATGCCTCGAGTTCTTGCGTGGATCCGTCGTCCTCGTCCCGCCAGCCGCGCTTCACCATGAACTTGTTCCAGACGAGGCGCTGCTCTTCGTTGAGCCGGTTTCCAGGCGACTGACACCACTCGATGATCTCCGCATCCGTGCCGCCATCGTGCACGCGCTGGCGCAGGGCCGCATACTCCACGCCGAGGAGCCGGCAGCAGCGCCCGTCGAAACCTGCGCCTAGATTTGCGTGGAAGTCAGCGCGCAGTCTTCCTGCGGCGCGCAGACGGATCTTGTCGGTCATGCGCGCAAAATACACGAGGCCGTCCGTGAGGTCGTAGGGGCTGCGCGGGACTTGGTCAGCGGTGTTCATGGCGCGGCGGGGCGGTCGAGGAGTTGCGCGAGCGCAGCCACGGCCCAGGCCGTCGCCGCTGTGGAGATGAACTGATGCTTGCCATGCGGGTCACCGTTCTCAAAGAACAGCTGCACCGCCTTCACATGTGCCTCCACGAGCCACGAACCATCGGCGAGCTGTGTCTTCAAAAGGAAATCACGCGCCTTCACCAAGACGGGATCGTCCTTCGGCGAGCCCGTCACGCGCAGCACGAACAACGCCTCACCCGTGGCGAACGCATCGCTGCGCATGTCATCGGTCTGCGCCCAGCCGCCGTCCGCGTGTTGCGCGGCGACAATGGCGGCGCGGATTTTCCCGATCTCGCCTTCAACGCCGCCAAGCCGGTGCAGCCCCCACAAACGCCAGATGCGATCTTCGTTGTCGGTCAGCGGCGCCTGCGCCAGCCACTTCTCCGCGTGCTCGCGCGCTGTCTTCAAAAGCGGCCGCTGTTCCACCGTGGCAAACGTCTCCATGCCGGTGATCGCGAGCACCGTCGCCGCGATCTCCGACGACTGCAGCGGCACGCGGCTGCATGAGGAGACCCACTTGCCCTTCTGTTGCTGCGCGGCGCTCGGTTCCTTCCCATTCAGCCGACCCACACCTTGAATCTTGAGCAGGTAGCCGACCATCGCCTCAGTCGTCGCGTCCGGCGTGCGACCGGCCAGACTCATCGCCCAGAGTCCGTAGCCGACGGTGAATGAGCCGCCGGGCACATGGTCGCCCGCATCCATCACGTCGATGCGCTCGTGAAAGTACCTGTCCGTGTGCGCGGACTGCGATTTCATCCAGGAAGCATCCGTCGCGCAGCCGGATAATGCGGCCTCGTTGATTGCGAGCATCGGCAGCGTTTGATGATGGCACGCAAAGCAGGTTTTGTTTTTGATCCAGTTCGTCCCCGCGAGCTGCATCAAGGCAAGCCCACGCTGCACGGCCGGCCGCACGTCGGCGGGCGCGCCGTCGGCGGCGAGGCTTCCCGCTGACACGGCGATGGTGAGGATGAGTTTGCGCGCGCTCATGGTGCGGTCTTCGGAGATTGTGATGATGTGACGCTGGAATGCAACGCTGGCGGAGCCAACTTCCATCTTGCATCAAGGGTGCGCCGCTTTAGTTCAAGCCATGAAGTTCCGCCACGAGAAGCACGATATTTTCATCCCGGACCAAACCGATGCGGACATCGCGCTGAGGCGCGTCACTCATCTGGGCATTGTGTCGCATCAGGATGACCTCGAAATCGCAGCCTATCACGGCATCACCGAATGCTTCAAGAGCGGCGATAAATGGTTCGGCGGCGTGGTCGTGACCAATGGCGCGGGCAGTCCGCGCAAAGGACCGTATGCCGACTACACCGACGAGGAGATGC
Source organism: Verrucomicrobiaceae bacterium (assembly GCA_031411695.1). Lineage (GTDB taxonomy): Bacteria > Verrucomicrobiota > Verrucomicrobiia > Verrucomicrobiales > Verrucomicrobiaceae > JAIBCL01. The sequence continues at coordinate 23,753 of JANOBO010000322.1, forward strand.
AACATGTGCGCCTGATCGAACAACGGAAGGCGGCGTATGTCGGCGAGTATAGCTACATGGTGCAGCTCAGTTATCCGAGCGATGACGTGAAGGAACACCGCCGCGCCGATGTGGCCGCCGACATCAAGTTCATCCTCGAGCAATCGCAGCCACAGATGGTTTACCTGCACAATCCCTGCGACCGCCACGACACGCACGTCGCCACTTTTTTGCGCTGTCTCGATGCACTGCGCTCCATGCCGCGCGGGATGCGACCACAGAGAGTGTACGGCTGTGAAGTGTGGCGAAAGCTCGACTGGCTGCTCGGCTCCGACAAAGAAATGCTCTGGGTGGACAAGCACCCGCACATGCTGCGCCCGCTGCTGGGCGTATTCGATTCGCAGATCAGCGGCGGGAAACGCTATGACCTCGCCGAGGAAGGTCTGCGCCACGCGAATGCGACTTATTTTGACTCGCACACCACCGACAAGACCAGCCTGCTCACCTTCGCCATGGACCTCACGCCGCTGGTCATGGACGACAAGATGTGCGTCGAGGAATACACGCTCGGCTATGTGAACCGCCTCGCCGCTGATGTGCGGGATCGATTGAAGCGGCACATGTAGAGTCGTCATCATCGCTTCGCTTGATGAACGCTGAACGAACTCAGGGCGGAAGAACCTCGCTGCTCGGGAATTCTCCCTTGAATCGGCGCCACCATCCTCCTCTCGCGGCGCGAGAGGGCTACTCTGTCTCGCGCTTGCGTCGCGCGATCATCGAGAGCAGCAACCAAATGCCGACTCCGACGCCCAGCCAGATCGCCGTGCTCTTTTGCTCGCTGGTGAAAGCCTTGCGCAATTTCAACTCGAGCACCGCGTGATCCTTGAGCTTGCGAAAGTGATATGCCTCGCCGTCGGACGGCACATCGAACATCAGGGAGCGGCGTCCCGTCGCCCGTAACTGGCTGGCCACCTGCGCTTCGAGTCCGAAGCTCCGCGCTCGCTGGAAAATTTGCGGCGCATCGAAACCGGCCGCCGAGACGTCGCGCGGAATGACATCACCTCGCGATATGCTCTTCTTCGCATCCGGCTGCTCAGGAGCAGCAAATGGATCAGCGGCCCTCGCAGGTGCAGAAGCTGGTGCCGCGGTGACCGGCGAAGCGGATGCTCTGCTGCCTGGCGCGGCGGGCGGCATCATCTTGCGGTCTGCCTCGCTCAAGAGCTGCGGCTTGGAGATCAATCCATCAATTGAATCGGCTACTACCACCGATCCAGCTTTGAGCGTCAGCAATTGTCCATTCGCGGAAATGCTCCCCACCGCTTCATTCGCAGCCATCTGTGCCTGGCTGACGTTGTTCAAGTTCGCGCGCGCGTTGTTTGCTGAGATTTGTCCAACATAGGAGTTCGATTTGTTCGGCTGAACCAAGACTCCGGCAATGGTCGATGTGTTGAGCGATGAGCTGCCTGCGCCGAAACTCAGTTCCTTTGCCTTGGGAGCAACACTGCCCGTGCCACTTGATGTCCCGATGCTGTCCGCCGTCAGCATTCCGCCGCCAATGCGGTTGAGACTGTCTGCGTTCTCAGGGCTGTTGGAAACCATCAGTGTGCCGCCATTGATCGTCGTGACACCGGTGTAAGTGTTCACTCCCGAAAGCGTCAGCGTGCCGGCTCCAGCCTTTGCGGCAGTCACATCACCAGCTCCACCGACTGCTCCATTGATCTGGAGTTTCACCTCACCGTCGCGACCCCCGCTCGCGCCAGATTGATCGGCATTCGCCGCCGACTGATTCAGGAATCCGTTTTGCACGAGGGTGTTGTCGTTAAACGCAATGTTCGGCTGATTGGCGAAAGGATCATTGCCATTTGCGGGCTTCGGCCTGTTGAGGTCGGCATACCCTCCGCGATTCGTCGTCTGCTGAGCGGCTGAGTTGTTGAAGTTCCAGTTGTTATCAGGGCGGCCGTTTTTTGACACGGTGTTGCCATGCGAAAGTTGTCCGCCGTTTAGCGCCAGCACCTGTCGCTGCTTCCCGAGCTCCTGCTTCAATTCACTCAAATCCTTCAACACCTGGCTTTGCAGCGCGACCTCTTTTCCTTCGTCGGCATCCTTTTCTTTCTTCTTCGAGTAAGAATCCGACTTCAACCGGCTCGCTTGCTCCACTCGACCGCTGTCGTCCTCAATCTGCTTCGCGATCTTCTCCGCTTCCTTCAGCGCATACTCGCCCTCCTCTTTGGAATATCGCACGTTGCTCATGGACAACATTTTGTTCAGCCGGCTGAAGTCCGACATCAGCCCTTGCAGCCGCTCGACCACTTTGCTCTCCTCGGCCACTTCTTCCATGTTCCCATCCACGTCGCTGATGGCGTAACGCTTCGGCACGATGGCCGTCCACAGCGTGCGCTCGGCGGAGATGCCGACGAGTTCCGGGTCGTCCATGCGTAGCTTGCCGTCCGTAGAACCGGTTAGTGATCGGTGTGACCGCTCACTGAGCGCTCCCGCTCCAGCGATCCGATAAATCATCTTCACCTCCAGCGACCTCTGCCCAGCGCGAGTCTGAATCAGTGGAATCAACCTCACCGTCTTCCCATCTGCACGCTTCTCCTCATCCGCGCGCACGCTCTCGCCGCTGACCGACACACCGATCAACTCCGCGCGATCAGGCAGAATAACCGGCAGGAATTGCAGCGAGCGATTGTAGACCGAGTACACCACCGTGTCCCAGCGCTCGGCATCCGCGCGCCAAGCCGTGGTGATGTCGGCCAGCGTGACGATGGCCGCGTTGCCCTCGGTCGATTGAAGCTGCGTATAAGCCACGCGCAATGCACCGGCGCCGCCTTTGCCACGATAAAACGCGGGCTGCGACAGAATCTCCGGCACGTATGGCAGCGCGTTCTTCGCGCAGCTTTCGACGCCAGTGGCTTCCACCACCTTTGATTCACGGCTCGATGAGTTGTCGAGCACGAAGAACCGCCGCAGCCGCTCAACGCCCGTCACATCGACCAGCGGCAGACTCAGCTCTTCTGCGAGTGGCAGCTCCATGTCGAAGGTCAGCGCCGCGCGGTCGAGCACCTCGCTTTGGAACGAGCAGTCGTACTCACGCACCGCGCCGTTCACGCGCGTCTGCACCTCGCGCAGCGCCTCACCTTTCACGGTCGCCTCGGGCAGCGCGGCGGGGAGTTTCACTGTCACGCGGTTCAGCGCGCCCTGCTCCACATAGAAAACGACCTGCTGTGACACGAGCAGTCCGGCATCCGTCGCCTGCGCCAGCACGATGCCGTCGCTGGAGAAGCGCACCGCTTGTCGCGCAAGCGAGACATCCGCCGTCCAGTCGCCGCGCTCGAACTTCAGCGCACGCTTCTTTTCCTGCGGCGGCGTGATGGCAAAGACATCGCTCACCGTCGCCGGATCAGCCTCCTGTAGATCCGCGCCGCTTTTGAGATCCACCAGCTTCGCCTCTGTCGCCGCATGAGCCACGATCGTCGCCGAGCCATCGATCTTCTCAAAGCCGGTGAAGCGCAGCGGCTCGATGCCCCACTTCGTCTGCGATTGCGGCACGGTCTTCGCGAGATAGACGAGCAACCGCGCCTCACTCCCTCTCGCGACAGCATTGAACTGCAAAAACAAATCATCCTTCTCCTGCTTCCACCCAGCCAGGGCCGGTCCGTCCACGCTCTGAATCTCAAACCCAGCCGGCAGGCCGATGCGCAACTGCGACCACGCATCCTGCTCACGCTTCAGCGTGATCGCAGCCATCATCTCCTGTTTTTGTTCGCTGAGCTGGAAGACGTAATCCGTGTGCGACTCCCATTTCGCGGGCGCGGCATCGATGGTGTAAGCGAGCGTCTGTTTCGGCGGCGTGCGGAAAAAAAGCTCCGTCGTTTTGCCACGACCCCCTGACATGGATGCCTTAGTCATCGCCATCGGTTTGTCGATGCGGCGTTGTTCCGCCGTAGGCTGCGGAGCGAGTTTGATCGTTTCATCATGGAACAACGCGATCGTTTGCTGCCCCTTTGTCGCCGCCGGCTCAAGCACGGGCGTGCGTGACGCGCCCACCCCTCCGGCGCGCGTGCCCCAGATGGAAAAGCTCACCGAATCCGGCACCGGACGGTCCAACTCAAAATCAATCATGCGCCGTCCGGTTGATGTCGCGGGTTCGGGCGCTTCAGGCAATCTAGGCGCGGGCTTCCTCACTTCTTCGGCATCCGGGGCCTTCGAACCTTCGCGCACTTCGCGGATCGGAACTCCAATGGGGGAGCCGCCTTCTCCGGCAGCATCTCGCGCCGTCCAGTGCCGCACGGCCACGTCGCTTTTGCTGTGCGTCACCGTCCAGCCTGCGATCTGCCAGTCCGCGTCCATGACCAGGGAAAAACGCGTGCGCTCTGTGCCGGGGAATTCAAACTGCACCGAGCCCAGCAACGATTGGGCACCGCCGCTGGTGTGGCCGATGATCAGCTCCGTATCCGCCACCGCAGGTGGCGTGGCATCCGCCAGCGGACGACGCGGGCTGCGTGTCAGTTTCAGTTTGTCCGGTTGACCGAGCACTGCGGCGAAGATGCGCTGACCGGCAGTTTGGTCTTCGGTGAGAAGATCAACGCCTTCGAGAGCGGGTCTGCCGTCGTTTGAAGGGACAGAAAGGGACAGAAAGGAGGCGAGGGCCGGGGGCAGGGTAAGCTGCGCTTCTTTCCAACCTGGCTTGCGATTCAACTCGATGACGGCCTGCACCACATGCACGCCTGACTTTTCAATCTGGATGACGCCATCCACGACGGAGGCCGGCTTTCCATCGAGCAACCAGTCGCACACCACGGCGGCCGTCGCATCGCCGCTCTGGATCGGCAACGCCGTCGTCGTCCATGCGCCGCGTGTGCCGATTTCGAATTTCGCCTCGACGATGAGCCTCTCATCCTCGACGACTGCGCGATAAGCCGCCGAGTGAATCGTGGCCGCCGGTTTCACATCCGCATCGTCCGGCAGCTCCGGCTTGCGGTTCTCTTTCGCGCGACTCCACAGCCGCTCAAACGATTCGCGGTCGAGGTAATAGCGCTGGGGCTTCTGCGCGCTCAGCGGCTTCTTCACATCATACGGCACCACGACCGTGTGCGCGGCGGGGTCGGGCGCGTCTGTCGCAAGCAACCTGTTGTAAAGCATGAGGGCGGCAAAAAGATGTGCGGTAAAAAATGGGAGTAGCAGCTTCATTTTTAAACGCCCATCTTTTTGCCGGAATGAATGGGTTCCCTTCACGCCTCCACCCCCTTCCGCATCTCAATTTCACCGGCCGCCTTGCGCCCGATCCAATTCAGCACCCGCACCACGATCCATATCCCCAGTGCCACCAGCCAGCCGAAGAGCGCCGCATTCGCCAGCGGCAGCCATGCCTCGGCAAACAGCTTCACACCGAGCGACAGCACGAGCATCACCAGCACCGTCCGCAGACACGCCCGTCGTCTTCCCCACAAAGCGAAAACCAAACCGCCAACCGCCATCATCCCGCAAGCCAGCGCCATCTGCCGCTCCCAAGAGGCATAACGCAGACTCAACACTTCCGGAGCCTGCGTGCCGGAAAAACGAAGAAGCTGGCCGGAGGCGGGCAGATCGAGTTCGAGCGGGATGAGGCCGGATTTGAATGACTCGCCGCTCTGACCTCCAGGCATGCCTTGGATGAAGGATTCGATCAGGTCGAGATTAGGCCCGGTGTTCCGAACGATCAATTTGGACGCGCTCGGTTCGAAGGTGGCGCTGGCGCTCTCAGGAAACGGAATGCCAAAAGATTTCAGCTTCTCAGCAACGCTGGTCTGTTTCCCTGCCACGCGGTCGCGGGCCAATCCTGCAAAGTCGGGCTGCACGGTGTAAATGCGCGTGAACTGCTCGCTTGACGTCTCTAAAATGGGCTCGACCACGATAGCGTGCGGCTCGATCTTGTACTTCATCCCGGCCAGTTCAGTGATGTAGCGCAGCGCTTCGCTCATCGGCACGTCTTTGAGATCGAGTGTGATGCGAGCGCTGTTTGGAGCAACGCCAGTCTTTAGGATCACGCTAAGGCCCTTCCTTCCTGGTGCTGTCTCCGAGATGTCCAAGTCGCGGCTTTTGATGCGCAAGAATTCAATGGCTTCTTCCACCGTGGCATTTGAGAAGGACACTCTTGGGAAAATGATTCCCTCCATTTTCTTGGCGAGATAAGGCCTCGCGGCAAAAGTCCCGCCCGATGTTTCAGTCCCGGCAACTGGCACTTTGGTTTCCCACTCTCCATCAACCTTCGCCAGCATGGATGCACGTGTCTCGTCGCGTGCGGCATCGAAATACTCGCTTCTCAACTCCTCGACGCGTTCGAGCCCGCGACGAGCTGCAATGTTAGTGGGATCGCGCCGAAGAACATCATCATAGTCTGCTTTCGCGTTGTCGTAATCGCCCAACTCCGTTGCCGACCGGCCAGATACCGTGGTTCGCTTCTTTTGTTGAACGGCATGACTTGCTGAGCCCGATGGAAGAAAATCCACTTCCTTTTTCGCGACACTGACGCTTTCAGTCACCAAACCAGACGCTATTCCTAGCCCAAGCAGCAGGTTCGTGCTTTCAAACGTCCCACTCTGCTCAAGGCCCGTGTCCACTTTGGAATAACTGAATCCATCCGGCACGCGCACCTTCCACTCCGTCGCAAGAATCGGCGCGTTGCCGAGAAGGGTGAGCGGTTCAAGTTTCCTTACTCCGCGCGCCGTCCATTTCTCGCCGGGGAGTTCGTAGATGAGGCGAGCGGTGACGTGGTCGGAATTAGCGGAGCCGCCGGGCAATGGTATGGCAATGGCTTCGTTCTCGCCGCGCACGGGTTTCACGGCGCGGCCATCGACGATGACGCTGAGCAATTGTGCGCTGACGGGAAGACGGACATGCGCAAACTGTTCGCCGGAGTGGCGCAGTTCGATGAGCGCCTCGTGCTTGGAAGTGCCGTCCTGGCTGAGCACGCTGGTGAGCGCGAGCTGCGTGACGACGAGCGCGGCGAGTTCGGAGTTTGCATGGCGCGCCGCAGTGACGGTGAGCGCGTGCGCCCCCGTGCCGTATGCGAACGCGGCGACGAGGCGGTGGCGCGGTGTGTAATCCTCCACCACAGGCACGCGCATGACGTCGATGGGCTGGAGCGATTGCGTGGCAAGGGAGAGCTGCGTGTCGGTGTTGGCCTCGACGACCCATGAGCCGTGGAAGCGCCGCACGGCGGGGATTTCGAAACGAGGGAGCGTTGCGGAAAGGTGGGACAACCCGCTGGGTTGTCCGGGCAACCCAGCGGGTTGCCCCACTTTCCCATCCAGCGACACACGGAAGCGCAAGTTCACGCGGCCGGTGGATTCACGGGTGAGGGTGAGTTTCCACGCGCCGGTGGCTTCGTCGAGCGTCTGCTCGCTGATGAGCGGTGAGGTGAAGCGCAGCAATTTTGCCTGCTCCTTCGTCACGCGCACTTCGATCTGTCGCAACGGCGCGCCGGTGATGTCGAGCGCGATCTGGCCTTCGATCTCGACCGACTTTGCACGCGGCAGCGCATACGCGGTGACCTCTGCATCGACGACGGACTCCCTCCGCTGCACCTCGAAGCCGAGACGGAAATCGCGCAGATTGAACCACGCCATTTTCCCCTTCACCGGAGTTAGGCGCACATCGCGGTCTTCGAGTCCGCTGGTCTCCTTCAATGCCACGCGCCAGCCGGGCTCATGATCGAGCGCGATGTATCCGGCGAGTTTTTTGGCATCGTCGATCACGACGTTGCTGATCGAGAGCGTCTGCGCTGCGGCGGTAGCATCGAGCTTCTTGCGCGATTTGATCGTGAGCTTCCCTTGCGTCTGCGCATTGAGAAAGGCCTGCCAGTCGATCTCGACAGTCTGCGCCACGCGCTTCCATTCGAGCTTCGGACCGGAGAGCCAGGTCACTTCGAGAAGCTCTTCATCGTCGGGCAGCTCCACATGCAGATGATCCACCGGCACATCGGTCGCGGCGTTCAGCGTGCGCTCAATCTCGACAAAGTCGCGGCCTACAAACGCGCGGGCATCGGCATCGACGACGATGCGCGGCGAGACTTTGCGAATCGTCACCGTCGCCTTGCCGCCCGCAGCGTCCCATTCGGCGACGGTGGCGAGCGGACTGCGGCTCGCTTGCAGTTCGAGGAGCTCGACGCCTTCTTCCAAAGTCATCTCGACAATGGCGGGCACCTGCACCGCGTCACGGATGAGAAGCGCGGGCAGTCCGACTGAAAGCGATTCTTCTTCCGGCAACGCCAAGGGCACGCGCAGTTCAATCTGGAGCTGCTGCGTGCGCGTCGCGTTCGACAGTTTAACTGTGAGCGCGCTTCCGATTTGCAGCCACGACTCGATCTTCTCGCCCTCGACTGCGATCACGGATGCATTTGCTGGCGATACCGTGAACGCGGCCTCGCGCGCGGGCGAGTCAATGGCGGAGGACGAAAGCCGCACCTCATAGTTGGCGGTGAGTTCTGAGCCGGACACGCGGCAGGTTCCGCGGATTCTTTGCGCTGAAAACCGCGCGAGTGAGCCCGCCGCTGCCGGGACGCGCCATGCGATGACCGGACCAGAACCGTTTACCCCATTGAGGAAGAAGCGATGCACGGCGCCCTTTGTCTCGTGCGCCGGCCCTCGCGTGATCTTCGATCCGACGGGCAGCTCGAGATCCAGCACGGCAGGCACGGTGGTGGGCGAGAATGAAAGCACGCGCTCATCCGGCGAGCCACCCTGTTGGATCGGCGCCGCGCACTCGAACTCGATGCGATGCTGCGCGGGGCCTTTCATCGTGAGCACGACCGTTCTGGCGATGGGTGCCGGCGTTGTTCCATCTTGTGGCGGCGATGTCTGCGCTGAGAGCAGCGCCTCGGTGCTTGCGCTCAGTTTGCCAGTGCTCATCCACGGCAATGAAACCGTCGTGGCCGACCAGCCTTGTGCCAGAGCGCGCGCAGTGATCTCGCCGCGCAGGCGTATGCTGCCGTCGCCATCGTGTACTTTGGCTGAAAGCTGCATTCTCTCCACCGCGGCGCTGACTGGCGGTGGGGCGGCCGCGTCGTCCGGCTTGAGCTTTCCAGCGTCGCGAATAAGAGCCTCGTATTGCCCGGGTGTGAGGAGCACGGCGTTTTTGTTTTTCTCGAGCACCTTTTGTAAATCCTCGCTAGGCACCCAGAGTTCCGTGCGGTCGGGGGTGCGGGGTGCGGGCTTGGGTTTGTCGTCGGCTAAAAGGGGTGCCGCCACGAGCAGCGCGGGAAGAAGAATGACAGCGAGAAGGTGTTTGATGGCGCGGCAACAGACGAGGGTCTTCCCCCTCACCCTAGCCCTTTCCCTTCGATGACACAGAGGCTGCGCCGCCCCAAGAGCGAGGGAACCTGACTTCGCGAGCGCGAAGCGCGAGCCCGGGGAGCACAGGCGGCCCGCCTGTCGTTTGCGGCCGCTGGCCGAAAACAATCGAGCGCAGCGAGCACCGTGAGACTGCGAGACACAGGAGCCGCTTTCAAGTTTCTTCAGAGAGAACAGCGCATCGTTGCTGGCGGAACACGCGCCGCATTTCCGTGCGCTCGTGCTCGCTGTGCTCGATTGATTCTGGCGGGCCGCAAAAATCGACAGACGGGCCGCCTGTGCTCCCCTGGCCGCTGCGCGGCTTGCGGGTTCCCGATGGAGGATGGCGTTCATCGTGTGAGGCGCTGCGGAAAACTCACTCGCCTGATTTCTTGTCATCGCTCCTGACCTCCGGGAACTCGAGGTCGGGGGGCGGGGCGGACGGTGGCGGGAGTTTTTTTCCTGACGTCGGCGCGGGTGATGGAGGTGCTGCGGAGGCAGGCCTTGGCTGCGGATTCACCGTCGCGGCGGGTGAATGGGGCGGCGGCACATGAGGTTCATGCGATGCATCAGATCTAAGAGCATGATCCTGCACGAGCACGCGCTCCCGCCTGCGAAAGAGGCCGAGAAACCCAAGCCCAAGCCATAGCGCGATGACCATGCCGACGGCGAGGATCATGGCATTGGCGACGAGCGCGTTCACCGGACTGAGCAGGCCGGTCGCGAGCACGGCACCGCAACCAAAGATGACCACGTAAGACAACTTGCCGGACAGCGAACTCCGATTCAGCGACACACCGAGCAGGGCGACGAGTAGAAACGCGATGGCCTCGAACCCAAACGTGAGCTGCTTCGAGCGAAAGCTCGCGGTGATCGTCGCGGGCGGGCCGAGGCGGCGCAGCGTTTCCTGATGGCCTTGCGTGGGCACTAGGAAATCGAAAAGCGACTTCACTTCGCCCGCGACCTCAGGCGGGCTGCTCCACGTCGAATCATTCGTGCGCGCGGCCTGTGGTCCGAAGGCGGGGATGAGCGGGTCGATCATGCGGCGCACGCGCAGCCAGCCGCGCTCCCGCGCCGCCTGCGTGAGCGGTCCGTCGAACTGCGTGTAATGCCAGGCCTCAGGCAAGAACAAGCGATGGCGCGTCTCGAAGACCTTAACATCCCCCACACTCGGCGGCTCGATGGCGAATGAACCAAAGGTGTCGAGCTTCTCGCCAGGCTTTGCGCTCGGCATTTCATAGACGAAGCGGACCGGAAACGCGGTGCGGCTGTTGGCGGAGCCGGATGGCAGACGCACGAGCAAATCATCGCTTCCCTCGCGTCGCATCGGCTGCTGTGCCTCGCTTCCGACGATGATGTCGCTCTGTAGCTTCGCGCCTTTCGGCAAGGTCACGACGAGGAACTGCAGGTCGATGTTCTTCACCCAATAGATCACCTCGGTTGATTGCGCCTTGTCGGTGGCGACGGCGGTGGTGAGATCCGCGTGCGTGACCACGGCCTGCGGTACTTTGAAGTAATCGTTCTTTGCGACCTCGACGGACAGTTTCGTGGGCAGCGCGCGATATTTGAAGGCGAGAAACACGCCGGGCCGCTGGATAGCCGCGTGCAGCTCGCGCGAGTCGATCTCCTCAAGATTTTCGGGCTGCGAGTTTCGGATCTCGAGGCTGTCATCTTTGATGACCGCCACCTGGCCCGTCTCTTGAAACGCGCCGGGCACGTGAAGCTGCAGCAGCTCGACCTTGCCGGTCTTGCCCGCTTCGAGCGCGCCTTGCTTCTCGTGACTGAGCGCAAGCTGAAACGCGCCCATCTTCTCGCTGCGCAGCACGACTTCCCAATAGACGTTGTTCGTCGTGTCGGCGTTTTTGATTTTTGCGGGATCGGGAGTGAAGGCTTTGTTCGTCTCCTTCACCTGCGGATCAATGAGGCGCACTTCATTCGCCACGGCTTTCGGCACGGCCAAAACGAAACGATCCACCGCAGCGTAGGCGACATCAAAGGCGAGCGTCCACTGGTGGCGCGTCGATTGCTCTTTCGCCTCGACGAGCGTGAGCACCTCGACGCTGACCTGCGGATCGCGGCTCTTGAATCCGAGCACAGCGGGCTTCACGGCATCGCGGTAACGGAAGGCGAGCGTCGCAGCCGAGCCGCTGCTTTTTGCCGGAGCACCGAGCGCGCTGACGTCTTCCTGCTGAAAGCCGCCGATGTCCTTGGTGTTGGTCTCCAGGCTGGAGTGCAAACTGATGCCGACCTTGGCTTCGTGGCGGTTCACGGTCTGCGGGGAGAAAACGGGCACCATGAGATCATCCGCCGGTTGTGCCCGCGACTGACGGCCAGTGACGTTGACCTTGAATGCGCCCGTCGTTTGCTTTTGCAGCTTCACCGTGAGCGCCTGCGATCCCGGCGCGCCGCCGGCGGGAAGTCCGGTGGTCGTGCCGATGACATTCCACTCGCCGATGCCATCGCCGGTGACTGACGTGACCGAGAGATTGCCTGGCAGTGTGATCTGCACGTCGAAGATTCCGACGCGACGCACCAAATAGTCGAACGAGACCTCGACCTTCACGGCATCGCGTTGCACATCCAGCTTTGTCATGCTGTTCACCTCGACCTGAGGTTTCGCTTCGGTCACATCGAGCAGGAGTTGGTACGGTTGCTTCAGCACACGGAAGCTGCCGACGTTGATCATGCCATTGGCTGCGGTGCCGGGTGTGTTTGCGCGCACGACGCTGTCGAGCGTCTTTGCCGTCGCGTCGAACTGCGATTCCGTCTGCACGCTGGCGGCGCCGCGCGCATACGATGCGCCTTCGATCACGATGTCGGGCACGGCCACTTCCGCGGGCAGCTTGGCGATGGGTGACTCGAGCGACAGTGCGAGCGCGTACTTTTCCTTCACCGGCTTGTTCGGCGTGACGACGAGCACCTGGCGTTCCGCACCCGCCTCCAGCTTCCACTCCTTGATGTCCTCGCCCGTGACCCCGAGAACTTCCTGGCCCTTCGGCAAACTGATGCGGAACGCGCTGACGGGCGCGCGCATGATGCGGTAAGTGATCGCCGCGCTCGTGGCGATGGAGCCTGCGCCGATGGAAACATCGAGCTTCGTGTCGGCAAGCAACAACGGCGTGAGCTGCGTGGCACCTTGCGGAGCACCCCACGAGATTTCATGCGACGCACCCGCGCCGAAGAAGAATGAAAGCTCGGTCTGCCCCGCCGCACCCGCGCGCGAGGTGAAGGCAGCGGCGGGAGCGACTTCAAACTCGAGTCCTTCGCCGGGAATCGTCGCGGTGAGTTTCGAAACAGCGGCGCGGGGCAGCGAGAGCTTCACTTTGGATTTCCCGTTCACCTGCGTGACTGGCGCGAAGAGCTTCAGCGAGAGTTCATAGACGCCTTTCTCTGGCAGCAAGATTTTCACGCCGTCTTTGTCGGACTGCAGCACGGCCTTGCCCGTCTGCGCCTCGCCGATGCCCGCCATGTCGGCGGCGCCGAGCGGAAGTGTGATCCAGCTTTTCTGGAACGACTCGATGCTGATCTTGGCATCCAGCGTCAGCGTTGCTCCCTCCACTCGGCCTGTGTATTCGGCGCGCGAGACGACACCAGCGGTCGGAGGCTTGTCGTGCTCCTCGCGTTTGAGGGAGAGTTCATTCCACAGATCGAGAAACTCGCGATACGGCAGAAACACTCCGCGACCGCCGTCCTGGAAAACCTTTTCGAGCTCCTCATACGGAACATAGACGGTACGCTCGCGCTCGCGGACGGGCAG
>JANOBO010000323.1:0-3432 GCA_031411695.1 Verrucomicrobiaceae bacterium
CCGCCGCGCCATCTCAACCAGCCCCGCGCACCAGCACCTGACGGGTGGAGACATCCTGAACGTGCCGAACATCAGCAGCCGACGCGCCTTCTCGGGCGCTCACGCTTGGACCCCTTCGGCTGCTAATGCGGTCTCGCCGCCTCATCACTCCCCTGCCCGCCGCCTGCCGACGACTGCATCTCGTACAGGCGGAACAGCGCGGAGTGATCCAGCTCCCCACCGCCCAGTTCATTCACGAAGCGCTCCCACTGCGCCCGGCAGTTCGTGAGCGTGGCAGACTGGAACCCAAGCGACTCCGCCAGCGCGCAGATGAGGCGGACATCCTTCAGCTGGAGCGTGGAGCGGCCGCCAGGAGCAAAGTCGCGCCGCACCATGCGGTCCCCGTGCAGATTCAAGATCCGGCTCTCGGCAAAGCCGCCGAGCAGCGCCTCCCGCACGAGCGCGGAATCGACCCCGGCCAGCTCCGCCATGCGCAGCGCCTGCGCCACGGCATCGATGGTCTGCGCCACGATGAGCTGATTGGCCAGCTTCGTCACCTGCCCGGCTCCGCTAGCGCCCATGTGCGTGATGTTTCCGCCCACCACACGCAGCACCGGCAGCGCGCGCGCAAATGCCTCCGGCGCGCCGCCGGCCATGATGGTGAGGCTGGCGGCTTCCGCGCCGACTTGGCCGCCCGACACGGGCGCATCCAGCCACGGCACTCGGGTGGCGAATTCCTTTGTCTCCGGCACGCCGGTGGTGCCGAAGTCGATGATGAGCGCGCCGGGGTGGAGCCCTTCCGCAAGGCCGCCCGGGCCAAACACGACGCGCTCGACGACGTCTGTAGCCGTCAGGTTGATGCAGATGATCCCGGCGCCGACGCGGCTGGCCAGCTCCGGCAGCGATGCGGCGCGCTGCATGCCGAGCGCGACCGCAGCGGCGGCGGGTGCATCACTGCGATTCCACACGATGACCTCCGCGCCCGCGAGGTGCAGGTGCCGCGCATTGGCGCGCCCCATGTTGCCGAGTCCGACGAAGCCGATGGTTTGTCCCGCAAGAGTGTTTGTCATGGCAGGCCGCACTGCATATCAGGACGGTGGAGAATGCAAACCGCACTTCAGCCGGCGGGGCGCCCGCGTGAATCAGGGTCACCCTTCAGACTGCGGCGTGCGCGGATCGGGATACTCGTAGAGGCGGTCGCCGGGAATCTCCATGCTCACGCGGATGGTGGACGACAAAACACCGTCACCGTTCGGTCGCAGTGACTCGATTTCCGCATCGCTCAAGATCATGGGTGGAAACCGCGCCCCACTCCACGAACCGTCCTTCGCGCGGGGCTCGATGAGCGCCGGACCTTCGGGGCTGGTGATGAGCGACAATCGCGCGATGGCCTCGCGTCCCTCGAGCGTGTGTTCGACGGTGAATCCCTCGCAGTGTCGCAGTTCCTCGCGCGTCATGGGTAGCTGGGCGTCGTCAGAAGATTTAGAAGCAAGGCCGACTTCCGGTTCCCTTTACAGGGGGTTCTGGCGTCGTGAAGCGCCAGGGGAAAAAGAAGCGACCTTGCTCACCGACGTTTCGCCCCTCGCACCCGGATTGGATGTTGCCTTTCTTCTGCGAGTGGGCGGGAGTGCGGGCAACCCACCGCCTCACACCGGCTGCTAAAACGTGTGGATGAACAAGCCGCTGCGCAGCTTCGGCTCGAACCATGTGCTCTTCGGCGGCATGATCTGGCCGGCATCGCTGATGGCCATGAGCTGATCCACGCTGGTGGCGCGCATGGAGAAGGCGACGGCGAACTGGCATTGGCTTGATCGCAGGCGAAATGAAGAATGCAAACTGGAATCGATGCGCTAGGCTTGTGGGGTGAATCGGATCACCATCAATCCAAACCAATGCGGCGGACGCCCCTGCATCCGGGGAATGCGCATCCGGGTGAAGGATGTGCTCGACATGCTGGCCGAAGGCGCGCCAGAGGCGGAAATTCTCGAAGACTATCCTGATCTCGAAGCAGAGGACATCCGAGCCTGTCTGGCCTATGCGGCACGTTATTTCGATCATCCCGTGCTTGTGACCGCCTGACATGCGCTTTCTGGTGGACGCACAGTTGCCTCCCGCCCTTGCCCGGTTTCTCGAAGCGCAAGGTCACGAAGCCCGCGCTGTGCGTGAAGTCGGCCTGCGCGAAGCGGACGATACGGCCATCTGGGATTTCGCCATACGGGAGGGCTGGATCATCGTCACCAAGGATGAAGACTTTCCAGAGCGGGCCTTGAACAGTCGCGCGGCACCGCAGATCGTCTGGCTGCGCATCGGCAACAGTACAAAACGCCTCCTGATTGCATGGTTTGCTCCGATGTGGCCCGATGTGCTACGCGAACTCTCGGCAGGCCATCGGATCATTGAGGTGAGAAAATGATCCGACATTGTGGATGATGCTCACGGCGGGTCTCCAAATCAAGATTCGCGCATCGCCCTCAGCACGGAGTCTGCCTCAGTGCGACCCTAAGGCGCAGGCTGCCTAAAACGTGTGGATGAACAAGCCGCTGCGCAGCTTCGGCTCGAACCAGGTGCTCTTCGGCGGCATGATCTGGCCGGCATCGCTGATGGCCATGAGTTGATCCACGCTGGTGGCGCGCATGGAGAAGGCGACGGCGAACTGGCGGCTGTCCACCAGCTTCTCGAGCTCGGCGGTGCCGCGGATGCCGCCGATGAAGTCGATGCGCTTGCTGGTGCGCGGGTCATCGATGGCGAGGAGGGGCTTCAGCAGGCGGTCTTGAAGAATGCTGACGTCGAGCTGGTCGATGGGGCTGGCGCTGGTGGAGGGCGGCCATTGCAGGCGATACCACTGGCCCTTGAGGTACATGCCGCATGTGCCCGGCTCGCGCGGTTCCTTTTGCGTGGTGGGCTCGACGGTGAAGACGGCGCTGACCTTGGTGAGGAATTCTTCGCGGCTGAGGCAGTTCAGATCCTTCACGGCGCGGTTGTAGGGGAGGATCTTCAGCTCGTTGCCGGGAAACAAGACGCTGAGAAACCAATTGTAATCCTCGCTGCCGTCGTGCTGCGGATTGGCGTCGCGGCGCTTCTTGCCGACGCGGAAGGCGCTGGCGGCGCGGTGGTGCCCGTCGGCGACGTAGGCGCACGGGACGTCACTCTCAAAGATGGAGGTGATGGACACACACTTCCCCGGCGGCAGGCGCCACACCTGGTGCCGCACGCCATCGGGCGCGGTGAGGTCGTAGATGGCCTTTTCCTTCTCGATGTGTGTGTTGATGAGCGCGTTGATGCCGGCGTGGCCGCGATAGGTGAGGAAGATGGGGCCGGTGTTTGCGCTGAGGGTGTCCACCAGCCGCGTGCGGTCGTCCTCCTTGTCGGGCCGTGTCTTCCTCACCTATCGCGGCCACGCCGGCATCAACGCGCTCATCAACACACACATCGAGAAGGAAAAGGCCATCTACG
>JANOBO010000324.1:0-7613 GCA_031411695.1 Verrucomicrobiaceae bacterium
CCTCGAACAGCTTACCCAATCCATCGGCGTCGTACTCAACACCATCGAGGCGACGATGCGCACGGAAGGTTTGCTGCAACAAAGCCAGCAGCTCACCGCCGAGCTGCAATCGGGGCAAAAAGAACTCCAGCAGACCAACGAGGAACTGGAGCAAAAGGCTCAGGAACTTGCCGAACAAAACGCCGAGGTCGAACGCAAGAACAAGGAAATCGAGCACGCCCGTCGAGCTTTGGAGGAGAAGGCGGCGGAACTCGCGCTCACCTCCAAATACAAATCCGAATTCCTCGCCAACATGTCGCACGAGTTGCGCACGCCGCTGAATTCGATCCTGATTCTCGGTCAGCAACTCGGGGAGAATACCGCCGGAAATCTGAATCCGAAACAGGTCGAGTTCGCGCGCAACATTCACTCCGCCGGATCCGATCTGCTCAATCTCATCAACGACATTCTCGATCTCTCCAAAATCGAGTCCGGCACGGTCACGGTCGATGCCGAGGAAATCAGCTTCACTTCGCTGAAGGAATCGGCGGAGCGCAGCTTCCGCCACATCGCCGAGAGCAAGAATCTGCCGTTCGTTCTGGAGTTCGACCCGAGCCTGCCGAAGGCGTTCACCAGCGACTCGAAGCGTCTTCAGCAGATCATCAAGAACCTGCTCTCGAACGCCTTCAAATTCACGGCCGCCGGACAGGTCCGAATGAACGTGAAGATCGCGGAAGGCGGGTGGAGCGCTGAACATCCGAGCTTGAACCGCGCCGGCGCTGTCATCGCCCTGGCGATCACCGACACGGGCATCGGCATCGCCCCGGAGAAGCAGCGGCTGATCTTCGAGGCATTCCAGCAGGCCGATGCCGGCACCTCGCGCAAATACGGCGGCACCGGCCTCGGCCTCGCCATCTCTCGCGAACTGGCCTCGCTGCTCGGGGGCGAAATCCGCCTCTCCAGCACGCCGAACGAAGGCAGCACCTTCACCCTGTATCTGCCGCTCGTTTATGGCGGGCCCGCGGCCACGGCGACGAGCCCCGTGGGCGCGATCAAAGGACGCGGCCAGCCTTCCATCGCTCTGCCGGTGGCCGTCGCGCGGGATGAACGCATCGAAGACGACCGCGACAATGTAGAGCCCGGCGATCTGGCGGCATTGATCGTCGAAGACGATCCGCATTATGCGCGCGTGCTGCTCGGGTTGGCGCGCGACAAGGGCTTCAAGGGTCTGGTGGCAACCCGCGGACATGAGGCGTTGACGCTCGCGCGGCAATACCGGCCCACGGCAATCACGCTCGATATTTTCCTGCCTGACATGCTCGGCTGGACGGTGCTGAACAATCTCAAACTCGCCCCGGAGACGCGGCACATCCCCGTCCAGATCATCACCATGGAGGAAGAGCGCAGCCACGGCCTTTCGCGCGGTGCCTTTTCCTATCTCGTGAAACCGGCGACGACGGAGGATTTGGAGAGTGCGTTTGATCGAATCAAAACATTCGTCGCGCCCCGCACCAAACGCCTGCTCGTGGTCGAAGACAACGACACTGAGCGACAGAGCATCGTGGAATTGCTCGGTCATGACGACATCGAGATTACGACCGTGTCGACCGGGGAGGAAGCTTTCCAAACCCTGCTCGACCGGACCTTTGACTGCTGTGTGCTCGACCTTCGTCTGCCCGATATGACCGGTTTCGATTTGCTCGGCCGCCTCCATGGTGAACCGAGCCTGCGCGATGTGCCGGTCGTCGTGTTCACGGGCAAAGATTTGTCCGCGGAGGAGGAATCGCGGCTGCGCACGATGGCGAAGAGCATCGTACTGAAAGACGTGCAGTCACCCGAGCGACTGCTCGATGAGACCGCGCTGTTCTTACACCGCGTGCTCGCCGATCTGCCCGCGGGAAAACAACAGATGCTGGAACGACTGCACAGCACGAGCGAAGTGCTCCGCGGGTGCAAAGTGCTGATCGTGGACGACGATGCGCGGAATATTTTCGCGCTCTCGACCGTGCTCGAAAATCAGGACATGGAAATTCTTAGCGCGACGAACGGACGGCAAGCCATCGACTTGATCAAGACGCACGACGATCTCGCGATCGTGCTGATGGACATCATGATGCCGGAGATGGATGGCTACGAGACGATGCGCGAGATCCGGCAGCAGCCGGAGTTCCGCAACCTCCCCATCCTCGCGCTCACCGCCAAGGCGATGAAAGGCGACCGGGAGAAATGCCTGGAGGCGGGCGCCAGCGATTACATCGCCAAGCCGGTGGACACCGATCAATTGCTCTCGCTGCTCCGCGTGTGGTTGCACCGGTAACAATCGCCAACATGACTGCTCCTACCGCCAGTCAGGAAGAGGATCCGCCGGCGGTGCTCGTCGTCGATGACGACTCCAGGAATCTCCTGGCCTTGGAGAGCGTGCTCGAGACCGCGAGCTTCCGGCTGATCAAAGCGCAGACCGGGGCGGAGGCTTTGCTCGCACTCATGAACGGGGATTTTGCCGCCATCGTGCTCGACGTGCAGATGCCCGACATGAGCGGCATCGAGCTGGCCAGGATGATCAAGCAACGACGGCGCACCCAGCACATCCCGATCATTTTTCTCCCCGCGCACTACCGCGAGGATGAACACGCGGTGCTCGGCTATGATGCTGGTGCGGTCGATTACCTGACCAAGCCGATCAACCCGGTGGTGCTGCGCTCAAAGGTGAATGTCTTCGTCGATCTCTTCAGGAAGACACACGCGCTCGCAGAGATGAACCGCACTGCGCAGGCCGCGGAGGAGGCTCTGCGCGTCGCGAACATGGAACTCGCCGCGCGCAATGAGGCGCTGGAGCGCGAGGCCGAGGAGCGCGAACGCCGCATCCGCGCCGAGTCGGCGCAGGCGGAGGCCGAAGAGGCAAACGCGGCGAAGGACCGTTTCCTCGCCATGCTGTCCCATGAACTGCGCACGCCGCTTTCGCCCATCGTCCACGCGGTTACGCTGCTGGAGGAAGGCGAATGTCGCCCTTCTCAGCGGGAACACATCGACACCATCCGGCGCAACGTGCGGCTCGAAGCGCGGTTGATCGACGACTTGCTCGACGTCGCGCGGATTCGCAACGGCAAGCTGCGCCTCGAACTTCAGCCCGTCGATATCCACGAGGTGCTGCGGCACGCCGTGGAAATCTGCCGCCCCGATTTGGAAACACGGCGCGTGCGCGTGGAGGTGAAGTTGGACGCGCTCCAGACGCACGTGCGCGGCGATCCGGCCCGCTTGCAGCAGGTATTCTGGAACCTGCTCGCCAATGCCGCAAAGTTCAGCCCGGAAGACAGCGCGGTGGAAGTGCGCACCTTCGCCGCTGATAATGGCATTTCCATCGAGATCGCAGATCACGGGGTCGGGATCGCACCGGACAAGCTGGAGCGAATCTTTGGGGCTTTCGAACAGGGCGCGCGCCATACTCACTCGGGTCTCGGGCTGGGCCTCGCGATCTGCAAGGCCCTGGTCGAGATGCATGGCGGTGAAATCGCGGCGCAGAGCGACGGGCTTAATCGCGGCGCCAGCTTTGTCATCCACCTGCCCTGCGTCTCCCCGGCGACCGGGCCAGCAATCACTCGCGAGCAGCACCTTCCCTCCCGTGCAGGACTGCGCTTGCTCGTGGTCGAGGACCATCACGATACGCTCGACACCTTGCAGCGCCTGCTCTCCCGGCGCGGCTACGTCGTCCGGACCGCGGCCAGTATTGCTCAAGCCCTGGAGGTCGCGCGTAATTTCGACTTCGACATGCTCATCTCCGACATCGGCCTCCCCGACGGTCGCGGCACCGACTTACTGGAGCGCGTCAAGGAGCAGCGGGGCGAACGTCCGCCAGCCATCGCCATGAGCGGGTTCGGCATGGAAGACGATCTCGCTCGCAGCCGGGAAGCCGGATTTTCCGACCATCTCACCAAGCCCGTGGAGTTCGCCGCCTTGCAGCAGGCGATTGCCCGCCTTGCGACGAAACTGCCGGAAGCGGTGGACGGTGGACTTTGAAAGCAACGCCAGCTGCGAGGCGGGACGACGAGCTGGGAGTGCGAGAGCGAGGTGCACGAGCCTCACTCGCGGAGCTCCGTGACCCGGCGAATGGCGGCGATCAGCCGCGGCACATCGACTGGCTTGACGAGGCGCTCCGTGAAGCCGGCCTCCCGGCTTCGCCGCAAGTCGTCATCCATGCCATAGCCGCACATCGCGATGCCCGGCACAATTCGCCGCGCGCGGATGGCGCGCATGAGTTCGTAGCCGTCGCCATCCGGCAACTAACTTCCGAACGCTCCTACATCAACGCTTTTGCAGCTCACCTTCCCCCGAACGACAGCTAGAGCAGAGGCGCGAGCGGGGCCACGAGCCACTCCGAGAAGCGCTCCCACACTGAGCGCTTTTTGAAATCCTCCAGACGATACGGCTTCGCCCTTTGCAGATCGCGCTGGAAGACGGTGTCCATCTCCGCGCCGAAGCTTTCGTCATAGACCGTGATGTCGAGTTCCTCGTTGATCTGCGCCGAACGGGAATCGAAATTTGATGAGCCGAAGACCGAAAAGATTCCGTCCACGACGATCGTCTTCGCGTGCAGCATGGTCGGCTCATACTCGAACATCTTCACGCCGCCCTTGAGCAGATCGCCGAAGGCACCGCGGCCTGCGGATTTGGTCATCGGTTGATCGTTATGCTGGCCCGGCACGAGCAATCGCACATCCACGCCGCGCGCGGCGGCGGCAACGAGCAGATCGACCTGATTGTGGCTCGGCGCGCAGTAGGCGTTGGTGATAAAGATGGTCTTTTCCGCGGAGGCGAATGCAACCGCTTGGACGAGGGAGACCGGGGAGACCGAGAACGAATGGGACGCGATGAGCTGGGTCCGCAACTTGCCCGCGGGCGGGAGCGGTGGAAACTCCGCCGCACCGCTGATCGTCTCGCCCGTTTCCCGCACCCAGTGCTGCTGAAAGGCGCCCTGCAGCTTGGCGACAATCGGGCCCTCCAGCCGGGCATGCACGTCGCGCCAATGCTCTGGCGAATCCGCATTTCCCGCCCAATGCCGGGCGAAGCCCGCGCCGCCGGTGAAGCCCACTTTCCCATCCACTACGAGGATGCGCCGATGCGTCCGGCGGTTCAATTTATCCACCCGCCACGAATGCGCGTGATGGTAGTAGGCGAAAGTGCATCCCGCCTGGCGAAAGGCCGTCTCGTCCTCCTCGGAAAACTCCGAGCTGGAGCCGATGCCATCGAGCAACACCCGCACGCGCACGCCGGCGCGCGCCCGTTCGCACAGAGCATCGCGAAACTGCTGACCGACTGCGTCCGAATTGAAGAGGAACGCCTCGAAGTTCACGCTCGCTTTGGCTCCGCGGATCGCTTCGAGCATCGCGGGGAAAATCTGGTCGCCATTGTGGAGCAGTTGGATCGCATTACCCTCCAGCGGCAGCGGGTCCGCCAAGGCGTGCGCGGACCCAAAAAAGGCGGGATCGCGGGTCGAGAAATCGTGCTCGGATCGATAATCAACTACCGAACGCTTGAGAAAGACGATGCCGAACGCCGCCACCGCCAACAGCACCACGACAAGGCTCACAAGCACGATCCAGACGATGCGCCAGCGGGTGCGTTTGGGGGATGGCGTTTTGCTCATGAAAATCGGGGCGGCAATATGCTATCGCATCTGCATTCCTGCCCAGATGGGTGAAACCAGGCGCAGGCACTCGCGCACACACCCGCCGGGCATTCGCGCCGCGAAATGGAGGCGTGCGCGTCGCCACCTACAACGTCCATAGCTGCATCGGCGTCGATGGCCGTTGTGCGCCGGAGCGCATCGCCGCGGTCATTGCCGAAATGGATGCCGATGTCGTTTGTCTCCAGGAACTCGATGTGGAGCGCGTCCGCACCGGCGCGATGGATCAGGCCGCGGAGATCGCGCGGATCCTCGCGATGCAATTCCACTTCAACGCGACCATCCAGGAAATCACCGGCCGCTACGGCGATACCATCCTGAGCAAGACGCCTTTCACGCTGGTGCGCGCCGGCTCCCTTCCCGAGGTTCCCCGACCGCTGCCCCGCGAATCGCGCGGGGCCATCTGGATCGAGGTCACGGTGAGCGGTCACGCCTGGCAGATCATCAATACTCACCTCGGCTTGGGCCACGGTGAGCGGCGACTCCAAGCGCGCGCGTTGGTCAGCGAATGGATCGTGCCCGCTCTGGCAAGGGCGCCCGTCGTGATTTGCGGCGACTTCAACTCACGCCCAGCATCGATGGTTCACAAAATCCTCGGGGAACTGCTGCGCGACGTTTTCACGCAGCGCTTGCGGCCGCATCCCCGGACGTTCCCCACCCGGTGGCCGATCTTGTGTCTCGATTACATCCTCGTCAGCCCGGACGTGCGCGTGCAACTCGCGGAGTGCCCGAGGACGCCGCTCGCCGCTCTCGCTTCCGATCATTTCCCAATCGTGGCTGAGGTCGCAATCGCGTGAACCTACGACTGCCTGGCTATCGGCACCTTCCGGGCGAAACTTCCGGCGGACACGGTCAGCAGTGCCAGGATGAGCCCGATACCGGCGAGGATCATGAGGCGTTTGAATCCCGACGCAGCCGCGACGGCCTTCGCTTCGAGGCCGATCTGCAGGTCGGCCCAATGGTCCACCGCGACGGCCCGGCTGAACGTTAGCAGGCGGCCTTGTTCGGGGATGTTTGCCTGGATCGCGGCGGGATTCGTGACCGCGGCGTCCTGTTGCTGAATGAGGCGCTCGGCGCAGCGCATCAGCGCGGCGTTTTCATCGGACGGGTTGCGGTCCATGATTTGTTTGGCTTCCTGCTGGGTGTAGTTCGCGTCCTTACCCCCCCCAGCGCGCAGTTTGCCGGTCAGCGCGTCGGGCTCACTGGTGACGGCGGAGTTCAACGTATTGAGACCGACGACGGCTTGCTGGAGCTTGAGGTTGTGGAGTTGGACACGAGCGTCTTCGTTGAAGGCGTTGTCGTGCTGGCTCAGGCCGTAGGCGGACTCGAACGCACGGCGAGCTTGCTGCGGGTTGCCTTGCTGGAGTTGGGTGTTGCCGAGGGCGAGCATTTCTTCGGCGGCCTTGGTTTTCTCGCGCTGCTGGCTTGCTTCGCCCTGGAGATACATCTGCACATCGACGGCGGCGGCGCGGGAGACGATCTGCTCGTTCTGCAGTTGCAGCGAGCCGGTCCACTTCCTGAGCTTCCACCTTTCGTTGAGGTAAACGTTCCAGGTGATGTTCTCCAGCGGCAGGTCGAACTTCGGGGCGAGCAGTTGCAGATCGAGTTCCGAACTGCCGGGTTTGCCGATCTGGCTGCTGTAGAAGAGGGACACCGCGATCGCTTCACCGGTTCGCGATTGCTCCTCGAGCGGAAGCAGAATCTGGTCGCCCTCGCGCCACGGCCACACGCCGTTTTGATTCACGAAGGCGAACCAGAACTTCGCGTCCTTCGGCAAGGTGAGATGCAGCAGCCGCTTGTCGCCCGGCAGCATCTCGAGACGCACCTGAGTCAGCATCGTGCCGCTGTCGGAGATCACCGAGGTGAAGGTGATGTTGTTCACGCGGGCGGGCAGCAGCTTCGTCGCTTCGTGGCGCACTAGCTTCATCGGAAGCGCGAACGCGGCCTCGACGAG
>JANOBO010000325.1:0-8563 GCA_031411695.1 Verrucomicrobiaceae bacterium
CGACGCGTGATCTCCTCGTGCGCGACGCCATGCTCACCGAGTTCCACACCCTCAGCGCGAGTGACTCATTGAGGCATGCGGTGGCTCGCTTGCTCGCCGGAGCGCAGCACGACTTTCCGCTGCTCGACGAGCGCGGTGGCATGAAGGGCATCTTGAGCCGCAAGGCGCTCATCTCAGCGCTTGCCGCGCACGGGCCGGATTACCCGGCCGAGCGTGTGATCGAGACCTGCGAGGACGCGCTCTCGCCGTCTGATCGTCTCTCTGATGTGATGGACCGCCTCAGCGCGTCCGCTTGTCCCGCGCTGCCGGTGATCGATCTGTCCACGGGTCGGCTCGTCGGCCTGCTCACTGCCGAGAATGTCGGCGAGGCGCTCATGGTGCGCGCCGCGCTGGCGCGCCGTCCGGTTTAGCTCAGCGCGATGCCGGCGGCATCGGCACCTGGCTCGGGTGCATCAGATAGGCGATCAAGTCGCGGACTTGGTCCGGCTGGAGCGCGAGCAGCAGGCCCTCCGGCATCATGGAAATTTGCGCGACCTCCTGCTTGGTGATCTCTCTCTTCTCCACGGTCGTCTCACCCGTGAGCTGTCGCATCGTCAGCGTGCGATCGGTCTGCGCGCCGACGATCCCGCTGAGCACACGTCCGTCTTCGAGATTGATCACCGTCATCCGGTGGTCCGCGCTGACCACTCCGCTGGGGTCAACCATGTTCTCCAAAAGGTAATCGAGATTCGCGCGCCCCGATCCCGTGAGATCAGGTCCGATCTTCCCGCCCGCGCCGTAAAGCATGTGACATGCAGAGCACAGCGCTGTGAAGAATACGCGACCTTGGCTCAGGTTTGCCTTGGCCAGTGCGGGCGTGGTGAGCTGTGCCTTCAACTTGCTGATCAGCTCCTTCTTGTCGCCCGCCGACTCTCGAATCTCTCCCCACGCTTCGGCGAGCTGTCTGGAGAGCGCTTCATCATTAAGTGAGCGGATCTGCCGCGCATGAAACGCGCTGACATCGGCGCGTGGAATTCTTCCGGCACCGATCTCCTTGAGCAGCGCCTTTGCGAATGGAGGACGCGACACCAGCGTGTCGATCACCGCCGGACGTTCCGACGCGGAAAACTTGCGATAGTTCGCGGCGAGCCGGGTCCCGATGTCGGGATCATCAAACAGCGCGAGGCCGCGAACGGCCGTCGTGTTCAGGGTCCGCGCTTCGAGCAGGCTCAGGCAGATCTCCCGCAAATCCGGCGGGCGGTTCTCGATCAGGGTCTTGAGCGCCGTCTCGCGCGCGCCGAGGTCCGCCTTGTCGTCACGTGCGATCTTCTTCACGTCATCGAGCGCGCGACCATCTCCGAAGAGAATGCTGAGATCGCGGATGACGTCAGGATTCGCGTGCGACTTGGCGATGCGATCCCACGCTGCGGGCTTCCGCACTTTGCGCAGGCCCTTGAACGCGTCCGCCATGCCTTCGAGCACGGTCGTGAGCTGCGCCGTCTCGGTTTGTGCGAGAAGTTCGTCCAGCGCATCGGGCTTGGTGGCGAGACTGCGCGAGATGAAGCGCAGCGTCTTCGGCCACGTGCATGCCTTCGCAATCTGCAACAGCGCCTTTGGGTCTGCCTCTGCGAGCGGGCTGATGCCGAACCACACCATCAAAGGCAGGTTGATGTCGTCCGCATCCTCGCTGTGTGACACCAGAGCAGCGGCAATTGACGCCCGATGCGACAGCGGCGCTCGTTGCAGGACGGACGCGATGTTGAGGCGCACCAGCGACGATGAATCACCCTGCGCCATCCGCACCAGGGTCTTCCACGTCTCCAGGTGCTCCGCGTTCATCTGCGTGATCGCCTGCGGATGTCGCGCGCCCGTGATGAGATCGATGGGCCAGAACTGAACCGCTTTGCGGATGGCGAGCACGCGCGCATGTTCATCTGGAGATGCTAAATCCGCAGTCGGCCACGGTTTGCGCCAGCCGAATGGCTTCACCGGCTTCACCGCCTCACCATGGCTCACGCGAAAAATGCGGCCGCTGGTGCGATGCACGCCAGTGGACTCGTGACACTCTCCAGTGTCGCTCCAGTCCAGGATGAAGCCGCTGCCGTCGGGCCCCGTGCTAATCTCGATGCCGCGGAACCATGGGTCGTCGCTGAGAAAGACATCGGGCTCGTGTTTGCCGACGTAGCCGCTTCCGCTGCGCTCGAGGCGCTCCACATTCGCGCGTCGCCCGTGCATGTTCAGGGTGAAAAGCTTGTTCCGATAGGGCTCGGGCCATTGATCGGCCTGGTAGATCATCATGCCGATGTGTGCATGACCCCCGCCAAACGCGTTCGCCTTGCCATCGCGTGAGTCGCCCCAGTTTCCGCTGCGATCGTAGTGGTAGTGGTCGGCAATGGTGTCGAGCCGCTCATAGATCAGCGGGTTGCTCGTGTTGGAATCGATGAGATGCGCGCCGTGCATCAGATGCCAGAGATGGCCGGTGACCGTGTTGATGAAAAACATCTCACCGTTTGCATCCCAGTCGTGGCCCCAAGGATTCGTCGTGCCGTGGGTCAGGACCTCGACGATTTTCTTTTCGGGATGAAAGCGCCAGATGCCGCCCTTCATCGGCACGCGCTGATCATCGGGGGTGCCTGGCACACCGAGACGACCGGGACACGAGTGACCGCAGCGGCCGTAGAGCCAGCCGTCCGGACCGAAGCGCAGGCCATTGGCAAAGTTGTGGTAGTTGTCTTTCGCCACTGTGAACCCGTCGAGCACCACCTGCGGCGGTCCGTCCGGCTTGTCATCGCCATCGGCATCGGGGATGAACAACACCTGCGGCGGGCACATCAGCCACACGCCGCCGCGCCCGACCTCGACACTGGTGAGCATCTGCACATCCTCGGTGAAAACCGTGCGCGTCTCCGCTTTGCCATCCCAATCCTTGTCCTCGAGGATGATCACGCGGTCATTGAGGGACAAATCAAAACGCTTCGCCCGCTCGGCATACGTGTAGTTCTCCGCCACCCACATCCTGCCGCGTGAGTCCCAGGCCATGGCAACCGGATTCTGGACATCAGGCTCCGAGGCAAACAGCGTGGCCTTGAAGCCTTCCGGCAGCTTCAATGCCTTCAGCGCCTCTTGAGGCGGCATGGGTGCCGGATTCCCGGGCTCGCTGTTGTAAGGCGCAGGGAATTCCGCCAGAGCTGTGGTGGCAAGCAGGGCGAGAAGGGCAAAGGTTCGTTGAATCATAAAGCGCTCAATCCTTTCGTTTGTCTGTAGCCCGGGCACGTCACGAGGTGATCGTTCACCATGCCGACGGCCTGCATGAACGCGTAGCAGATCGTCGAGCCCACAAACTTGAATCCGCGCTTCAGCAGAGCCTTGCTCATCGCGTCAGATTCGGCAGTCCGTGCGGGCACCTCGCTCATCGTCTTCCTATGACCGTCGATGCTCTTGGGGTTCACGAACGACCAAAGAAAGGCGTCGAGGCTGCCAAACTCTGCCTGCGCGTCGAGCGTGGCCTTCGCGTTGAGGATCGACGCCGCGATCTTTAACCGGTTGCGCACGATGCCATCATCACCCAGGAGCCTGGCCACGTCTTCGTCGCCATAGCGCGCGATTCGTTTCACATCAAAGTCGTCATAGGCTCGGCGGTAGTTCTCGCGCTTCTTCAAGATCGTCAGCCAGCTCAGGCCGGCCTGCGCTCCTTCGAGGATGAGCATCTCAAAAAGATGGCGGTCGTCATGCGACGGCCGGCCCCATTCCTCATCGTGATAGCGGATGTAGAGATCGTTTCCGAGGCACCAGGTGCAGCGCTGACCGGTCGGGGAAGGCATGGCGTTACATAACGAAATCGCGGACCTCTTCAAGGCGCTGCGTGCACTCGCCGCCAAGGGAATCGACAGCGCGGGGAGCAATGATCTTGCGCCGTCTTGCTGGGTGCCTAGTCTGGCGCGGCACTTCACGCCCGACGAATGAGCAAACCGATAAAGCCCGACGAAGCGAGCCCCGCGCCAAAGCCCATGTCGCTCGGCTGGCCCTTGGCCCTGCTCGCATTCATCGTGCTCGGTTCTGGCGTGTGGCTCTTCTGGCCCGAGCGGAACTACACGCCCGTTCCCAAGCCGAAGCGGACGCCGCCGAAGCCATTTGTCATGGAAGACGAGAAGGTCGCCTTTGCCTCCTACGCGGGCTCGGCCACGTGCAAGGCGTGCCACGCGGTTGAGTTCGACAAATGGGCCGCGTCGAATCACGGCATGGCGGAGCGAGTGCCAAGTGATGCGATGGACCGCGCCGCATTTGATCCAGCGCGAAGCTTCAAGCACGGCACCCAGACGACGGAAGTGCGAAAAACTGGCGATGCGTTTGAGGTGGTGTCGCTGGGATTCGGATTCAAACAGGGTGTCTATCCCGTGCGGCGCGTCATCGGACACGATCCGCTGCGGCAGTTTCTCGTGGAGGGTCCCGGTGGTCGTTTGCAAACGCTTGAGGCCTGCTTCGATCCACACAAAGGCGACTGGTTCAACGTGTATGGCGATGAGGACCGCAAGCCCGGCGAGTGGGGGCACTGGACGGGCAGGGGCATGGGGTGGAACCAGATGTGCGCCTCATGCCACAACACGCGCGTGCGGAAAAACTACGACGCGCCCACCGACAGCTACCACACGACGATGGCCGAGATGACCGTGAGCTGCGAGTCGTGCCACGGCGGGATGAAGCCGCACGTGGACTGGCAGCAAAAGTACAAGGGCAGTGCGCAGAAAGATCCGACCACCGCGAAGCTCACGCGCGACCAGATGATCGACACATGCGCGCCGTGTCACGCGCGACGCGGCGAGCTGACGGGCGACTTCAAGCCGGGCGATTTGTTTGCCGATCATTACTCACTCACCATCGTGGACCACACGGACATCTATCATGCCGATGGTCAGGTGCGCGATGAGAACTACGAGTTCAGTTCCTTCCACAGCAGCCGCATGTTTCACTCCGGAGTGCGCTGCGTGGACTGCCACGATCCGCACGCCGCAAAACCGATCCTTCCTGGCAATCAGCTCTGCATGAGATGCCACACGCCGGGTGGGTTTCCGAACGCGCCGGTCATCGTGCCGGAGGCGCACACGTTTCATCTGCCCGACAGCACCGGAAGCCAATGCGTGAACTGCCACATGCCGCAGACGGTGTATATGCAGCGCCACTCGCGGCACGATCACGGCTTCACCATTCCCGACCCGCTGCTGACCAAGCAGTTCAACATCCCCAACGCCTGCAACCGCTGCCACACTGACAAGGATGCGGACTGGTCGCTCGCTGCGGTCGAGAAAACTCATGGCGAGAAAATGAACCGTCGCACTCGCACGCGCGCGCAGACTTTTGCCAAGGCACGGCTGGGAGACGCTTCTGCGCGTGATGAGCTGCTCGCCATTCTCGACAGCGATGAGATTCCGCATTGGAAGGCCAGCGCGATCTTGTTGCTCGAGCGGTGGATGAACGAGGCTGTCGTGTCGAACGCCGTGGCCGGATTGCTCGAGCACGCGGACCCGCTGGTGCGCGCGTCGGCCGCGCGGGCGCTGGAAGGGACGCCAGCGGCGCTGCAAAGCCTGCTGGATGATCCCGTGCGGTCCGTGCGCGCCGCCGCAGCATGGACGCTGCGTGAGCATCTCGACCTGCAATCCACCGCAGGAAAGGATTTGCTGCACATGCTCGACCTGAATGCCGACCAGCCCAGCGGCCAGATGCAGCTCGGTCAGTTTCGTTTTGCGCGCGGCGATGTGCCGGCTGCCATCAAGCACATTGAGACGGCCATCCGCTGGGATCCGAACTCACCGCCGTTCCATCATGATCTGGCGATGATGCACTCAATGTCGGGCGATACCACGCGAGCCATCGAGAAGCTGCAGGATGCCATCAAGCTCGCGCCGAACGAGGCTGACTATCATTACAAGCTCGGCCTCGCGTTCAGCGAGGCGCGCGACATCCCGAAGGCCACCGCAGCGCTCGAGGCGGCGGTGAAGGCAAACCCACGTTTTGCCCGTGCATGGTACAATTTGGGCCTCGCAAAAAACTCGCTCGGCAAGACTGACGAGGCCATCGGCGCGCTCGCGAAAGGTGAGGAAGCCGATCCGACGGATGCCGGCATTCCGTATGCGCGCGCCACGATCCTCGCGCAGCTCGGCCGCAAGGCGGAGGCCATCGCCGCGACGCAGCGCGCCCTCGACATCCGCCCCGATCATGCCGAGGCGCGTCAGTTGATGGGGATGCTGGCGCGGTAGATCGGGCGGGCAGCGTTACCTCTTGCGATGATCGTTCCCAGCGATTCATTGCCGCGCATGACCAGCCACCTTATTCAGCGCATCGATCCCCGTGACGACGCCATCGTTGCTCTTCAGGAGCTCCAGCCTGGACTCGAGGTCTCGACGAATGGGAGCCAATGGACAGTGAGCGAACGCATCCCGGCCAAACAAAAATTCGCCGCGCGAGATTTCGCCATGGGTGATCGGGTGACGATGTATGGCGTGACAGTTGGCCGGGCAAATTCCGCCATCGGCGCGGGCTGCCTGCTCACTACCGGAAACCTCGTTCACGACACCGACGGGTTCGGTGGCAAGCAACGTGATCACGCATGGACCGCACCCGACGTCTCGCGTTGGCGCGCACAGACTTTCGATGGTTTCAAGCGGCCCGATGGACCCGCCGGCACCGCAAATCATTGGGTCGTCATCCCGCTCGTGTTCTGCGAGAACCGAAATCTCGCCTTCATGCGTGAGGCGCTCGTGCGCGCGCTCGGCTACGGCAAAACGTCGCCCTATGAGGCATACGCGGCGCAGCTCCTCTTGCTCCATCAGCGCGGTGCGTCCGCAGAAGAGATCGAAGCCGCGATGCTTGAAGCTGACGCGCGCTCAAAAAGCGAGCGCCCGTTTCCGAACATCGATGGCGTGAAGTTTCTCGAGCACGGCCTCGGCTGCGGCGGCACGCGACAGGATGCGGAGGCTTTGTGCGGCCTCCTTGCCGGATACGTGAATCATCCCAACGTGGCCGGCGCTACCGTGCTCAGTCTTGGCTGTCAGCACGCGCAGGTCAGCCTTCTTGAAAGCGAGCTGGCAAAACGGAACGCGCACTTCAAAAAGCCGCTGCACATTTTCGAACAGCAAAAGAGCGCTTCGGAGCGCGACATGATGCAGCGCGCCATCAAGGCGACCTTTGTTGGCGTCGCCAAGGCCAACGAGCAAACGCGCGAGCCATCGCCACTCAGCGATCTCATCATGGGCGTCGAGTGCGGCGGCTCGGATGGTTTCTCCGGCATCTCGGCAAATCCCGTTATCGGTCATGCCGCCGATCTGCTCGTCGCGCTCGGCGGCGCGCCAGTGCTCTCGGAGTTTCCCGAGCTGTGTGGCATCGAGCAGAGCCTGTGCGACCGCTGCGTGAGCGCGGAGATCGCCGATAATTTCGTCCGTCTCATGCGCGCTTACGAGGGCGCGGCAAAATCCTGCGGCTCCGGCTTCGATGCCAATCCATCGCCCGGCAACATCCGCGACGGACTCATCACCGACGCGATCAAATCCGCCGGCGCAGCGAAGAAGGGCGGCACAGCGCCCATCGTCGATGTGATCGACTATCCCGAGACGATCACAAAGCGCGGCGGCCTCTCGCTCTACTGCACACCCGGCAACGACGTCGAGTCCACCACCGCGCTCGCTGGCGGCGGTTGCAATCTGATCCTCTTCTCCACCGGCCTCGGCACGCCGACGGGAAATCCCGTCTGCCCCACGCTCAAGATCTCAACCAACACCAACCTCGCCACACGCATGGCCGACCTCATCGACTTCGACACCGGCCCCGTGATCACAGGCGACAAATCAATCGCGGCGATGGGCGAGGAGCTGTTCGATCTCACCATCGCCACTGCAAGCGGCAAATACATTCCAAAGGCCGTCGCGCTCGGTCAGGATGATTTCCTGCCGTGGAAGCGAGGCGTGTCGCTTTAGCGGACCGAGGAATCTTGGAATGGCTGCGAATGAAAAGCGAAGTACAGAAACCCGCAGGCAGCGTCATTCATTCCGATGCTTTCTAAAACATTCATCATCATCCTCGTGATCATCGCCGTTCTCGCCATCGGTATGATCTTGGAGTCCCGCCGCGAACGCAGCCTGCGCGCCTGGATCGGAAAAAAAGTGAACACGCGATTGCACTGGCCATTCAAGGCGGCGGAGCATGCCTTTATTCCTGCGATTGAACTCACGCAGCTTTTCATCCAGCGCCCGCCAATCGGCTGGGCATCCGCCGTGCAGATCACCGAGGGGGCAGGTGAGATGTGGTTCATCGAGTTTCGCACCACACCACTCGGTAAAGAATCGTCAGACTGGTTTACCCTGATCGCCAGAAGAGGCATGAGCGTGGAGGCGTCCGAGAATATCGCAGGCCGCGCCAGCGAAGAATGGAAGGTTCACGGCCCCTGGTCCTGTCAGCGCACGGAGGGATTGATCACCGTCTCGCTGCTGGAGGAAACTTTGTCCGCACCAAAGCCGCCGTGATTGTCCACGCGCGTTCGTCCTTATGGCTTGAAGCCTGAATTGGCGGAAACGTACGCGGGGAGGGGATCGAACCC